>JAGVJQ010000092.1 GCA_020051015.1 Gammaproteobacteria bacterium
AAACGGCGCTGATAAAAAGCCAGTTGTTGTCATGATAGAGACAACATTAAATAATGCACTAACAAAGGTACTCCAATAATCAGGATAAATTTGATAAATTAGCAACATGCTCATAGTGACAAGCACTGTAAATATAGCGATACCGACATACAAACGAAACTCTTCATCTTGCCAATAATAACCTAATGATTGTTTTTGCATCGCAATAAAGTGCAGCGTGAAATTAGTCCCTCCAAGGAACATGAAAATAGTACCAATTAAACAAATAGTATCACTATGATAATAAGCAAAACTGGTATCATGCATGGAGAAACCACCCGTTGAAATGGTGGCAAAGCTCTCGCCAATAGCATCAAAAAATGTCATGCCGGCAGCCCAATAAGCAAAGGCACATAAAATAACGAGGCCAACATAAATGTACCATAATGCTTTTGCAGTTTGAGTAATTCGCGGAGTCATTTTTGAATCTTTAGCTGGACCAGGAATTTCTGCTCGATATAATTGCATTCCACCGATACCTAACATTGGTAAAATTGCAACGGCTAAGACAACAATACCCATCCCGCCTAAAAATTGCAGCTGCTGTCTATAATAAGAAACTGCATGTGGTAAGTAATCAATTTCAGATAACACTGTTGAGCCTGTTGTCGTAAAACCAGATACCGTTTCAAATACAGCATCCGTAAACGATAAACTAGGATCTTGCGCCACCATTAATGGTAATGCACCAAAAATACTTAATACAATCCAAAACATGGCGACGATTAAAAATCCATCGCGCGCCTTTAGATCACTTTTTGCGTTACGACACCAAAACCAACAAATAAAACCCGAAGCAAGTGTAATAATAAATCCAAAGCTAAAAGCTATCCAACCCCCATCTTGGAAATATAAGGAAATCGCCAAGGGTGGGAGCATGCTTAAGCTGAAAATCATCACCAAAATACCGAATACACGAAATACCGTGGAAATATTCATGTTCTTATAACCTATACGAAAATAACACTTACTTGAAATAAACGTTCTACTTCATCTAAGTGCCGCTTATCCACTAAGAATAAAATAATATGATCATCTGACTCAATGACCGTTTCTTCCGTTGGAATCACTACTTTATTTTGACGTACAATTGCCCCAATATTAGTGTCTTTTGGTAATTTTATTTGTGATAGTTTACGACCAACCACTTTTGATGTCTTTTGATCGCCGTGAGCAACTACTTCAATAGCCTCCGCTGCACCACGACGTAATGAATGGACATTAACTATATCACCCTGCCTAATATGTGTCAGAATACTACCAATAGTTGCTTGTTGCGGTGAAATAGCGATATCGATATCGCCGCCTTCAATTAAATCCACATATGCAGTTCGTGTTATCAATGCCATAACATGTTTTGCACCCATTCGCTTGGCTTGCATACATGACATAATATTAACTTCATCATCATTCGTCACGGCACAAAAGACATCGGTAAACTCAATATTTTCATTTATTAATAATTCACGCTCAGATGCATCTCCTAATAACACAATTGTTTTATGTAATTTCTGCGCTATAAGTCGTGCGCGATCACCATTACGTTCGAATATTTTTACTTGATAATTATTTTCTAGGTTTTGTGCTAGACGAAAACCAATATTACCACCGCCCGCAATCATAATGCGTTTGTAAGGATTTTCTAACCGTCGTAATGCCGCCATCACATCCATAATATGAGTGCTTGCTGCAACAAAAAATACTTCATCGCCAATTTCAATAACAGTTTCATTCGTTAATGGAATGGAACGATTGCTACGATAGATTGCGGCAATTTGAGCGCTGTATTTTGGCATATATTCTTTTAGATTACCCAATGATTTACCAACTAATGGGCCACCAAAATAGGAGCGAGTAGCAACTAATTGCACTTTTCCATCGGCAAAATCCAATACTTGCAAAGCGCCTGGATACTCAATTAGTCGTGTCACATAATCAGTCACTAATCCCTCTGGACTAATTAATACATCGACCTCGAAACGTCCTTCGCCAAATAAACCATCTCTTTCGTTTAAGTATTCTTGCGCACGTACACGCGCAATTTTGGTTGGCGTATGAAATAATTGGTAGGCAATTTGACAAGCAACCAGATTTACTTCATCGCTGTTTGTAACAGCAATTAACATATCAGCATTTTCTGCACCTGCTTGACGTAAAATTTCTGGATAGGATCCTGAGCCTAATACCGTGCCGATATCAAGGCGATTTTGTAATTCACGTAATTTTTCTGGATGTATATCTACCACCGTAATGTCATTTTCTTCGCGTACCAGGTTTTCTGCTAGCGTCGCGCCAACCTGCCCTGCTCCAAGAATAATGATATTCATTTAATTTCCCCATCAAATACAAACTGAGCTGGTCCTGTCATATAAATCGAGTTATTCTCGCCCGCCCAATTAATCGTTAACTCACCACCTAATAATTCAACGTTCACGGATGAATTTAATAATCCCCAGCTATAACCAATGGCTACAGCAGCACAAGCACCACTACCACAAGCTTGTGTTTCACCTGCACCACGTTCATAAACACGTAATTTAATATGATCTCGCGTAATGACTTGCATAAAGCCAACATTGACTTGTTCTGGAAATGCCGGATGGATCATTAATGCTGCACCTAATTTTTCTACAGGTGCAATATTAATGTCATTTACTGGAATAACGATATGGGGATTCCCCATCGAGACAGCACCAAAGTGGATTGGTTCGCCATTAATTTCTAACTCATAACCTGATTGTTTAGCTGGATAACGAAATGGCAAACTCGCAGGCTCGAAATGAGGGACACCCATATCTACTTCAATACGGCCATCGGCTTGATAACGTAATTGCATGTTACTGGTTTTAGTTGCAACATGAATAATCGATTTATTTGTCATGCCATGCTGTTTAACATATTGCGCCAAACAACGGACACCATTACCGCATTGTTGTACTTCAGAGCCGTCAGCATTAAAGATACGATAGCCAAAATCAATGTTTGGCGAAGGTGGCGCCGTAATTAATAATAATTGATCAAAACCAATGCCAGTATGGCGATTTGCCCACGCACGAATTAAGGTCGGTGTTGGCTCAAATGATTGAGTGGTAGTATCAATAACGACAAAATCGTTACCCAAACCATGCATTTTGCTAAAACGTATAGCATTAGCGGTCATAGCAGGTTATTATCCCTTTATTATTAAAAAAAGAGAGTATACCACACCATGTCGTTCGGCTCATTCAACCTTTTACAAACAATTTTGTTATACGCAATTCCATTATTATTTGCTATTACATTGCATGAAGTGGCGCATGGTTGGGCAGCTTATATGTTCGGTGATCCTACGGCTAAGATGCTTGGGCGACTGAGTTTAAACCCAATCAAGCATATCGATCCGATTGGTACTATTTTAGTACCGGCCATCATGGTTTATTTCAGTGGTTTTATTTTTGGTTGGGCTAAACCTGTACCGGTTAATTGGTCAAATTTACGTCACCAACGACGTGATGTAGCCCTGGTTGCATTAGCAGGTCCAGGTGCTAATTTTATAATGGCATTCATGTGGGCCATCATTGCCAAAATATCATTTATGGTTGGTGGTGAACAATTACGTACAACACAAGTCTTAATTGCGATGAGCGCCATTGGCATTCAAGTTAATATTATCTTATTAGTGTTAAACTTAATTCCCATTCCACCATTAGATGGTAGTCGTGTTATTACTAGTTTTTTACCTGGTCGCTGGGCATACGAGTTGCAAAAAGTGGAACAATTTGGGTTTATTATTTTATTAGCCTTATTAGCAACAGGGGTATTAAATATCATCATGTTGCCGTTTATTAAAGTACTGCATCAATTTGTCATGAGTATTGTTGGTTTATCTTAAGTTAGTCTATTGAAACAATCTCAAGTTTTGGTTTTAACTAATAATTATATGACCAAATTACGATGCATCGTAATTTGGTCGTGACTATTTTATTTTGCGATTTTATCAAGATACGCATCAGAAATAACTTGATTTTGTTGACTGCTACCTGAATCATTTAAAAATAAACTCAAGCTCAACGCAATTAAAAAAGCAATCGGTACCAATAAAAATGCCGCATTTAACGTATTGGGTGTAGCACTGGCAAATATACCAAATAAACTGCTACATCCAGCACCTACAAAATAAATTAACGCTGACACAAAGCTCATCGCCATGCCTGTATAAGTTAATGCATTTGCCTCGGTTACTATTGGGTAACTCAAGATCTGTGTTGTAGTAAAAATACCTAACAACCCAAATAGAATAGTCATTTGCAGAACAGAGAACTGCCACGGCATCATAATAAATAAAATAGTAACGAGTGCTAATACTGCTCCCACTATCATGGTCATTTTTCTTGATAGAATCTGTGTGCTAATCCAACCAACAATGGGTGAACCCAAAATCATGCCGATAAAAATCATACTAATAATTAAATCCGCTTGCGGCGAAGTAAAATGTTTAGCCTGGATTAAGTACATGCTACCCCATGCTGCAGCCAATAAAGTGACTGGTAAATTTAATAGCCCGGTATAAAAACCACATTGCCAATTCACGGCATTAGATAAAATGTTTTTTATTGATGTTAATGCAAATTTATGTTGCTTAGCTTTAATCAAGTTCCCATTTACTATTAATTTATTCTGAATACCAAACAACATCAGTAACCAATAACAGCCACCTATAATAGCCGTAATTAATAACGCACGTTGCCAACCAATATTAGCCATTAACATATTAAATGGTACTTGCAATACACCACCCAACATTCCAAATGCAATTACCGCAGAAGTCACTATATTTAATTTTTTACCGGTAACTAATTTACTAATAATTTTCATACACGCAATAAATGCAAACGTATTGCTAAGACCACTTAAAAGTCGATACATACTGACTGACAAAATAGATGGGGCGAAATAAATCCATATTAATGCCAATAAGTTTAATAAGAAAATCGTACAAATAATACGTTTGACGTTGTATCTATCTAATAACAAACCGGCAGGTATTAACGATATTGCAGCAATATAAAAATATAATGATGCAATAAACCCGAATTGCGAATTTGATAAATGTAGTTGCTGCATTAAAACATGAGAAAGACTGTTGAATAACGTCATTTGAAAAATAGAAAACTGAAAGAGAAGCGCACTGCCTATAATTGTGAACCACATGAAAAAATTCCTTCTTCACTTACATATTATTATACATTCATTGTCTTCATAAATTAATATTCTACACGTTCTAAATATTTGTTTTTCGCAGTTATCATTTGATTGTTTTTTGCATCAATATTATTTTCCCTATTTGGTTTTTTTATTGCCAAGCAAAAAAACAAGGCCAATATAAATGCTATTAACAATAATAAAAATGCAATATGGTAATTAGTTAAACCATATTGTGGAATTCCATTTTGATATAAAGGCCTCCAATTAAGTGTCAAAATCCAACCAAACAATGGTTTGCAAGTCGCACTAATAAAATTTACCAATGTTGATACCATTCCTTGTGCCGTACTTACCAACTCAACATCATTATTTTCAGCGATGATTGGATAGCCAATAACTTGTGTGCTGATAAAAAATCCCAACATAAAAAATAAAACATATAAGTCTATTTGCGTTAAGAACGGAATATAAACAATACAAATGAGTGTTGTTATCGAGAGAAACGTTCCCATATACATTAATATTTTTTTAGGTATTAGTTGATTTGCTAGCCAACTAATTATTGATGAGCCAAGAATTTCACCAAAAAATATCATGCTGGTTATTGCTGTAGCTTGTGTCATTGATAAATTATAAACTTGTATTAGATACCAACTAACCCATAACGGTGCTAGCATCATTATGGGCAGATTTAATAATCCGATATAACTACCAATTAACCAATTTTGTTTATTACTCATACTCTTTGTGATTTTATTCCATAAGGAAAGAATATTTTTTTCATCACTTCTTTTCGATTCTAATTTGATAAAAATAGAGCTCCGCATGACAATAAAGATAAGCATAAAAAATGCCACCCCCAAAAAACCCAATAAAGCCAAGGCTGTTCTCCATCCGGTATGTTGTACAAGGACAGTAAAGACGGTATTCGCAAATATACCACCAGACATCCCAACTGCGATAACAATCCCAATAGCAAAGGCAGTTTTTTTAGGAGGAAATAATTGAATAACGATACGTAAACAGCCTAAAAAAGCAAATGCACTGGCAGCCCCAGCGACCAATCGACATATTACATCTAACCACAAAAGTGACGATAATGCGAAAGTAAACGTTGCTAAAAAACAACTTATAAAAGCACCCAAAAAAACAGATTTAAGTGGAAATTTATCATAGAATAGTCCTGCTGGTAATAACCATAAAGCATTTGCCCATAAATAAATAGAAGAAAAACTTCCTAGCTCTGTACTAGTTAAATGAAATTTTTTAAGTAAATCTATGCCAATTATATTGAATATTGATGAATCAATAATTACATAAAAGAAAAAAGTCGCACTAATCAGTGAGATCAACCAATTTGTAGCAATACTGTTTGTCACATTAACTTTATTCATTATATTCCTATTAATGATATTTATTCATATAGATAATGCCCAGTTTCTTTAGCGCAAAAATGATCTAACCATTTTTTTGCTAAATAATCTTTTTTTATGTCAGTTATTTGGGTTAACCCAGGACTAATATTATCTTCAAGTAACATTCTCATTGCATAAAGAATTTCGGCCTGTGTTAAGGCTATTACTGGACCTATTGCAGACTGATCAATAAAATTTATAGGTAACCCTTTTCTTAATAAATAAAAATGGTTAATTTCATTATGTAAGCGTTGGATATTCTCCGCAATATTGTTAATTTGATAATGTTGATCAATATCAGTTAATTGAAATTCAAAATCCTTTGAACTGCAACTAATTAACATTGCTCCTTTTTTTATATGGCGATAGTCTGTAAGTTGTAAAGAATATTTACCTGTTGCTCCAAAAATTAAATCAACTTCTTGTAATGCTTGCTTTTTCTCTGGGATAGAAAAGCCCTCGCTAAGGGCCTGAATTCTCTTAATTGGATTTGTATCATAAATAGCAACAGCACAAGAACGTCTCTGCAAGGCATAAGCCAGACCACGGCCTATTTTGCCAAAGCCAAGAATCAAGGTTCGTTTGCCTTCTAATCTTAACCCAAGTTTTCGTATTAATTTTTCAGTAGAGAATAAACATGACCCACCAACTAAGGCATCTTCTGGATTTTTTAGTTGGCTACGTGCAACAGAAATGATTGGGTATGCTAGATTATCGATACTTTCATAAGAACAATGACCTGACTCAGTATCTTCAATTACTCCAAGGATATTCTCTAAATATATATTATTCTTAGGGTCAAATAATTTTGCAAAATATCCTCCAACCTCATGAATTACTATTTTATTATGCTTGATAAGGGAATTAATTTGTTCAAATAAAAATCTTACGCTTAACAACTCATCTAAAGATGGAGTAATTACCTGAAAATTATCTTGTAATTTTTGTAATGTTGGATTATGTGTTGAGTAAGGTATTGCAATAATTTTCTCAACCTCCCCAAACTTAGCTATCGCATTAAAAAATGCTAGTTGATTTGGCAAAATATGAGATAGAATGATAATTTTTCCGTCAAATCTTTTTGCATCGAACATGATATCCGAAAAGTAACGCTCATATATTGATTCAACTAAACTAATCATTTTACATCCTAAAAATTAAAATTTACCTTTATAAAAAATGATCATTTTTTCTTACATGTCAATCTAATACACCCTCTTACAAAAGTACTACGATAAGCAAATTCTCTTGCATTTATTTCGTTAGGTTTCTTCGGATAATACAATAAACGAGGGTCCTCCTCTACAAGATGAATTGTAGATTTAATTTCTGTATCAGCTTCAAAATCACTATGAAAAAAATCAAACTCAACATTATCAAATAGATATTTTAAATTATCATCCCATATTGCTAAGTTACCTTTTAGTAATTCTCGCTGAAAGGTATTTTTTAGCCAAATCAAATGGTTTAAATCTTGCTTTGTACTGGCGGAATCGCGTGATTTTGGCACAGAGTCAAGGTAGGTAGGAAGTTGAAGTGAATAATATACGGGACTATGATTACCCTCAGCTAAAAAATGTTTAGGTAACATTATTGTTGGAATATGTTTCTTTAACCCATATATGTCAATATAACTGTTCATAATAATATTAATTGGTGCGGCCGATTCATCGTTATCAGCAGGACTATATGCAGTTAAAGTCTTTTGTCCTTGTGCTAGATAAATCATATTTTTAAACATATCCATTACATAAGAAGTTGGCCGAATTTTTCTTGTTGATAAGATACGTGAAAATGATTCCCATAAACCATCATGTATAAAATGATTACGATTATGTGTAGTATGATCCCATACGCGTTTTAAAATAAAATACTTAAAAGGTAACCAAGCTGGATCATGGCGAATTTTCTCAACCCATTTCGCCGTAAAAAAAATCACCTCACAATACCATGGACTTTGTTCATGATTATGTCTAGCAATTTCTTTGAAAACATGCCAATGTTCAAAAGGAGAATGTGGTGCTGATGCCTTAACGCCAACAGTCTTTAATCTTGAATGAAAGGTATTATCGGCAATTTTTGGAAGCATTTGAATTGTGCGTGCACCAGCTGAAATTGTATAAGGTGTTGGTGGATCAAAAAATTCCCATGGCCCTAAGTTAAGCCCACAAGTAAAGAAAGCGATTGAATGTACTCTATCCGTCAATTCACGATATATTTCCACTCCATGCCGGTTAGTAATACATCCTAATGGTAAATTGGAATAAGCCAATTGATTTTTAATTTTATTTGGAATATTGGCATGATGAATAGGGAATGTATTTTCATTATAAACAGGCAAGTGCACTGAACCATTTTCATAAATTATACTGCCATAAGGGTACGATACTTTAAGTAATGTAAAAGAACTATCTGGTGAAAGTTGATCAATAAGCGCCGCTAACTCTGGCTCATCACGAATAAATGTGGATCTTACTGCAAACCAGTCAACTTCCTCTATTATCTGATCCTTTTCTAACTGATTCACTTTTTAAACACATCCATGACGTTAAAACATGGACATATTATACATTATTGTTTATTTATATTTCAATATAAAATTTTTACATGAATTTTTTACATCTAAATCTTAGTAATTTAAAATTTTAAATATTTGAATTAACATCCATTTTATGTAATTAACATGATTGAATGACTAAAAGTTCATGTTAAATCCATATTTAATGAAGTTCATCCACTCGAGCAACATGCCCATGTT
>JAGVJQ010000061.1 GCA_020051015.1 Gammaproteobacteria bacterium
AACTATTTCCCATACCAGGATTTTTCCCAATCTTTCATTTGTTGGATTTCTTTTTCTTGGTTATCTATAATTTTTTGTGCCAATTCTTTTATCTCTGGCCTGTCTGAATTATTAAGTGCATCTTTAGCCATCATTATGCCGCCTTCATGATGGACGATCATTAAAGCCATAAAACGCTTATCATAGGCGGCGTCTTTTGGCCCAAGATCTTTCATCATTTTTTTATCCATCGATTTCATCTCATCTTGCATCATCATTATTTTATGATCTGATGCATTCATATTCATTGACATGGAATCATGCGTTTTATCGTCAGCTAAAGCCATTGAAGTAACCATAGCACTTGTTACCAACACCAAAATAATTTTCTTTAACATTTTAGCCTCCATTGCGGTTATCTTAATTACGATTAAAGTTTACAGCCCATTTTGGCAGGCACCCAATCATCGACAACATTGTGTTTGGTACCTTCCCAATTGAAGCTTATCTCGTCAACCCTGTAACGAAATAGTTATAGTAATAATAACACGAATAGTATCAACTCTACCGCACGCAATACTTGATGACCCATATTTGAACACATAGCTATATTGTTTATTTATATTGAACAAGCTAGGTTTTGGGATTGAGCTCTAATTTATAGTTTCCGCTCTATTTCCATTTATGATTGAAATTAAAAATTCCATAACTTATTATAGTAATTCAGCTACCAATCAACTCCTCATAAGGATATTCATGGAGATGAATAAAGCTTCTAGTCAATATGGCAATTTATTCCTAATGGCGCTGTTATCTTTCATATCAATGTATGCGCTCATGTATATGATGGTTAACCAATTCTCTAATGTCTATCCTAATTTAAATCAGTTTTATATGGCAGCTATCATGACAGCTCCAATGATAATCATAGAACTGCTTTTAATGAAAACAATGTATCCGAACAAAATAACCAATATCTTTATTATTGTTTTCAGTCTGCTCATTTGCATTTTATTTATAACATTACTCAGATATCAGATCGCTATCTCGGATAAAGACTTTCTCAAATCAATGATCCCGCATCACGCAGGTGCTATTTTAATGTGCAGTAAAGCTTCACTCAATGATCCTGAAAACAAAAAATTATGTGAATCAATTATCTCATCTCAACAATCAGAAATAGAGTGGATGAAGATGAAACTAAACCGTATGAAAAAATAATCTGTTGTGTGCACGGCTGGGGCTGAGGCAGATATAGTAATAGTCCAATATTAGCCTAGTGTTACGTTTTTGTAGCCAAAAATACCCCATATTTTACTCTATGCTGATGAAAAGCCTCTTGCATCATTTTAATTTGACTTGCAAAGCGTAATCCACGTAACCCTGCCAGTTTAAATAATTGTAAAAATGAATAAGTACTGGCAAGCGATACTCCGACATCCCAACTCTTTTCTACATGCTTGGACCAATCTAGCATGGATTGTAATGTGAAGCCGTTAACTTCTATAAGGTGCCGGTAATGAGCCATGGTTGGCATGTAAGGAAGATCGAAGGCTAGACACAATTTTCGATATTTCTTAGCAAGATATCCCTCATATTCATCCTGACTTGAGCACCATGTTGCCAGCATGAGTTGACCGCCCGGTTTTAATACGCGCAATGCTTGTTTGATAAATAAATCTTTATCATAAAACTGTTCGCAGCTTTCTAGTGACCAAACAATATCAAATGTATTATTATCACAACTCGACATCGATAAAGCATTTTCTACTTTAAAATCTACATTTGCTATATTTTCTAATCGTGATTGTAGTGTCGCAAGTCTGACTTGTTTTGGGCTTAATGTGATACCAAGAACTTGCGCATGATATTTTTTTGCCAAATAAAGACTGCTGCCACCCATACCGCAGCCAACATCCAGGATATGTGTTTGCGGAGCCAGATGTAATATATCGGCCAATTTTTCAATGAGATTTTCTTGCGCTTCTAATGGTGTTAATGATTTATCAACTTCATAAAACCCATGGTGAATATGCGGCCCCCATATTTTTCGCCATCCTTCTGAAATTTGGTCCCAGAATTTTGCTACTATGTTAGCTATTTCCGCAGAATCATGCATAAATGGTTGATCAGTTTTTATTTTCACGTAATTACTCCTGGTATAGATTCACTATAATAACCATATGATTAATTCCCATCGAAATGCCCAGTACCAGCGAATTTGAAACGAAGTGATGTTGGCTGAATTCAATAAACCCACTAATTCATTTTTATGAAACGCACGCAATACCGAAAGCGGACCATCATGTTTGGCCAAGTAAGAAAAATTTGAGATTCTCGATAACCATGTAATGGCATAATAACTTATTCTATGCCTATGCAAATCGTTAACAATAACAGCTAAACGCGTTTGTAATTTTAGTTGTTTATACAAATCAAGCAAATATTGGTTGCTGAAATGATGGCATATACTATTTAAAGTTACGATATCAAATTTTATGTCTTTAAATTCAGGCGAAAATATATCTAAAACCCGATACTGGATGTTTGCATATGATTGAGATTGATTGAGCGCGCATTGAATCATAAATGGATTAGCATCAAAACCAATTAATTCGACATTTATGTTTTTTGCACTAGCCCAGCGGCTAATCGATCTCAAT
>JAGVJQ010000093.1 GCA_020051015.1 Gammaproteobacteria bacterium
GGTGCGAAGTTTAGCGCCCGACTGAACGATGAGATTTGGACGTTCTGATTGAGAAAAACCGCAGGAATACTCGACTGTCTTTCGAGGTTTTTCGATTGAGGAACGTTCAAAGCTCGCGTTCGGGCGGGATGATAAACTCGCATCTTGAGGTGTGATGGGTATATACCCATCGCCAATGACTGGCAAAGGGCATTTTAAGGATAGATATATTAAAATTTCAAAAATATTTTATGGTCTTGATATATAATTAATTAACCGAGGGAACTTTTGAGCAAGGAATTTTATCATGGTTTATGTCAAACGCGATGCAGCTGGTGGAATTGTAGCCATTTCAAAACATACCGATCCTGAATTTAAAGAATCACTTCCGCTTGATCATCCTGAAATTTTACATTTTCTTACCAATGATGAAGTATCGTTACTTGCTAAAAGTTACTTGAATGAAACTGATGTTGAAATGATTCGCGTATTGGAAGATTTAATTGAAATTCTGGTTACCAAAAGTATCATTCAATTTACAGAATTACCCGAAACAGCACAAGAAAAGATATTAAAACGTAAACAATTTAGAGCGCTTATTAGTGGATTAGTCAATACAGATGAGAAAATCTAATACATATTATATATATACTCAACATACATGGGTATAGTTAAGAGTCTTCGCCGAAATAATCGTCAAATAATTTTTTATAGCGTTCACGCAATCTCTTTCTTTCAAGATATTCATCTACTGAACGCCGTGCATGTAAACGACCTGTTTTAGTATGTTTTTTAACTTGCTCTTCTTCAATCTCAGAAATATCGACTTCTTCTTCATCAAAGCCTTCATCATAAATATAAGTTGAATCATCTTTCTCATAAAAATCATGGCGATGCATAATATAACTCCTTACTTCCTAGATTAGAGGCTATTTACAATTCTACTATCCTGGACACAAAATCTAGCGAATTGTAAACAGTCGCTCATAATTCTTGATATAATTATAGCGCGTTAACGAGCTGTTTAAATGTTAAACAGGATTAATTTGTAACAATATACTAATTTAATTAAAAAGCGTTATTAATCAATATGTTAAATGGTAAAATTAAAGTGCGTTCTTATGCCGAACTTATTCGGCTGCATCGGCCAGTAGGTATTTTCTTATTACTTTGGCCCATTTGGTGGAGCTTATGGTTAGCTGCACAGGGTTTGCCGCCAGTAAAATTATTACTCATTTTCACTGTTGGGGTAGTCCTTATGCGCTCAGCCGGCTGTATCATTAATGATCTCGCCGACCAGAAGTTTGATGGTAATGTTGCCCGTACCAAAAATCGCCCGTTAGTGACCGGTCTTATTTCACGAAAAGAAGCGCTGACCCTATTTGTGATGTTGTGCTTAATTGCATTTATATTAGTACTGCAACTAAATTGGCTCACTATCGCTTTATCATTTGTCGCATTAGGATTAAGTATTCTCTATCCTTTTACAAAACGTATTATCTACTTCCCACAAGTCATTCTAGGCATGGCATGGTATACCGGTATTTTGATGGCATTTACTGCAACTAATGAGCATATTAATTTAACGGCATGGTTACTTTATATCGCCTGTATTATCTGGGCTGTTGTTTATGATTCGATGTACGCGATGGTGGATCGCGAAGATGATGTCGTAATCGGTGTTAAATCTACGGCGATTCTTTTTGGTCATTACGACAAGTTTATTATCGCTATTTTACAAATTATCGTTATTTTGTTGTTACTAGGCATTGGATATTTGAATCATTTGCGTTGGCCATTTTATCTAGGAATCAGTGCTGCAACCCTTTTTTTCCTGTACCAACAATTTTTAATAAAGGACCGCGTTCCTGAGCGTTGTCTTAATGCATTTATCAATAATCATTGGGTCGGAGCAAGTATTTTTGTGGGGCTGTTTCTTAGTTTAATTTAGAACTATCAACCGGTATTGACGTCACATATTCAGCTCGTGCTAACACCATATCCCAGCCTGCGCGCTCAGTAGCTTCAGGTAAAACTTGGTAAAAATAATGTAATATTTTATGGCCACAATTAAATTCCAAACCAATGCCATTTGCTGCATAAATACCAATCGATGGTAACTCCATTGGCGGCTCTTTAAATCTAACTTCTGTCGCGACTAAGGGTTCATCACCCCATGGATAAGTGACATTTTCGGTCTCAAATGGTTTGTCATATTCCGCATCAGACATGGCAACCTCATGCTGGAAAGCGACGGCAGCTTCTTTTGAGGGCGTATCAAAACTTGCATCTGGCATCTCAGCCTCAAGTATTTTAGTTAAGTTAGGCCAAAATAATTTGACCCAACGCCGCGTAAAATAAAAACGAAACTGTTGCTTATCCGTTGTATTCATTGAAAATAATAATCGATCTTCCTCAGGGATAAAGCGAATATTTACCTGTGTAATTGCAAAAACTTGGTTATTTTCTTCTGTCATTGATTTAAACTCTGTTTATTGATTCTGCAAACTTAACGCATAGTCATACAAGAAATTCTTTCTACATTCTGTAATTTTAGCTGCAAGTTGCACAGCTTGCTTGACAGGCAAGTCATCTAACAATAATTTTATAATTCGCTTAGCCTCAGGGGTTAAGGCATCATCAGCTGGGACATGATAACCCTCTACTACCAATACAAACTCACCTTTCTGTTGATGACTATCATGCATAACCTGGTGAAGAACTTGTTCTATATTGCCATCAATAAATGTCTCATAGGTTTTAGTTAATTCGCGGGCGAGGACAATTCGTCTGGTAGCTCCAAATGTTGTTAACATATCTTGTAAACATTCCACTATACGATGAACAGATTCATAAAAAATGATTGTCCTATGCTCGTATTGCAATGTTTGTAACCGATGACAACGCGCCATTGTTTTTGCTGGCAAAAAACCTTCAAAAATAAAATGATCCGCAGGTAAGCCAGCCACAGAGAGCGCTGCAATTGCTGCACATGCTCCTGGCACTGGCATAATTTTTAATCCCGCTTCTCTTACCGCTCGAATGAGGGGAAAACCAGGATCGCTAATTAAAGGTGTTCCTGCGTCTGAAATTAAGGCTATTTTACGACCCGATTGCAATAACTGCAAAAGATGAGCTATTTGTTCGCGTTCATTATGTTCATGCAACGAAATCATATTTTTTTCAATATTATATTCTTGTAATAATCGTTTACTATGACGCGTATCCTCAGCAGCAATTAAGTCTACTTCCCGCAAAATGTCTAATGCGCGCAAGGTAATATCTTTTAAATTACCGATTGGTGTTGCAATAACGTATAAAATTCCAGTCATTCAAGTTCCTAATATTGGATTACCTATACATATCACACATTAAGGTATGATGGATAAAACTGTTTTACCTATCATACCCCTAGTGCGAGATAACTGCCATTATGATACCATTCTCAGACGTTTAGCCAGGAGAAGGCCGTGAGAAAAATCATTCTAATACTGACATGTGCACTAAGTTTTATCATTAGTGGTTGCCAAAGCTATGGCGGTTCTATGCCCCAGGCCGGATATACCACTGTTTATGACCAAACCGCCGCCAATTATTTACAGCAAGCGGCACAAAGCACTCCGCCCGCTAAACAAGACTACCAACTCAGTGCCGTTGGTCGATTACTGCAAGATAATCAATTAACACAAGCTCAACAATTGCTTGCTACGATTGATACTTCGCAGTTAACCCCTGCCCAAATTAATGAAAAAACCCTCCTAACCACGCATTTATATCTATTACAACACCAACCAGAGCTTGCTTTGAGTACGTTAAATCAAGTCCCTGATGTCCCCACCCTGTCACAAAGTACGCAAATTGCCTATTATCAACTATTAGCGCAAGCTGATTTAGGAATGGGCAATAATATTGCTAGCGCAAAAGATTTGATGAAACTTGATTCACTCTTGTCAGGCGCGGCCCAACAACAAAACCGTCAATTAATCTGGCAAACGTTACAGCAAGCATCCATCAATGAATTAAATGCACAATTGCGTTATACCACTAATGTCACGGAGCGTGGCTGGTTAGATTTAGCTTATACGATGAAAGCTTATCAAAAAGATCCCACCGTATTAAATAGTGAATTACAAAATTGGCAAGATGAATATCCTAATCATCCGGCAAATTATCTAGTAGCTGGCCATATTAGCCCATACAGCACACCGATGAGCGCTGATAATAAAATCGGACAGATAGGTTTATTATTACCATCATCCGGTAATTTGGGTTATGCTAGCCAAGCTGTACGCAGCGGTATTATGGCCGCTTATTATGATAACTTATCTACGGCCCCAACTCGTTCCGTTGAACAATATGATGCCAATGGTAATTCTGTACAAGCTTATCAAAAAGCCATTGCAGGCGGAGCAAGCTGGGTGATTGGCCCGATTGCTAAGCCTGAGGTAACTGCTTTAGCTCAAACATCATTACCTGTACCTACATTAGCACTAAATTATACCGACACGCGTCCCAGTTCTAGTAAACTTTATCAATTTGCATTGTCCCCACAAGATGAAGCAGCCCAAGTTGCTGCTAAAGCCCATCAAGATGGACATCGTAGTGCTTTGATCATTGCTCCGAATACCGCCTGGGGTAAAGGGGTTGTTTTAGCCTTTGAACAGCAGTGGCAAGCCAATGGCGGTAATATCGCTGACCAATTCTACTATAGCAGCCCATCAGATATTGACCCTGGCATGAAACGCTTATTACACGTAGTCCCTGGCGCTACCGCATCTGCTCCAATGAAACACCGTCAAGATGCTGACGTTATATTCTTAGTTGGTGATCCTGTGACCGCAAGACAAGTTATGCCATTACTAAAATTTTACTATGCCGCTGATCTGCCGGTTTATGCTACATCCATGGTTTACTCAGGGAAACCTAATACGGCCTTAGATCGTGATATGGATGGCATTCAATTTTGTGATATTCCATTTGTTATTGAAAATAATGCTGCTATTCAACAGGCTAAAAAACAAATGGCACAATTAATACCAAATACCCCCGCACAATCTTATCGCTTATTTGCCTTTGGTTATGATGCTTATAATTTATTACCCATACTGGCACGATTAGGGCATAATCCCACTGCAGGATACCAAGGCTTGACGGGTATACTTTATCTCGGTGACAATCAACAAGTTAAACGACAATTAAGTTGGGCAGTGTTCCAGAATGGAATACCGCAGCCAGAATAATTGAGGGGGTTAGTGTGTTTGCCGTAAAGAATTTAACTGCTCGGCAGGAAAAAGGAGCACAAGCCGAAAAACTTGCCGAACAATTTTTAGCGCGGCAAGGATTACAGTTGATTACAAAAAATTATCGCTGTAAACAAGGGGAAGTTGATTTAATCATGCAAGATCAGGATACGATCGTTTTTATTGAAGTTAGACATCGTGTCCGAGCTGATTATGGCAGTGCTGCTGAAAGCATAACCATCAGTAAACAAACCAAAGTTATTAAAGCAGCGACTATTTTCATGATGAAAAAAGGATGGTATCAACATAAAGCCGTACGTTTTGATGTGGTTACCATACAAGGTTCACTTGTTGAGTCGCCCGAATTAAATTGGATTAAACAAGCTTTTTATTAAGAATTGTCAACAGCCCTTAAATAGACCGTAACATTTTTTGTGAGTAGTATAATGAAATTAACAGATCGAATTCGACAACATTTTACTGACAGCATTCAAACTAAAATTACTGCTGCCGATATTTTACCGGAAGCGATTGCACGTGGCGCAGCCTTAATGGTGCAAGCATTATTAGATGGTCACAAAATTTTAAGTTGTGGTAATGGTGGTTCTGCAGCCGACGCACAACATTTTTCAGCTGAGTTATTAAATCGATTTGAAGCCGAACGTCCGGGATTACCTGCTATTGCCTTAAGTACAGATACATCGACCATCACGTCTATCGCTAATGACTACAGTTATGATGAAATCTTTGCAAAGCAAGTAAAAGCATTAGGCCAACCAGGCGATATATTATTGGCAATATCAACCAGCGGTAATTCACGAAATGTATTACAAGCAATCAAAGCAGCTCATGATCGTGGTGTAAAGGTTGTCGCGTTATCTGGCCGCAGTGGTGGTGAAATGGTATCGTTATTAAGTGCGGATGATGTTGAAATTCGTGTACCTGCTGAATCAACTGCACGAATTCAAGAAACTCACTTACTAGCCATTCACTGTATTTGCGATTTAATCGATTATCAATTATTTGGTTAACCTTATGACAACAATCACACCTGAATTATCGCTCGATGCTTATCGTGGTAAACATATTTTAGTGACCGGTAGCACGGGTTACCTTGCTAATAATTTAATACACATGTTAAAAGGCATTGAATGCCAAATTACTCGCGTGGCACGTTCCGGAAAAATATTGACGTTAGTCGAAGGAAAGTGCAATGTCTTAGACATCATTGGCGATCTCACTATTCCGGCTTTATGGCAACAAGTACTACCTAGTATCGATGTGGTATTTCATTTTGCAGGCCAAGCGAATATCTTGCAAGCAACTCAAATGCCGGTAGAAGACATTCAGCACAGTATTATTCCATTATTACGATTATTAGAAACATGTCGTCAAATGCACCTCAAACCACATGTGGTATTAGCTAGCTCAGTAAGTTTATATGGTTATCCTTCACAATTACCTGTCGATGAAACATGTGCTGATAAACCACAAACTATTTATGACTTACATAAATTACATTGCGAAGAATATTTACACTATTTTATTAAGCATGAACACGTTACTGGCTGCAGTTTGCGCCTCAGCAATGTATATGGACCGGGTGTGCAAGCAGGTAAGTTTTATAATGGTTTAATCAATCACGCTATTTATTGCGGCTTACAACGTGAACCCATTCCAGTACATGGTAATGGCGAGAGCGAGCGTGATTATTTGTTTTTGGATGATGCCTCACGTGCATTTTTAGCAGCTGGATTACAAACTAACAAAGTAAATGATCAAGTTTACATTGTTAGCAGCGGGACTAGCCATACCGTTAATAGCGTCATTGAAAAAGTATTAATTGGTTTGCGTAATATAAGAGGTATTAATGCTGAAATTAAAACTGTTGATATAGAAACGCATAGTCAAGCACGTGATTTTCGAAGTACTTCTTCTAAATTTTATAATGCAACAGGTTGGGAGCCTATTGTCGATTTAGAACAAGGGATTAATTTAACTATTGCAGCACAATAATATGGCAAAAAGAATTCGTAAAAAAGCCAAATCACTTTATCATCCGACTAATTGGCCACTACATCTGGGATTAGGTATCGTACATTTAATTGCATTATTGCCAAGACCATTTAAACGTGGTTTGCGTTTTATTTTGGGTTGGGTATTATTTCATGTACCCACCCAAATGCGTCATGTTGCACAACGTAATATCGCAGCCTGTTTTCCCGAATTAGATGCGCAAGCACAAAAAGCCATGTTAAAAGAAAATTTTGCCTTACTAGGTGCTTTATTTGTCGAAGGGTTAAACATGCCATGGCCAAGTAAAACCAACATATTTCCGGCCATTGGTAATATCGACGGCCTTGAATATGTTGAGCAAGCCTTAGCACGCAAACAAGGTGTTTTACTGTTATTCCCACATTTAATTGCTATTTATTTAGTTGGTTGCTTGCTAATTCCACGCGTTAGTTTTCCTTTTTCATTAATGTATAATAGTCCGAAAAATACGGTATTAAAGCGTTTTTTTGATGTTAATATTAAAAAATATTGTAAAGATGTATTTACTCGTAAAGATGTACGACCAATGATCCAACATTTACGTGAAGGTAATTTGGTATGGTATGCACCCGATCTTGAGCCTGGTAAGAAACATAGTATTTTCGCACCATTTTTTAATATCCCCGCCGCAACGTATACGACCACCGCTCGCATTGCACAATTGTCTAATGCAGTAACTATTCCGATTGCTTTTTACCGTCGTGAAAATGAAGATGTTTACGATGTTATTTTTCACCCCCCACTTGCCCATTTTCCAACAGGCAATGAAATAGAAGATGCAACATTGTTGAATAAAACCGTAGAAGATATTGTCCGAGTCAAACCAGCGCAATATTTATGGATTTATAAACGCTTTTCACGCCGACCAGATGGCAGTAAGACTTTCTATAATTGAAACAACGTTGATAATGCATATCCCCAGCAATTATGATTATAATATTCGTATTTTGATACGTGATGAGGACATTCCCTTATATTTCTAATACTTTTACCGAAGTCGTAATATTAAACTCAGCAACTCGTTCATCAAGATTATTTAAATCTTCAACCGCAATGACATTAACGCCAAAATTCACTCGTTGTTTCGTTTTATTGGTTTCTTGCAAACTATCTTTCACTATTTGGATATCTGAACAAATAAAATAAACATCTTTTTTTGCCAGACGCAAAAATGATGCTTGGAAGTCTTTAAATACTACCGTTGAATTAATGCCCATAACTTTAATCATGTGAAAAGCTAAAATTCCAGCACTGACTTCTGCGCCAATCGTTAACGCTCCTAAATACATCGATTGCACATGATTTTTGTTTTTATCAATAAAAGGAATTTTGACAATACATTGTTCTTGATCAATTTTAATTATTTCTAACTCGGAAAAAGCAATCATTGGCACATGGTGCTGTAAAAACGTTTCATACTCTTTGATTAAATTCATGATAATTCCTTCTTTAACCCATTCGCCTAATAAACAATATTCCGACACCGGCAAATAATAACATTGGAACAATTGCAGCAAGAATAGGTGGGAATTGATAAACCAAACTAATAGGACCAAATACTTGGTTTAGGATATAAAAACCAAAACCAACGATGACACCCGATACTAGACGCAAGCCCATGGTTGCCGAACGCAATGGTCCGAAAATAAAAGGAATGGCCAATAGCATCATGACACAAGTCGCTAATGGTTGGAAAATGCGTTGCCATAGCGTTAATGAATAATTATTGTAACGCAAACCATTTTGCTTACGATATTCTATCCATTGATATAATTTTGACAACGTCATTTCATCAGGATCAACTTGAGCAATTTTTAAAACAGATGGGTTCAATTGCATCAGCCAAGTACCTGTTGGCGCTTTACTTGTCGTTATCGTACCATCTGCAGCAATCTTGCTTTCAAGTACTTGCTGTAATTGCCAAACACCATGTTTATAATGCGCATTGGCTGCATAAGTGACACCTGTCATTTGATGCTGACTATTAAAACTATAACGCGTCACACCAGCTAATTCATTGGTTGCCTGCACGATTTGAATTCGGATAAAATCCTGTCCATCGCGTAACCATACCCCACCGGTGGTAGCCACTGCTTGCCCTCCGCTACGTTCCAATGCTTTAAATCGTTCTCCATGTAAAATAGTATGCGGCCCGATTGCTTCGCCCAATACAGTAACAATCCCAACCATGATCAAAATAGCAATAAATACAGCACGCGTAATTTGCCACAATGAAACACCCGCTGCACGCATCACAACCAGTTCACTACTAGAAGCCAATAAACCTAATCCCATTAAACAGCCAATTAATCCAGCCATAGGAAATAATTGATAAACATCGCGTGGTAATTCCATTAAAACATAAAACATGGCTTGTAAAATACCATAATTACCACGACCGATATCTTCTAATTCATTCATCAATTGAATGAAAAAA
>JAGVJQ010000039.1 GCA_020051015.1 Gammaproteobacteria bacterium
CCGAGTAATACATCACGAAAAGGTCGAATTTCAACTTCAATTTGGTGGCGAAATTCAGTTTCACCAAGCATCATCCCTGCTAAAAATGCACCCAATGCATAGGACAAACCCATGCGGTCGGTTAACCATGCACCACTTAACGTAACGAGTAATACAGTCAAGGTAAAGACTTCCATCGAGCGAGTCTTAGCAATTTCATGAAAAATAGGCCGCAATACTTTACGACCCAACCACATGATTATAATCATTGCAAACGTTGCTTTTATAATTGAGTGCAATAAGGGGGTGAGAATATTGTGACTACCATTGGCAAGGCTGGGAATTAAAATCAAGAAAGGAATAACAGCAATATCTTGGAATAATAAAATACCAATCGCATTATTACCATACGGTGTATTTAATTCTAATTGATCATTAAGCTGTTTACTGACAATAGCGGTAGAGGACATGGCGGCCACACCACCAACAACCAGCGCCATCGCAATATGGGCATGTGCTAATAGCGCAACCGCCATGGTAATGGCGGTGGTGATAGCTACCTGTAAGCCACCTAGACCTAATACCGTCCGTTTCATGGCAATCATTTTAGATAAGGAAAACTCAAGGCCAATGGTAAACATCAAAAATACCACGCCAAATTCGGCTAATTCACCAGTCGCTTGTTTGTCGGGCATCCAACCTAAGCCATAAGGACCAACCGTTGCGCCAACGACCAAGTAACCTAATACTGGCGGTAAATTAAATTTGCGAAATATCGTTGATACGACAACAGCGCTCATTAATAGCAACAAAATACTTTCAAGAATGTGTAATTGCATTGTAATCCATGTTATCGAAATTTTAGGGCCTGTTTACAATTATACTATGCGGGACACAATGCCTAGCGAATTGTAAACAGGCCCGAGGGCCAATAGTTCTTAATCGTACCTGATTTAAAGGCGGATTAAAACAACTCTTGTGCAACGTTTAAATACTGTTCTTCAAGCACCATCAATAATAAATCGCCATTAGCTAATACCGTATTGGGATCGGGGTTCAAGATGTGGGTACCGTTGCGTTCTAGGCCGACAATGATAGCGTGTAATTGTTCACGAATATTCGATTCACGAATCGATTTTCCTATCAATACGTTATCATTATCTAATAACATGGCATGGAGTCTGAAATTTTCTAATGTGTCATCCGACTCCGATATCATTTCTGATGTTTCAATGCGTTTTCTGAATTGTTCAATTTGTTCATCGTTGCCAAGCACGATAAGTTTGTCTTCTGGTAATAAAAGTTCCGTACCGCGTGGTGCAATAATAATATTATTACTACGTGAAATGGCCACAATGTTGATGTCAAAAGCTTGTCTGATTTGACAATGTTTTAGTGTTTTATAGGCAAAAGGGGCATGGCTAGTTACATTGAGCTCGACCAAGTGAGTGTCCCATGGGGCCAGCTCAGCATATTTAGCATGTCGAGTACTTTTACGGTTAATATTGTTTACTAATTGTCGCTCAAACCAATGATACGTTTTTTCTAATTGTTGGAATGCCAATGCTAAAAATGAGGTTGCTAATAAAATTAGCAATAATAATACAAACCAAGTTTGGAAATAAAAAACACTTAATAAGGTAATTTCAATAATAGCGACAGCATAAACAAAAGATACGACATGAACGGCAGAGTGAATATTGTTTTTGGCTGAAAAAAACTTATAAGAAAACAGCATTCCCCATAAAAATGGGGATGATAATAATAAAGCCATTAACCAACAAAGTGTATTTGCTACCCAATTGCTGGTAGTGATCAGCAACATCTCAGGCAAGAACATTTTTTTCACTAAGGTGAAAATAATGGCAATGACAAGACCATTGACGGATAAACGTAATAATATTTTCTTCACGGTGATTTGTTGATTTGAACTCGAGAAAAAACGAAATAGCTTATTAGAATAACTACCCAGCATATACTTCGTACGATCGGATAATTTTTTATCTAATACTTCAGTTAATTTACCAGACCATTTGATTAAATAAGGAGTAGTAAATGTCGTAATGCCTGATGCGGCAACAATAATCGGATAAAGTGAATTGCTTATTACTCCGAGCATTAAACCTAGACTAATGATGATGAAAGAGAACTCTCCGATTTGCGCCATACTAAAACCAGCACGAAGTGATGTATTTAAACTTTGGCCGCTTAAAAATGCACCTAATCCAGTGGTAATTAGTTTGCCAATGATAGTGACCACCGTGATCAACAATACTATCGGCCAATGGATAAGAATAATTTTGGGGTCAATTAACATCCCGACTGAGGTAAAAAATATTGCAGCAAAGATATCCCGCATCGGTTTAATTAATTTTTCAATACGATGAACTATTGGCGTTTCAGCGAGGATAGAGCCCATAATGAAAGCACCAAGTGCAGTCGAATAATGAAAATGTGCGGCTACTGAGGCTAAAAATAAACACAAGCTCACGGATAAAACCATTAACGTTTCATCGCTGGCAAAATGTTTGATACTGCGTAAAAAAGTGGGAATTAAGAAATAGCCAATAATAAACCAACTGCCTACTACTAAAATTAATTTACCGGCGGCGCGAAGAATTTCCAACGATAATATATTTTGTGTAGCCACAATAGTTGAAAGGATAACTAATAATAAAATCGCTAATAAGTCTTCGACAATTAAAATGCCAAAAACAAATTCAGCAAAACGTCTTTTTATCAAACCAAGTTCATCGATGGCTTTAATAATAATAGTGGTAGATGAAATAGCTAATGCGGCGCCAAGGAAAATACTATCGTGATAAGACCACCCCAGTAATTTACCAATAGTAAATCCAAGCAGTGACATGACAATGACTTCGAAGATGCCGGTTACGCTAGCAGAAAAGCCAACGCGTGTTAATTTATGAAAGCTAAAATCCAAGCCTAAAGAAAACATTAAAAAAATAACGCCTAGCTCGGATAATATTTGAATGCTTGGCATATCAGTGACGAGCGTATGTGGTGGCGTGTACGGTCCAATAATAATTCCAGCTACGAGATAACCTAAAACCACGGGTTGGTGTATACGTTGGAAAATAAGCGTGACAATCCCTGCTACACCCAGTATGACGGTTAAATCTTGGATTAATGGTGCCAGTTCCTGCATGAGTCAAATTTCCATATTGAATGATTGTCACATCTTAACATAGTGATGATGAAAATTTATTTTATTACCAGATTGATATTAATTATTTTATGAATATAATTATATTTTTATAACTTAATGCATAAAAGGTGGGTCATGAAAATAATAAATGCAGGTTTTACATTGATTGAGCTCATGGTGACTATTGCGATTGTGGGAATTTTAGCCGCTGTTGCCATTCCAAACTATATCGAATATACCGACAAAGCTCATTATTCCGAAGTGGTACAAGCGGCAGCAGCTTATAAAACCGCGGTAGCAACTTGCGGCTTGGTATTAGGAACGTTAAATGGTTGTTCGGGTGGCCAAAACGGAATTCCTATCCCCCAAGGCAGCAAACGAGTAGCGGCAATTGATATATTAAATGGCACGATAACTGCAAAGGGAAGCGGTAATTCACCACTTGATTCAACCTACATCATGGCAGCAAATATGACTGATGGCGGAGTCAATTGGGTTATCAGTGGAACTTGCAAAGAAGCAGGATTGTGCTGATTATATCCAACCCTAAACATTCTCTTTGATTTGCAACAATTTTTGTTATACTGGATATATTTTTCGATTTTAATAATGGATTAGTATGCGAATTTTACTCAGTAATGATGATGGTGTTTATGCCCCTGGTTTAGCTGTTTTAGCGGATGCTTTGCGGGAAGTGGCTGATATTGATGTGGTGGCTCCCGATCGAAATCGAAGTGGTGCGAGTAACTCATTAACTTTGCACAACCCAATTCGAATTCAACGCCTTGAAAATGGTTTTATTAGTGTCGAAGGTACACCCACCGATTGTGTGCATTTAGCCTTAACCGGTTTGTTAGATAAACAACCTGATATGGTAGTGGCTGGAATTAATGCCGGCGCTAATCTGGGAGATGATGTCTTGTACTCTGGCACGGTTGCAGCAGCAACTGAAGGGCGATTTTTGGGCTTGCCAGCCATTGCTATTTCATTAACCGGCCGCGAATTTCGTCACTATCAAACGGCTGGCGAAGTAGCCAAACGATTAGTACAAAAAATTCATTTAGTTGATTTACTAGGGCAAATTGTTCTAAATGTTAATGTGCCTGATATTCCCATGCATATTTTGCAGGGATTAGAAGTAACCCGTTTAGGGACGCGTCATTGTGCTGAGCCAACCATTCAACAAAAAGACCCTCGTGGTCAACCTATCTACTGGGTTGGCCCACCTGGAGCAGAGCAAGATGCAGGTCCAGGTTCAGATTTTTACGCAATTAATTCAGGTAAAGTGTCTGTTACACCACTAAAAGTTGATTTGACACATTATGATTCATTGAAACGATTAGCCGGGTGGATTGATCAAGTGGAGTTAGTTCAATAAGTGATGTTAAATCGGTGGCGGATAAAAACCCTATTAGGCATTTCACTGCTCTTTATCGGAGGGCTAAGTTTCGCCACTGAACCGAGCAATACTCCACCAGCAACTAATCCTGAAAACAACGGTCAATATATTGTAAAAGCGGATGATACGCTTTATTCCATAGCATGGCAGTTTGGTTTAGATTATCGTGTGATTGCCGCCATGAATCATTTGCAAGCTCCTTATGATTTAAGTATCGGTCAGCGCTTAATATTAGTAGAACCACAACACACAGCGCCACCAGGTTTAGGTAATCCACCTATCATTGTGAAACATTTGTCAGGTTATCCTAGTCAAACGTTAAGTATGGCTACAGAAAGTAAAACAACGAGTAAATCACCTGAAAAAAATATTTCCGCTGGCTGGATATGGCCAACCGCTGGTACGGTGACAAAAGGCTATTCAACTACGTCAGATAATATGAATAAAGGTATTGATATTACAGGAAAATTAGGGCAACCGGTCGTTGCTGCAGCTAACGGAGAGGTTGTTTATAGCGGCAATGGTATTCCCGGTTATGGTAACTTGATTATCGTAAAACATAATACAAATTATCTAACTGCCTATGCATATAATGAGAAAAATCTTGTAAAAGAAGGTCAAACTGTTAAGGGAGGCGAAAAAATTGCGCTGATGGGAACTGGTGAAACGACAAAACCCGAATTGCATTTTGAAATTCGTTATGAGGGACAACCAGTCAATCCAGTTAATTATTTACCGAAAAGGTAGGGTCAACTGACCCAAAGTGGTGGTTCAATTAGGAGGTATATGAACGTGGCAAATCGTAAGAAAACCAAGGAAGTTGATTTTGAAAGCATATCTGAAGATACATTGCATAATCATGTAGATGATGATGAGAAAAAATCAGTAGCGTTAGATGAATTGTTAAATGAAACTAATGACGAATCTGCAGAGGAAGATGTTCCTGTTTTAGATGTCGCTGACGAAGATGAAGCGCCACTGGAAGCATTGAGTGAAGATGGGGTTGAACCTGAAGATGAAGAGTTAATTGCCATTGATGAAGTATTACCTACTTCAAAATTAGCAGGTAGTGCGAAAGAATATGATGCAACACAACTTTATTTAGGTGAAATTGGGTTTTCTCCGTTACTCTCCGCAGAAGAAGAAGTTCATTTTGCACGATTAGCGTTAAAAGGTGATGATGCAGCCCGTAATCGTATGATTGAAAGTAATTTGCGCTTGGTCGTTAAAATTGCCCGTCGTTATATTAATCGTGGTTTACCATTACTTGATTTAATTGAAGAGGGTAATCTTGGGTTAATTCGTGCAGTAGAAAAATTTGATCCAGAACGTGGATTTCGTTTTTCAACTTATGCAACTTGGTGGATTCGCCAAACCATTGAACGTGCAATCATGAATCAAACACGTACCATTCGTTTACCAATTCACGTTGTAAAAGAGTTAAATGTTTATTTACGTGCTGCACGTGAATTAACACAAATGTTAGATCATGAACCTAGCCCAGAAGAAATTGCTGAAATGTTGGATAAACCCATCGAAGATGTTAAACGTATGCTTGGTTTAAATGAACGTATTACATCAATGGATAGTCCGATTGGGAAAGATGCCGATAAAAGTTTACAAGATATTTTAGCGGATGATAATAATATTGATCCACAAGAAATGTTGCTAGATGATAACTTACGTGAACATATTGATACCTGGTTATCAGAATTACCAGAAAAACAAAGCGAAGTTTTAGCGCGTCGTTTTGGTTTGAAGGGATTTGAAAAAGCGACACTTGAAGAAGTTGGAAAAGCGATTGGCTTAACGCGAGAACGTGTACGTCAAATCCAAGTTGAAGGATTACGTACCTTACGCGCAATCATGGAAAAACATGGCTTATCAAGTGATGTAATTTTTGAAGAATAAGCGACCTTGATTTCTGTTTATGAGAAAATCCACTCTTGTGTTAGACACAGGAGTGGTATATTTACTACTGTGTGTTGCGGATATCAAAATAAATTCGGATTTTTACTAATCGTACTATCAACGTCTTTTGCAACTTTAACAGTCACCTCTTGGTCGACTTTAACATTCATATTGATGGTGATAGGTTTGTCAGCTTCAATTTTGACAGTGGGTGTACAAGCAAGTATAGCCGTTAAGGCATATATCCCCATTAAGCCTATCCAAAATGATTTTAATGTAAAGCGCATAATGTTATAAACCTACTTATGTTGGCTGTAAGTATAGCAAACTTAACCGGGTGTCGAGGTAACATTGATAATTTGGCGTTTTAATTGGTCGCCAATGAGAATGGTATCTAATATTAAATTCAATTCGCCAGTGAGGGTAAAATTCAAATTAACCGGTAATCCATCATAAAGATCAGGGTTATAGCCTGTTAATCGCGCAACTAAATGCGTTTCTTTTCCATGGCTAGTAATCGTTACAATAAAATTCTTATAATGGAAATTTTTTAATGCATTCATGGCTAATGCCAATTGTGGTGATTGTGCTTTCATCGATGAGGCAATTTTAGCAGGAATATACGTAATTTTATTATCAGCACCAGAACCACTAAGGTTGCCTTCTTTTATTTGTAAACCATCAACGCCCCATTGAAAGAGTAATTTACCATTCAATGTGCCAGTACCATTTAAACCCTTAACTTTCGTATATTGTAAGATGGCATCGACACTGATGTTATGCGCGTTTAACCAAGCGGAATGGTTTGCATCATTGGGATTGTATAAAAAACCATTGGAAGTTAATGTTCCACCAGCAAATTGTGCCTGTGAAGTGCTAATCTGAAATTGTATTTTATTCTTTGTGTCTGGCAATATCTGATAAACAACCGCGACATTTTTTAATGGTAATCCAGGATCAAACTCCGTAATGGTTAATTGTTGTTTTGGTGCGGTAGTAAATGGATTGAACTTAACAATTTCAAGATCAGTATTTAAACCTTTAAATTGTGTTGCTGAGCTAACGTTGCCAACAAGATTGGTACCAATAACGTGTAGTGATGTTGCCGCATCATGAGCAAGGCCAATCGTGCCATGAATATTTATGATGCCTTGTGTAAAGACAATAGGCTGTGTTAGCCATGAGAAAATACTTTGTAAATTTAATCGTTGCGTTACAAAATCGGTGCTGGTAGCATTAATACTCAATATACCATTATCAATTAAACCGCTACCATGAATGTAACCATCTTCATCAGTACCGCGTATGTCAACATGTACCTTGTCGGGTGTAATATTGAAATTACCATGTAATTTTAATGGATCTTCAATAAAGGCAATATTGAGGATATGAAAATGTTTAGCTTGGTATTTTCCTTTTAAAACAAAATCGTTATTCTTTAAATTTATATTACCTTTAGCGGTGGCATCTTCAAAAAGCAAATTAGTATTAGGTAACGTAAGTGTTCCTGCATTCAGTTTAATTTCACCATTAAATGTTACATCCTTATTCAAAAGCAATGTTCCGTGCAGGCTGGCATGAATGGCTGAGCCATTAATTGATGTATCTCTAATTAAAATTTTAGGATTAGCACCATCAAGCGTTAGTTTAACTTTATAATGGCCTTTGCGTAAAAGTGTTGGGTGTAAACTTAATTGCATTTTGAAAATATTATCAAGTTTTATAGCAGACGTATTTTGATCTTTAATAACTAAGGTTTTAATTGTCAATTTTTGCTTTGGCAACATTTTGACAAGAGCATCAATATTGGCTGCGTTAAGTTTGTGATGTTGACCTGGACTGGTTATAAATTGAGTGAAAGGTTGTGTGACGAGTACTTCAACCACAGGAATTTCAATAGTACTTGCTTTACCGTAAAGTAAAGACGCAGCATCATAATCTAATACCAACTCAGGAATGTGAATTTTTTTGATTATCGGCGATGACGTTGGGATGATGGTGATATTGGTTACTTTAACTTTTTGTAACCAGTATGATGGTGAAACAACAACCCCTGGTTCAAAATCAGCTTTTGAAACGGCGCTTTTAACTTGTTGACCAACATAATAAGGAATACCAAACCATCCAATGATCAGTATAACTACGCAGATAGCAACCCCAGTAGTTAAAATCCAAGACAATTTGTTTCGCAAAACAAATACCTCATTAGTTAATTAAAGTTATTGATAATAAGTATATACTGAAATTAGCATCTTCAAGTGAAATGGATATAGTTAGTATATTATTAATAAATGGTAACTAAATCAGGAGAGATAATAATGAAGCTGATTAAATCGCTCGCGGTCGTGGTTTTGCTAGGTTTAGCAGGCGTTGCTTATGCTTTAAATTTAAGCGAGGCAAAAAGTCAGGGTTTAGTAGGGGAAAAAGGGGATGGCTTTATTGCCGCCATATCTGCCAATGTAACTCCGGCTCAGGCCAGTGAAGTTCAGTCATTAGTTAATTCAATTAATCAGTCAAGAATGGCAGAGTATAAATCCATCGCTACTAATAATGGGACTTCACTAAGTCATGTTGAGTCTGTTGCTGGTCAAACTTTGTTAAACATGGCTAAGCCGGGTGAGTATATTATGGACGCTAGTGGTAATTGGGTGAAAAAACCTAGTTAAATCGCATCCTACCTTTGAACATGATTGCTCAAGACTCTCGCATTAAAAATTTCAAAGCCAGATGTTGCCTGGTTTTCAGGGACGGCCATCCCTGGCCTCGCTCTCCATACCATCCATGGTCCGAGACGCCCTTCAAACCAGGCAACATCTGGCTTTGAAATTTTTAATGCGAGAGCCCTACATGATTGATTCTTTAGACTGTTTCTTTATTATAAATAGCGTATAATCATCCC
>JAGVJQ010000142.1 GCA_020051015.1 Gammaproteobacteria bacterium
AGCCTCGATTTTTTGCGCTCCGCTGCTCACAGACGGCCAAAGTATGCTCCGCTGCGGTGCTCAAAAATCAAGTCTTTCTGCCGCAGCATAGCGAATTGTCAACAGCCCCTAGTAAGAAATTATGAAATTTTTTACAATAATATGTTTCCCCCCTCCACGAAGTGCGGGACGAGGGGAGCTGCAGCCGATCAAGTATATTCAGTTTCACCAATTTAAGGCTTTTTGAATGGTGTGAAATTTGGCAAGTCAGGTGTAACTGATGAAGTCACTCGCGGTGATCCTACCGGTTTTAATAATCTTGGTGAGCTTGGAGATGTAATTCCGTGGCCGTGGACAAGAGAATAACTTCTAGCACGTTTTGCTTTGGTTACGCTTATGAATTCGTCATCAGAATTAGATGTTTGCACTGACGGAGGGTTATCACTGGATAATACATCAGATTTATCAACAGTACTCTGAGAATAATTTGATGTTTTTAATTCTGCAATGACTCGTTTGAAATTAGCATTACCTCGGGGATCAATAGTGGAATCATCTTGTGTTCCGGTGGAGTGAGAACCTCGTCTTTTTAGATGATTAAACAAAGAAAATTCACTAGTAGATACTTTCTCTTTGGAACGATGTCGTGGACTTATTAGTGCCTCATATTGATGAGAGTCACTTATTGTCACATCAGACTTTGATGAAGATGATGTTTGTGATTCTTTATCTCGAGGTGTAACAGATGTATCGTGAGTACTAGTTGTACCATTTTGCTCTTGCCTGGGTGAGGTCAAATTAGTTTTATGTGATTTCCGTGGTTGGATTTTAGGACTGCCATATTTTTTGCCATCAGTTTTTTTCACATCGGGTGAGCGCCGTTTTTTAGCGCTACTACTATCGGGACTTTGCTTTTCATCACTGATATTTTTTAAGTTATCAAAACTTAAAGAAGGTACGACATGGGGCTCTATTTTTTCAACTTGTTGACGATGAAGTAATTTGATATCAGGTGATGGCAACGGTGAATTTTCTGAATCAGAATGCAATTCAAAATCGCTCAAGAGAGGCAAGGATGAATCTGCAAATTCATTATTTAAATCTTCTATGTTACGCATTCCTTGTGGCGCAAGTGGGGGTGAATCGTGATTAAATGTAATATTATTTGAACTATTAAACTTGTTTTCGTTATCAGGACTATTTAATTTATCATCGAATTTATTTTGCGACATTAAATCCAAATCTGAATTTGGTGCTGGCGTGCTTTGTAATGTTGCTCGTGCCGATGTGGGGGTAATATTAGCATACCTATCAAACAATGAACGTTTAGTATTGTCGTGACTAGGATCAGAAGATGATGTGTTCTGGGGAATGTCGTCGCTAGATTCGTTGTTTGTTGTAACCGGTAATGCTTTTGGTGAGGTTTGCTCAATCGGAGCTGAGCGTGTTAGAAGTCCGGATGAAGAACTAGATGATGAAGATACGGGAGAATCAACTGAGGGTAAACTTCCTAGGTCAATATACATAGGATTTTTTTTAATTATTATATCAGAAGAGACTGTTTTTTTGACTTTCCCTTTAGATGATTTTTTTACTTTCTCTTCAGATGATTTTTTACGTTTCACTTCTGCGTGTGACTCAATCGATGGAAAAAGCTGTTTCATCGTATTAATAAGAAACGTTTTTTCTTCTGTCGTACATAAATTATTTTCTTGTGCAACGGTTTGGACGGCAAGTGTTCCTAATGATGTTTGTATATGGTTAATAATAAATCGTGGAATTTGATCATCTTCTTTATAATTTTTTAGATGTTTCTTAAATGCTGTACAAAAAGCCTGACTAAAGAATGCACCAGAAGATTGATAGTCCTTTAACGCTTTGTCACTTAGTAAATCATCTGATATCGAGTTGATAATAGTTGTTAATTTTATATAAGTTGGATTGATAATGGTTATCTTTTTCTTTTTATCTACTTTATTAGGGTACTTTTGCTGAATTGCATCATCAATTTTTTGTATGATTATTGACAAAGACATGTTCAAGATATATTTAAATCGCTGCGCATTATCTTCAGCATGTTCTGGATTTTTTGTAAGATAACTAAGCGCTTTTTCACTATCAAGAGCCTTTGATTTAAGACGTGTAGAGAATGGTCGAGACGATGGCTTGAAAGTATTCCAAAATTCATCAAAATCGATATGGCCGGCGGTTTTTAATGCATTAATCTTTTCTTGTATTGCTTCATCAACTTCGTGCTTAAAAGCATTAATTTCTTTTTGAAATGGTGCATCACTAGATATTGCCTCTTGTTTAGATAAGAAACTTAGTTTTATGATATGAGCAATATCATTTGTTTTTTGTTGTATATCGTCTAATATTTTAGAACATCCATCAACCGCCAACACATCACGGGCAAATTGTGATTTATAGTTTGGATCTTCCTCTGCCGGTGGTATTTCATTTGGATAAATCAGAGGACTTATCTTATTTAAGAGTTTAATAATGCCATTTTTCGAAAAGTGATCAAGATCACCACCTGCTTGACTACTTAAATATTCAGATAGTAATAATGAGATTTTATAGCTATTATTTTGTTTTATATTATTTAATAAAGGACTTAATAAGTTGTTTAATTGAGCCTTATCAACAATAATTTCACCATCAAGTGATGGGGGAAATTGAGATAATAAATTTTGATAAGTAATTAATAGATCATCAGAAATAAATAATTGTGACAATAAATTTAATGCTGATAATAGTTCACCCGCTTTTACGTCATTTTGATGAAGGAATGCAGTTAATTTTTTATAAGTTTTTAATAGCTTTGGGATAATAACAATATTCTTCTTTTTTAAGAGAGGAATGAGGATAGTATTAATAATTTGTTTAATTAAAAGTGTTTTTTCCATACTGGGTGTACTTTGCTGGAGGGCAAGAATGTCTTTATCAACGATATCTTGTAATTGGGTGAAGAAAATAACACCACGATTTTTTTCATTAATTTTTAATTTTTCTTTAATTACTCTATTAAGATCAGCATGTCGACCAAGTCCACGCTTTGCCGCTTCACCCTTCCCAATCAGGTCGCTGTAATAATCGAAAGTATCTTGTGAGCTTTCTTGAGATAATTCATTTTTTCACTGGGTAGCAATGGGTAATTTGTTCCAGAGGATTCGCCATGATCAAGAAACTTAATGGTATCACGATCATCGGGGTTAATCTCAAGATTAAGCAGATCAAGGACGCCTTCTGCTCGACTTAATCTTGGTGGACGAGGAGGGCGGATTGAAGAACTAGATATCGGTCCATTATTGACTGATGACGAATCTGTTTGCTCTCGGGGGGAGCTTTTACTTTCGAGTGGTTGTTTTTGCTTTTTATCGTGATTATCGGGCATAGTATTCTCCGTTATTATTTTTATAAAGATCAAATCACTTTTAATCTTAGTTGATATTTAGACGAAGAATATGACGATAAGAGATTTTTTTGAAACATTATCGTCGTGAAATCAATATGATAAAGTAAACGATGTATTTCGAAAATGATCTTCATCCTTCGCTTTCGTGATTTAATAAAAGGTTAACTTACGTTTTAATTATTTTTATACGTTCTTTTTACCATAAAAATCGCTGTAATGACAAGGATTATTGGGATAATTAACCATATACCATATCGTTCAAAAAGTGATACAAAGAAATGAAAAGCTTGCATACCATAAAAATAACCGAGCCAAAAAAATAGGTTTGACCAAACAATAGCACCGGTATAAGCAAATAAAGCAAATCGTTTATACGGTAACTCCGTCGTCCCGGCAATTATTCCGGTAAAATGACGTACTCCGGGAATAAAATAACCAATTAATAATAGCCATTGCCCAATACGATTAAAATGTTTGCTAGTGTATTCGAGATGTTTTTCACTCAAACCTAATTTACGGCATATACGATGGACGGCAAAATGGCCCAGTGTTCGCCCAATGAGGTAACTGATCGAAATACCAATAATTGCACCACTCGTGATGGCTAACCATGCGGGAATAAAAGAGAGTTGTTGGGTTTTTACTAGGGTACCTGTTAATAAGAGCAAAGTTTCATCAGGTATGGGTAAACCAATAATTCCAAGTGCAAGCAAACCAAAGACGCCAGCACTACCATATTGATGTAATAACTGTAAGAGATTAAGTGTAAGTTGTGACATTTTTTGAATTCACATTAAGAAAAAAGTAAATGTCGTAACTTTTCATCTAAGGGAAGCGGTTTACCTTCTTTATTAACAATAACAGATGTCACTGACGCATCGGCAAAAATAATTTCTGAATTAGCCGCATCAACTACTTTCTGCTCAATGACAAAGCTGGTGTTTCCAAAACGAACAACTTCGGCATCAATGTGTAAACGTTGTCCTAATAACGCAGGACGACGGTAGTTTATATTAATATTGACGATCGCAAAACTAAGTTGTAGCTCAGGCAATTTAATTAATGCTTCACTAAATATTGCCCAACGTGCTTCTTCTATAAATTCAAGATAACGAGCGTTATTAACGTGGCCAAATGCGTCAATGTGGAAACCACGGACCGTGATTTCAATGTGGGGATGTTTCATGCTATTTCATTCTCTTACTTGAGGATAAATAACTGTAACGGTTTATGCAGCAGGATACAAGAGTTGTGGGGTATTACTGTCATCCCGAGTCGCCCAGCCCCGTTGGGGCAAACATGAGAAAAGAGCGTTATTGAAAATGTAGGGTGGATTAGAGCCACGAGGCTCGTAATCCACCATTAAATGATCTTTCATATGC
>JAGVJQ010000081.1 GCA_020051015.1 Gammaproteobacteria bacterium
AAACCCAATGTCATTATCATCATTACCGACTCACTACGTCCCCAATATGCATTAGCAAAAAGTAAGTTTCCGAATAATCCTTACCGGATAGAAAATATTGCAGCGCAAAGCGCCTTTTTTAACAATACTTTTACTTTATTAGGAAGGTCCTCGCCAGGGCTAGTTGCGATCTTAACAGGTGATTATCCGAAAACGACGGGTGCGAGATTTAACTTAATTCCTTCACAATTCGTAAGACAACACAGCAGTCTCAGCCATATTTTGGCAGCACACGATTATCAAACGATCTTTATGGCAGATGGTCGCCAATTCATTAGTCTTGATCCTAGTTATGGTTTTGAGCAAATTATTGCCGCTAAAGGCGGAATTTATGACTTTATTTTTTCTTTCATCAATGATACGCCATTATCCAATCTTCTTTTAAATACTCGTTTGGGCGAATTTTTATTTCCTTATAATTTTGCCAACCGCAATTCTTATTATACCTACCTACCCAATTCATTTGTTAAGCTTGTCGACCGTAAATTGCTAAATCGTCATCCGGATAAACCGGTGTTAATGGTAACTGCCTTAACCGTAGCACATTGGCCTTATGTTTGGGCGCAACAACCTAGCTTAGCCACTATTAGCGATCGCTATGAAAATTCAGTCGCAGAGCTTGACCGACAATTTGCAGATCTAATGAAGTTGTTGTCAAAGAGAGGTTTATTAAAAAATAGCCTTATTGTAGTGCTTTCTGATCATGGCGATTCTCTTGGCTTACCAGGAGATCGCATTATTACGACTGAAAAATACTTAGGCCCTAAAGAATTATTAAACTTAATACCCCGAGCTCCTTACACAACTAAGCAAGGAGAAACTGGCCAATTAATTGGAATTGACACTTCCGCAGGACATGGCACCGACTTGCTGAGTCTGACTCAACTTAACACCACCTTGGCTTTCTATTATCGAAACGTAATTACACCGCAAATCTTCAATCAACGTGTTGCATTAATTGACGTTACGCCGACGATACTGGATCTCTTGAATATCAAATCGCCAGTCCACTTTGATGGTGTATCATTAAAACCCCTCATGTTTGGCCAGCAAATTCCTGAACTTGGTACCCGCCCTATTTTTCTTGAAACCGAAATAGATATTCCATTAATTGACGTAACCAATATTAATGAACATCACTCCGCGGTCTCTTCGTTAATCGAACAATATGCTAATTTATATGACATCAATCTTGCCACGCAACAACTTGTTTTGCGTAATGATGCCGTGAATCGCTTACTGTCCGAAAAGCAGTTAGGTATTATTCAGGGCAATTATTTGCTAGCCTATTTTCCAGGGAAAAACGCTTTAGATACAACGATTTTAAATCCAAAGTCACTAGGCCTTGCTAATTGTTATTATGCTTTTCCTGCTCGAGCAAATGGCAAGGAGAACGAAGTATTTTGTTATAGACTGCGACCCACAATTCCTTATTTTGTTTTAGTTAACTTAATCACCAAGCAATGGCAAATTTTGTTTACGTCTGACACGTCAAATAATCCGATATTTGCGCAATTGCTAGGTAAACTGCGCGAATTCTATCTGGGCGAATTTTGAACTCTGTGATGCACAAAAATATGTAACTACTATCTCGTATCACATCCGCTATTCTTGGTCATCTTTCATATCTTAATATTAGCTTAATAAATTGGTGATAATTTGGCTTGAACTCTGGAGATCCGAATGTGTCACAATTAAAAATTATAATTGATGAAAAAAATCCTTTGACTAAGTGCGTTGACCTAGGAAAATCATTTCCCCCTAAAAAATCGCTTACCTTATATGGTTCACAAATAAGAGATGGGGGAGCAATTGACTTAGCTAATAATACTAACCTGACCGATATTGATATCAGATACAATTGTATAACTGATATAGGCGCCCAAGCTTTAGCAAATCACCCTCGGCTTATCTCACTCGATCTTTCAGACAATCTAATAGGAAAAAATGGTATTACAGCATTTAGCTCTAATACGACTTTAAGATCACTTGTTGTTCGCAATATGAGGCTGGAAAATGAAGGAATAATGGCGTTAGCCACTATGAGCCTCACTTCATTAGATGTTGCTAACTGTCAATTCAATCTGGTAGGCGTGACAGCTTTAGCTGGCAGTACTCTCCTTAGAGCTCTTATCGTTTATGGCAATGCAATTAAAGATGAAGGAGCCATTGCATTAGCTAGTAACACTACTCTTACTTCTCTTGACGTTGGATATTGCAAGCTTAGTCGTAATGGAATAGTAGCACTCGCTAACCTTCCACATTTGGTCAGTTTAAATATCAGCGGTAACGATTTTCAGCCTCAAACGCTCTCCGTTTTTACGAATAATAGCCGCTTAACTTCTTTAGGTTGTAGCAATAATCCCATTGGTGATGAAGGAGCGCTAATCCTTTCAAGTAATACTCACCTTAGGTCTCTTCGTCTGATGTCTACCGAGATAGGTGACGCAGGTATTCTTGCTTTAATGAAAAACAGTCAACTTACCTCACTGAATTGTCCAAGGAATAAAATCGGAAACGCAGGCGCTGAAGCAATAGCCAACAGTCCTTCCCTGACAGAAGTTGATCTAAAAGAAACGGCTATTGGTGAGCATGGATTAAAAGCCTTAATGAAAAATCTCAACATTATTTCTTTAAAGATTAAAACTGTTCCGACTAATATCAGACCTCCTACCTCAATAGATGCCCTAGAAATAGAAGTTGAGACGGTGAGTCAGTTGAATAAAAAAGCTAAGGAATTACAGTTTATTGAACGAGCCACCGAAATTATTAGAGGCAGTCGTTCTACACAGTCAGAATCATTCTTCCAAAAAATACCTTCTGAGCTAATCGTCATTATACTTTTATATGTCGCTGGTGATAACTTACGTAAGTCAGACGACATTATTAAATTGTGTAAATTCTTATTAACAACAATTAGAACGCCAGAAAAGTTACAGTGGCGATTTGGCGATAAACAGACATTATTTTTTAAAATGTGGGATTCGGAGAAACGTAAAGCAGTCCAGAACCGCTATCCTGGCGGCGCTGCTGTATTAGCACAACAAGCAACTACTGGGTCAGGAATATAAAACGAGACTGAATATTATTTGTGCTCTGGCGCTATAGCAAAAATACCAGGAGCATTGCGTAAATACCCTTGATAATCCATACCATAACCAAAGACGTAATGATTACCGACAGTTAAACCGGTAAAGTCTGCTTGTTCTAGACCATCGTCTTGCCGAGCGTG
>JAGVJQ010000146.1 GCA_020051015.1 Gammaproteobacteria bacterium
CGGTAAAAATATCGATGCGCATATGGCACCAGCCAGTCTTACTAAATTAATGACATTATATGTGGTATCAAATGCATTAAAGAACGGTCAAATTCATTTAGATGATCAAGTTAGAGTAAGTAAAAAAGCATGGCAAACTGGTGGTTCACGCATGTTTATTCAAGTAAACACCTTAGTTTCTGTGCAAGATTTATTAAAAGGCGTTATTGTTGATTCCGGTAATGATGCAACAGTTGCACTTGCTGAATATGTTGCTGGTAGCGAAGATGCATTTGTCAATTTGATGAATCAACAAGCCCAACAACTTGGTATGAATAATAGTCATTTTACCGATTGCAATGGCTTGCCAGATCCAAATCATTATTCATCGCCACGTGACTTCGCCATTCTTGCTCGACATATTGTTAATGATTTCCCAGAATATTATCCATGGTATTCACAAAAATCTTTTACTTATAACAATATCACGCAATCCAATCGCAATCGTTTATTATGGGCCTATCCCTATGCCGATGGTTTAAAAACTGGCCATACTGATGATGCGGGTTATTGTTTAGTTGGCTCAGCCAAGAAAGATGGCATGCGTTTAATTTCAGTGGTGATGCATGCACCATCCGATCATTTGCGTGCCGAAGATAGTATGAGTTTATTAACATATGGCTTCCGTTTTTATAAAACTTATAAACTTTACACCGCAGGTGAAACTATTATTGATGCACGGGTATGGAAAGGTCAGGCATCACGCATTCCAGTTGGCGTTATGCAAAACGTTTATGTAACCTTGCCAATCGGGCAATATGAGAAATTACAAGCTGCAACAGCATTAAATACGCCATTGAATGCCCCCATTACTAAAGGTGCAACAGTAGGTGAATTAAAACTTACGCTTGATAATAAGCCAGTTATGCAATTGCCATTAGTCGCCTTGCAAGATAATCCAAAAGGTAGTTTATGGTCACGAATGATTGACAGTGTTAGCATGTCAATTCAAAAAATGTTCCATAAAAAGGCTGATGAGAGTAAACCTGAGCCAGCAACTACTGTTGTTAATCAATCAGCTACGACGACCCCAGCAACATAACCATAAACAGATTTCCCGGGTATATACACTGCGTACATACCCGGGTTATATAAGTTACTATCATGCAACAATCAACTAATCACATTTTTCCATGCGAAATTTCCATCAAAATTGTTGGCTTAGCCAATGACACGTTTGAACAAGCCGTGTATGATTGTCTTAAACCATTATTGTCAGATATTGAATCATTACCTATTTCTAAACGATTTAGTAAAGATAATAAATACCTAAGTCTGACCATTACGGTGTATGCCCAAGAACGTGAATTTATTGATGCAATTTATCGCGTTATTTCTGCTTGTCCAGATGTTATAATGGCATTATAAATATACTCATCCCACTCAAAAATGTAACAAGTGGGCGGAGCAGAGGGAGGGCTCCCGTCCGCGCGGAGCTTGCGAGCACGGCGGGATACCCGCAGCTCCGGGGCCCCACTTGTGCAGCGTCTACCTCGCATCTTCATTGGTGAGTGGTATATGTACGTAATGATTGGAGGAAACGGAATGAATCCACACCGAATTATTGCTGGCGGTACCGGTTTTATAGGACAACATATCGTTCACAACTGGCTAGCACAAAATATTAAAGTCACCGTCATTTCACGTAAAAAACAAACTATTCATGATGTTTTTGGTTCCACAGTTAACGGTCTAACCTGGGATGAGTTTGAAGAGGCTCCTTTACCTCTTCTGCATTCATCATCATTAGTTGTTAATTTGACTGGCGCATCACTTGCCGATAAACACTGGTCTAACGCCCGCAAACAAGAAATTATTGGTAGCCGCATGCGCAGCACTAAATTATTAAGTAATCTCTGTGCAATTGAAGCAGATCGTTCACCTATGCTATTTAATGCAAGTGCTATCGGAGTGTATGGCTTAGAAAATCAAGGTAAAATTTTTGATGAAGATACGGCTATAACTTTTGAACAAGCAAATGATTTTTTGGCGCAAGTTGCTCGCCCATGGGAATCAGCAACTGCCGTGGCAAAAGCACACGGTGTTCACGTCATTAATATGCGTTTTGGCGTGGTATTAGGCAAAGATGGGGGTATGTTAAAAAAGCTGATGCTACCTTATAAAATGGGCTTAGGTGGTACTATTGGTACAGGGATTCAACCTATTACCTGGATCCATATTGACGATATTATTAATATAATTGAATTTTTAACTACCCATCCTGAGTTACACGGTGGTATTAATTTCACTGCTCCACAATGGGTGACACAAACCGAATTTGCCAAAATATTAGCTAAAGTCTTACATCGGCCCTGTATTTTACCAACTCCAGCAAAATTGATGCAGTTAGTATATGGTGAAATGGCGAATGAATTATTATTGGCTGGCCAAGCGGTTTATCCAAAGCGATTACTAGAAGCAGGTTATCAATTTAAATTCCCAGATTTAACGTCGGCATTAGAAAATTTGCTTCGTTAGTTTTCATAACTGTAATGAAAATGGATTAAACCGCGTTTTATTATCATAGAAATCAATTTTATCTTTGCGTTTTAAATAATTAGTTATTTTATAAGTGATCGGCAAAGCAACGATTTCATAGGTGACTTTGAAGATATACATCACTAAAAATAACTGAAAAACTGCCTTGTTTGGCATAGTTCCAATAAAGGCTATAGCAGAGAAAATTGCCGTATCAATCCCTGCACCAACAGAAGTACTTGAAATAACTCGCAACCAAAAATATTTCCCTGATGTTAAAACCTTTAACTTTGCTAACAATATCGAATTAATAAATTCACCGAATAAATACGCAATAGATGAAGCAATAAATACGCGCAATGATGCAGTAAATACAATTTGATATGCTTGTTGATCCGGCCAAAATACAGCGGCAGGCAAATGTATAGCTAGTAACGCTCCAAATGTCACCATGGCATTGGCAACCAATCCCATCCAGATCACTCTTCTACTCACTTTAAAGCCATAAACTTCAGTTAAAATATCATCAAAAATGTAAGTTAACGGAAAATAGATTAATGCTGCGGTAATATTAATACCAAAAATATTAGCTATTTTAGATGCTGTCAAATTAGATAAAATAAGAAATGTGCAATATATTACAGCAATGATCATAATGTTATTGCTATTATAATGTGAATAAGTTGGAATCGAGTTTAGTGATTCAGATGAGCTCTGTTGCATTATTATGTACTAAAAATGAGTGGATTATTTGCCCAACTCACAACATGTGAGTTGGACATTATTTATGAAGATAGCGTCATTAACCGCCGCGTTGCTTTTCGCGAATTTCATCCAACGTTTTGCAATCGATGCATAATGTTGCTGTTGGGCGCGCTTCTAATCGACGAATACCAATTTCAACACCACAGCCATCACAGAAACCATAATCATGATGTTCCAAGCGATCTAATGCTTCTTCAATTTTTTTCAATAATTTACCTTCACGTGTTCGTGTACGTAACATGAAAAACATTTCTTCTTCATTAGTTGCGCGATCCGTAAAATCCGATAAATTCTTATCAGAATCACGCATATCATTCACTGTGCGATCAACATCTTCCATTAATTGTTGACGCATTGATTCTAATATGTGGCGAAAGTGCTTAACTTGCCCTTCGCTCATATACGCTTCGCCTTCATTTGGTTTGTATGGTTCAAGTCCTTCAATCCCTGCAACCATGTGGTGAGATTTACCAACAATTTCTGTATGATTTTTTACTGGTGTTGGTGTGTCAATGGTTTCAACCATTTGTTTTCCTTCTTCTATTGTTTTTATTGATTTTACCTTGCTTTGTTTAACAGCGGAAGTTCTTTTCTCAGTTACTTTTGGAGCAACTTCTTTTTTTACTTCCGTTATTTTTTCTGCTTTAGGTTTAATCGTTTCTGGTGAAGTACTTTTTGTCGTACGTGTATTTTTTATTGCAATCTCTTTAGCATTAACCTTTGGTTGTGCTGGTGTTTTCTTCACAACGTTAACCGGTGCTTTTTTCGCTGGCACAATTATTTTTTTAGCTGGCGTCTTTTTCACAGGCGCTTTTTTCGCTACTGTTTTTGCTTTAGTAGCTGGCGCTTTCACTACTTTTTTTACCACTTTTTTAGCTGGTGTTTTTTTCGTAGGTGTCTTTTTCACTGACGCTTTTTTCGCTACCGTTTTTGCTTTGGTAACTGGCGCTTTCACCACTTTTTTCACAACTTTTTTAGCTGGTTTTACCGTTGTTTTTTTAGCGGCTGGTTTTGCCTTGGTTGTTATCTTAGTTGTTTTTTTAGCGGCTGGTTTAGCTGCAACTTTAGCTTTTACTGTTTTTTTCACTGCAACTTTTGCAGCGGGTTTTTTCTTGGCAGCGGTAGCCGTGGCCTTACTCGCAACTTTTTTTGCGACAGGCTTTTTGGTTTCCACTCGTGTAGATTTACCCGATTTTGTTGCTGCTTTTTTAGTGGAAGCCATGTTCGTCTCCTAATCCTGAAGTATGCATTTAACACTCAAACATATAAAGAATGTTGTCCCTACGAAAACTATACCGTTAACCCTGATACAGGGTCAAGGGGCACGTGAAATAACTTATAAGTATAGCTCATTTTGGCCAAATGTAATGCGTTCACGACCTGAATAATCATTAATTGTTGCAACGGCTTTAAAGCCTTGCTCTACAAATAACTGCCTAACGGTTAATCCTTGCTCATAGCCATGCTCAAGCACCAACCAACCATGGGGCATTAAATGTTGATTAGCAGATTGAATTAAATGTTTTATATCAGCCAAACCACTTTCATGCGCTACCAAAGCAGAAGTAGGCTCAAATGGCAAACCATCTAGTGATAAATGTGGATCATGTGGCGCTATATAGGGTGGATTACTGACTATCACATCACAATGAATAGATGGTGGCAACGCATCAAACCATGAACCGCAATACCACTCAATATTATTAATTTGCAATTGTGCTGCATTTGCTTTGGCAATGGCTAACGCAGCAGGTGAATAATCGGTAGCAATAATTCGCCATTGTGGCCGTTCCATAGCAAGTGCCAGTGCAATTGCACCCGAGCCTGTACCTAAATCAGCAATTGTTAATTTTTGCTCAACAGAAAAATGTTGTAATACCCATTCTACTAAGTGTTCTGTTTCAGGACGCGGTATTAACGTGTCTGGTGTCACCTTTAACTTAAATGACCAAAATGACCATTCCCCTAACAAATAAGCAATGGGCTCACCTGTAACTCGTCGCTGACATAATTGTTCAAATTCATGCTGTTGCGCTTCGGTCAGCTGATGTTCAGGCCAAGTACGTAACCAGGTTGAGTTCACGCCTAGCACATGAGCCAACATGAGATTCACTTCAAAATCGATAACGGAATTGTCAACAGTTCCAAATTTATCCGTCGACCTTTGGTTTAGTAATTCTCTGGCTGAAACTAATGCCTGTTTAATAGTTAGCACTTTGCTCTGCCATTTCCGCTAATAAGTCAGCTTGATGTTCACGAATTAATGGATCAACCACTTGTGCTAAATCACCTTCCATAATGTCGGATAATTTATATAAGGTTAAATTAATACGATGATCAGTCAATCGACCTTGCGGATAATTATAGGTTCGAATACGCTCTGAACGATCACCTGTTCCAACTAAATTACGACGCTGCTGCGTTTGCTGTGCCTGTTGTTTAGATTGCTCTGCTGCTAAAATTCTCGCCTTCAGTAAGGACATCGCTTTAGCACGATTTTTATGCTGCGAACGTTCTTCCTGACATTCCACGACAGTACCCGTGGGAATATGCGTAATACGAATGGCTGACTCTGTTTTATTAACGTGCTGACCACCCGCACCCGATGAGCGATAAGTATCAATGCGCAAATCTGCTGGATTAATATCAATATCATCAATTTCGTCAATTTCCGGCATGATTGCCACGGTACAGGTTGATGTATGCACTCGCCCTTGCGCCTCTGTTTCTGGAACCCGTTGTACACGATGTGCGCCTGATTCGAATTTTAATTTGGAATATACATCTTGACCGCTGATCTTAGCGATAATTTCTTTATAACCACCATGCTCGCCCTGACTCTCATTCATGATTTCGATAGTCCATCGCATACGCTCAGCATATTTTGCATACATGCGGAATAAGTCACCGGCAAAAATAGCAGCTTCATCACCACCTGCTCCACCACGAATTTCAAGAAAAACATCGTGGGTATCATTAGGATCTTGTGGCAATAATAGTAACTGCAAATGTTCTTCGTGTTGCGCAAGCTTTTCTTTAAGTTCATGTTGCTCAGTTTCAGCTAGCTCACGCATTTCTGGATCGGATTCTTTCAACATTTCTTCTGCGGCGGCTAAATCTGCAACGACTTGTTGATATTGCTTATAACAAGTAACGAGCGGCTCAAGCTGTGAATATTCTTTCGATAAATCACGAAATCGTGCTTGTTGATTAATGACTTCTGCATCAGAAAGTAACGCACCAACTTCTTCATGGCGCTCGATGAGCATAATCAATTTGTTATTAAGAGACTCTTTTAACATTGTTTCATTCCGAATTATAACTATAGGCTCCCCTCTCCCCGCGAAGCGTGGGAGAGGGGTTGGGGGAGCGGGGCATCAAACCATCCGCGTTGCACCATCCATACGAATCACTTCACCATTTAACATCGTGTTTTCAATAATATGATAGGCCAACATTGCATATTCTTCTGGTTTTGCCAAACGATGAGGAAATGGCACTTGCGCTGCTAAATTATCTTGTACTGTTTGCGGCATACCTGCCATCATTGGTGTTGCAACAAAACCGGGAGCAATAGTCATAACACGAATACCAAAACGCGCTAATTCACGTGCTGCTGGTAATCCCATAGCAACCACCCCACCTTTTGATGCACTATATGCTGCTTGTCCTATCTGCCCTTCAAACGCAGCAATCGATGCCGTATTGATAATGATACCACGCTCATCAGAATCACCCATCGGAGCTAATTGTGACATCATGGCAGCCGCCATACGCATCACATTAAATGTGCCAATTAAATTTACTTGAATAACACGATTAAAATCTTCTAGCGGCATTACACCTTCTTTGCCAACAATACGTTTTGCTGGGGCAATCCCTGCACAATTAATACAAGCTCGAATTTGAATCGACTGAGTCGCCATTTCGGCAAATGCTTTTTCCACCGATGCCGCGTCAGCAACATCAACACCAAAGGCTTTACCACCTAATGATTCAGCCAATTGAGTTGCGGCGGCTAAATCACGATCAAATAGCACCACTTTTGCGCCTTTTTCGGTGAGAAAACGCGCGGCTGTTGCACCCATACCCGATGCCCCACCAGTGATTAATGCATATTGCCCATGAATATTCATTGTATTTTGAGTCCTGTGACTGATTTTGAATGGCCATATAATAGCGCAAAATGGTAAGAGATGCGATGGGAGATATGCATGATGGGCATAGTTATAAGTTGACTTTTTGCACAGCACAGGTAAGAATGTGTACAAAATTTATTATAAATTAAAATAAGGTTAATAAAATGCCAGCTATTCCTTTTATTGAACAATTTCTAACTGAAAACTCGCTAGCGACCCCCGAAGAAAAGAAAACTTTATCCACACTACAACTGTATTTATGCCAGTTATGCGGCGATGATTTAAGTAAATCAAATATTTACAATACCCTTTCTAAAATAGGCAATACTTGTATAACGCCAACTCAGGTGATTAATTTATTAACACTAACTTTGGCACCATTTTTTAAAGAAAGAGACAATTTATTAAAATGGCATCAGCAACAGGCAACCGAACTTGCAACGGAAATAGCATCATTACAAAGTAAAATTAGTCAATATCCAAACGATGACAATTTAAAGAGACAACATCAAGCTCTTACGAATGGATTTAATGCACGCGCACAAGTTGCACGAACCTTAGCCTTTCCTCGTTTTTATCCACCAAAATCGTACCTGGCCGTGTCGTTTTTAAATAATGATGATCCTATCCAAGCATCACCTTATATTGATATCACCATTAAAAAAAATGAAAATGTTGGTATGCCACCGCAATTACTAAATGATAAGGGAGCATTACTGACATTTGCTGGCACGCCATTATTATTCAAAGATATAGCGACTATTGCAGATAATGATGGTACTAACTTACATTTATTGTGTGATACAACACCCTCACTTTTTTATTATCCACAAAACATTGCGGCCAATCAACCCTGTCCTCTTTTTGAAGGACACCAAATAGTTAGCATTCAGGCCAATCCTAGGTTTGAAAATTGTAATTTCAATCTATCATTAGTGAATGACTATTTACAGATTGTTCATTCAATCGCTAATTATCCTAACTTATTAAATCTAACTCCTTCGTTAGCAGCTAAACATGCGACAAATATCTTTAAATTACCTCCCGCATGGTTTTCAGAAACTGGAATTAATTTATTAAACTTTTTTGGTGAGGAAACCTTAGTACCAGAAACTTTGGCTGATTTGGCCAAGCAAGATCCGAATAAGACTAATGAATATCAAGCAATCATTGAGCAATATTTCCCTTTGCCACAGATATTACAACGATGTTTCCATGATTTATTTCCAGAACAAAGCACTCCTCAAACAATTGCCGAATTTAAGCCACATTTACAAAATGAGACATTTCTAAATGCTTTACTCAAGATATCAGTTCCTAACTTATTTGATAATGAAGATTTATTTGATTTAAATGATTTGGCAAAGTTAGTTTTTACTCAACGTGAACCCGCACAAATTCAACATATATTTAACGCAATGTCATCTAGACTGCTTTTCACACTAATCAATTATTTTTTTACACGTAGACTAGAAGCTAGACAAACCGTTAGCACAAACTCTGAAATGGGAATACCCCTAGTCGACAGCAAGACCATTATCGAACAAGACCCATTGCCAACCGACGCTGATTTTATAGCACTATTATTTTTATCAGGTAATAAATTATGCATCGCTCATTGGCACTTTATATTGATGCAATTTGCCAACAATGCTGATATCTATCCAGCATTAATTACACATATTGTAAATTTCTATCCCCATGATTGTCTTGGCATGTTATGTGAAATCTTATTGCATCCAGCAATGCAAACATCATCGTTACCTACTTATATACTTGATAGTAACTTATTTTCAACATCCGATTTGTATAATCAAGCTACACAATTAACAGCTTATCAACGGCCAGCCATCAACTTGTTTATTGCAAGAAAAAATGCGAATTTCATGCGTGACCATTTCCATATAGTAGATGCATCTAATAATGCTGATACTCGTGATTTCCATGATAATAGCAGTGCATCGATAGCAAACAAACTTCGCCGAGCACTCCATCAGTTTGCAAGAGAAATGAAACTTACTTGGTCTCCAACATTACAGCAATATGAAAGCAATGATAACAACTCTTACAAAAAATTTGTTATTCCTGAAGTAAATACATTATTACAAACTTTGAATAGGCCTCCCATTAACTTTGGTAGTTTGCTTACTAAAATAAAAAACATATATCAGCTAGCAAGAAAACATGAAGGCGATATTTCAACTTTTAAGATATTCTTCTCTCTCCCGGGACAACTGTTTAGTAATGTTTTAAGCAATCTTTATCAATTACTGGCACCTGCATTGAAAAAGAAACAGGCCATATTTGAAAAACTCAAAATATCATCGCTACAATCCAAATACGATGATGTCTTCGCATTATTTATGAATCCTACGATTTATTATAATCTTGATGCTAATGAATTAGCCTTTTTTTTCCAACTCAATAATCCCGATACCTTTGCTACAATTGTTGTTCAGCACTATGGCCCCGAACAATATCGTCCTTTTACTTTAAATGGACACCGTTATATACAATTTGCTGATCTCGAGCGCTTAATATCTTTTGATATGAATTCCGTCAACCTAGATGAACATAATAAATTCCGTTATGAACTAGGCTTACCTTTATTTATACCAGAAGGTTCAGTTTATAGTGGCGTCCATTACATTTCTGATAGACCACTCCCCCCCGAACATAACTATCAATTTGACGTTTCTGATATGGCTGCTGCGGAACGAGTTCTTAGATTAAAATATCCTTATCGCTTATTAAATAATCCACTCTCCACGAATGAGCAAGATGAAATACTGAAAGCTGAAATCAAAGCACCCGCTTATAGTGAACCCCACGACGATCTTGAAGAGCCAGGCTTACCCTCAGCCCCACTCGCCGAATTGGTTGATATTGAAGCTAATATGCCTTATCGCATGTTATTAATTCCAGCATGTACCGCACATTTGTTATCCCCGCCCAAAGAGGATGCAAAAAATGTCGGAGACAAAGAGAAAAAACCAGACAATGAAGAAACCATTCTATTTAAAAAATTTCAATCCCAATTATCAACATTATTGCAAGTTTTTGCTAAAGATAATGGTTATAAAGATAAACCTGTTGTATTATGCTTTGGTGTGCACTTTAGCAATAATCACTATATTCCCTGCTTTCTCTCTCAAGAGAACCTTGACTCACCAATACAAATTTTAACCGTTGACCCCTCAGCTGATGATCCTTTCATCGCAGAAGATGAATATACTGCCAAGCAAAATGCCACTCGCCAATTACAAAAATGTTTCGAGTATCTTTTTGCGGGGAAAAAATGCGAATTCTCAGAAGCAAATGTCACTTTGCAATATAGAGAACGGGACTGTGGCGCCAATACCGTTGATGTCATTGAAAATGCGTTAGTTACTGCCACTTCGCCTAATCCACTCATTGCAATTCAAGATGGAAAATTGATTTTTAATGAAGCTGCATTATTTCGAAATGGTGTACGTTACCGTCATTATGACCCCTATAAAAAAGCCTATTTTTATACGCGGGAGTTTGTCGATCAATGCTACCAATCTCGCGAGCATTGGAATAATGTATTGACAGTGGTAAAACATATTGATTATTTTACTTTTGAAGAAAATCTTGCTAAAGAACAATCGTGGATAGAATATTTCGCATCAAAATTGGGTTATAAATCTTTTGATTTAAAATCCATGTTGACAGAAAATTCACCATTTCATGAAAAATATAACTTTGCTAACAATGTTCGAATTCAAAACAATCAAGATTTGAATGATGAAAATTTAAATGTCATTTCTGCGCTACTTTTTGAGATCCCTGTATTCAGTGGTGGTGATTTACTAACCGCTATCACTGAGGAATTCATTCGGTCATTTAGGTTGCCATCGCTAGAAATGTTAACTTCATTTGCTGTTTTATTACGTGATCACTGTAAAAAAGGGGACTTTGAAATAAACCCTCTTAATGCAGTCATGTCTTCAACAAATCAATCATTGGAAGAGTTAATTAATCGCGTTATTACAACTAACTTACGACCTCACTTTGTTACTGCACTCGATAATCAAATTCATAGCTGGTTGGAGCATTTAGCACATGCAAATGTAGCATATTTAGCAACTGCCGAAGATTGTATATATCAAATGATGCACGACAATCGTTCATTTAGCTACTTTTTCCACCGCTTAGATGAACATGCTCAAAGAGCGGCTATGTCACGTTGGGTAGAACAAACCAAGGAGATATTGACCGAATTAAAAACTCAACAAGCCAAACGTGAAGTTTATCAGCATCTTGCCCATAATTTTTCAATATACTTCGCTTTTTATAATGACAATGCCACATTTTCTCAGCAGTGTATAAATGTGATTTTAAATGATGGAAATAATCCTTGTCATGATGCAGCTACGTTTCTAGATAATGCAAGGCAGCTACCAACTTGCATTCAACAACTACATCTTTTATTGCAAGAGAGAGTTACTAATTATTTCAACATTATTTGTGAAAAGATAATAGCTTCTTTTAATTTGTCTACCCAAATTATTAATGAGAACTTCATCCGAGAGCACTATGATGTTAAGACTCAACAATTTGTATCTTGTTCTCACGCTAATATTCTGAATTGGCTTCGTCTTATAAAGATTGAGACGACAAATCTATCAAGACCTTTTTTAGATTCATTGATGCAACATATCAATGCTGCATTCCATTGGCATATTGAGAGAAAAATTCTGACTGATATCAATGTGGTAGGACAGCGATTTGTTCAATTACCTGATGTTATCAATACCTTAAGCTCATATCCTGATGAAATATTATTTGAGTTGAAACAAATCACTGTAAAGCAACTTTATCCTAATATGAATGGCCAACATTTAAATATTCATCCTTGTATTATTCAACTTATTGAACTCTATGGTTTACAGGCAGATTTACCTAGTATTTGGTTAGGATTACCAAAAGCAAATGAACATATAATTAAAGTATTTCAACAAAATTTACCTATCGTTATTGATCGCATTTTAGAGGAAAGGTTTAGTGTTTATTATAATATGGTGGTTGCTGAATTATTTAAGCATCGTCTTCTTGACGATACTTACTTATTTAATACAGATGCGATTCAGGCACTACTTAGTGCTTGCAGTCCACCTGTGTTAGAAACTAGCTTGTTAGGAAAAACCATAATGCAACATGCAGATACTCTTATATTTAAAGCAAATAAGCTATTACTAGATAAACAGCAGCTCGGACAAGAACTACTTTATCTACAGCAATTAATAACTCGCCCTATCCTTGAAGATTTATTTAATGATAATTCTAATGTTGCCGCACCAGATAACTTATCGCTGCTGCATATACATAGTGCCTTACTAAATAGCGAATCTCCACAGCATACGATAGCGGAAATAAGTCAACAAATTAAGCAATTTAAACAACAAGTGGTTTTTTCAACAAAAGAAGCTATGCGTAAAAATTTATCCTCATCCCAGGTTGCTGACAACCATGCGTTGCGACAAGCATTAATTTCATTGACTGGCATAACAAGTTACGTTAATCCAAAAGATAAAAAATCTTATCCAATTCCTTATTTTATCTTGGATTTTGATACAGCCCGAATGATTGATCAGTACTTATTAAAGATTGACTTACCAATCCATACTGAACATCTTGAGCATACTCGAATGATAAGCAAGGCAGATATCAACGTCTTACAACCACTTCCTTATTTGCCAGGCTTAAAGAAGAAAGCATCGCCGGCAGGAGTAAATGTTAGAAAAGAACCCGTTGTTATACCTGAAAATTTTGAAGCTATTGAAGTAAATGACCATCATCATTTAACGTTAAGAACCATTCGCGGTGCAATTGCCAGCTGGATAAGTTTGTATAGCGATAAAGAATCACTCCCACCATTAATAACAAACTTAAATACCATCATCAGTAGATTATCCGTAATCAATGAATCATTGGACACATCATTACCGAAGCCAATGGTCGATCGAATTCGACATATCGTTGATAAGCATTATTTAGATCCTAAACGACAAGAAGGTGCCGATAATGTAGCTTTCTATTTACTGAAAACGGTTGAGCTGAATAATATAAATGTTTTAAGCATTCGCTTTCTGCGACATTTAATTACTGTATATAAAAATTCTGACGCACCTATGCTTGCTGCTGAATTACAGCCTAAATTTGATACCGAACAACTTGCGAAATTGCGTGCATTTAGTCGTGATGCTTGGTTTAAAAATCTGCGTTCATCTCCGCGAATTAAAGAATTAGAACAGTTATTAACAATCTGGGAAAGTTTAAACACATCACGCGATAATGATCGACTAACTCCGGCTCAACTTAATACGCTTAGCACATTTATTAAAAGACAACTTGTAAAGAAATTAACAAATAATCCGAATTATTATTCGACCGCAACACTTTCAGCTGCCGATAAATTATTCATTAGTTTTGCTAAATATATCATTCAAGAGAGTCGTTTGGATGGAACAAATCAATATCTATTCCATTGGTTAATGCCACAACAATTCCCTAGTGAACGACTCGAGGATGCTCATTATCCTCAACAATATGACGAAATATGGGGTTATGATTATGACACTAGTTCTATTGATGATATTGAATCATCAAATGCTATCTGGCTTGAATCTAATTACGTGGTTGATATAAAGTGGATATCGCAAATTTATCAACAGGAAGAAAAACTTATTAATCCTTACACTGGTGAACTTCTCACAAACAAAGATATTAAAAAAATATTATCCTCGACATCACCTACCGTAAATGAGCTAATCAATAATTGGTATGCTATCCAACATGGGGCGGATAAATTATATAAGAGTAATTTAACCAAACGTTGTGTTGATGCTTTAGTTGATTTTTGCAAGAATGCATTTTTTGAGAGTGGTTTAAGTGCTATGTATGATGTATTAGAACAAGAAAAATTTAATGACGCATCTTCAACATTAACAGATATACTAGCCACCTTTAGCAACACTGAAAGAACTATGTTCTTTAATTATCCGGTTCCCGGGTTAAATTCTAATAATACCAAACGTTTAAATGATGTAATTAATTCTGATCGATGCGTTACTGGCATAATAAAACGACTAGCTTTAGTTGTTTATGCTTACGCACCAGAGCGTATAACCGAACTTCATGCCGCAGTTCAACAAGCGGTAAAAGACCACATACAAACGCACCCTATTGAACATCGCGCATATGATGAGGTACCCTCAATGAATAAGATTGGTGGTTCTGCTCGTCTTGATATTTTAGAAAAATCTAAACGCAACTTTACCGATCAAGATCAGGTATTTTGCCAAGCATTAATTGAAAGACATAAAGCAGAATTACCATCAACAAGTAATCGATTAAATGGAGGTCATATGGCTGCTCCATCTAGAATAAGAGCTTGAGGTATGTCACATCATATTTTGACTTAAAAAATACCATGTTCCGCTTATTTTTTGTAAGCGGAACATGGCAAAATGTAATCTTCAGATCGAATCAGTATCTTTTACTAAAAAGCTGCTGTGTTTAACGACGAACGCCTATACCGGGTCCGTGCCGAGATGATAAACAAGAGCCCTCTTTAGGCAAAACAATTTTTTGTTGCCCAGATTGGAAAATTGATTGCTGCGATGATGAGCAAGGAAAAATATTTAACGACTCTTCAAATTCTTCTTCTATCGACTCTAATAACGATTCTTCAAACTCTTCAACTAATGAATCCACAATACTTGGTTGCGAAGGTGGATTGCCTGAAGGCGTTGGAGAGGAACAGCTCATATTTTCTTGCTTAATCGCGGGACCTTGTTCCATAAATAAGGTTGCTCGTTGTTGACCATGAACGACGTTTGATGTGGTAAACCGCTTTGTTTTCTCACCTAAAAATGCTTTAACTTTTGCATGTTCTGCGAACTCGTTGTTACGCATTAACTTAGTAAAAAAATCAAAATGATTATCATGTAATATAGATAAATTTGCTAATAAGCACTCAGCAAGCAAAGGGGTAGATAGCATTTTGGTTAGCATAAAATGTGGCACGGGTGAGCGCTGATTCATTTCCTTGATTAAAATAACAAGCACATCCCACTGGCCACACATTTCTTCAATTTTTATATTATAATCATTGCTTCCGTAATAATCTTCACCCAATAATATATCATTCATTTGTGCAGGAAAATAACTCGCTAATTTTCTTGGATCAATATTTTTGTATGAACGTACAGCAAAAATTCTTGTTAATGCGCCGACAAGTGTCTCTGTCGATACACTCTCTGCCAATTGATTTAATATTTCTTGCATGCCGGCCGATGTTTCACCTATTCGCAAGAGCCAATACATGTTAAAAATTTGAGATTTCTCTTCTAAATTAGAAATATTTTGTGTTATTTCTTGAGAAGTTGATACAGCTTCTCTCGCATCAAAATAGTCTGCATCTGAAAGAGAATGAACACATGCATTAAATATCTCAGTATATAAATACGGTTTTTTCTTTATAAAATCTAGATCACGAAGTAAAACAATCAATCTTGCTGGATATTTGTTTCTAACCGCCCAAAATATACTTGCATTTTGCTCATATAAAGAAATTAACTCTTTATTAGTTAAGCCTGTCATCCAACCAGGAGTAATATCTGGATCACAAGTCCCAAGTACCAAATACACCAGATCAAATCGGCCTGTTTTTACTAAATTACTAAACGGTCCCGTTATTGATTCCGTATAATCCCGCAATCCCAGGACGATTTCATATAAAACCAGTGGATTTCTTGCTGCAATTACATCATATCCTGAAAAACAGGCGGCTTTTAATGGTTCATTCCGGATAAAGTGACAAAATGCTGTTGAATTAGCTAATGCCAATTCAACCAAATTTTGGTTTAAATCATCTGCTAGATTTCTATCCGGCAAATAAGTATCAAAAAGATATTCTTCATATCGATTTTGATACATATACAATTGTAAAACATTATTAAAACAACGTTTTAATTCCATTATAAATGGTAAATTTACCGCTTTAATTTTATCTAAAATGTCTTTTTCGATTGAATAAAATTCAAAATATAATGAACTGATAAATCCGAATTTTTTAGGATCAAATAACTCTTTTAATGTCATTAGCGGATCTTGCGCTTGATCCTGTGATATGCTTCTTAAAAAGATAAATAAGCAACTATTATTGTTCAACCATTTATACAAATAATGATCGCTACGCATGGTTTGAATTTTATAATAACTTCGCAAACCAATTACGATGAACAAAGCATACTTAGTCTGTTCACTTTCTGTTAATCCTTTTACTATTTGATCAAATTCGTCAAAAGACAGTGCACAACAATCATTTGCAATTTGCTCACAAAAAGCCAAGGTTACGCTATCATAAGAAATATTTTTTATCTGATGTATTAATTTATCTATATTTTTCGGCATGGTTGGCTCTACCACGCTGCTATCGCTTGTCCATGAAAAATGCGCTCTGCGGCACTTTCAACTTCAGGCGAGTGAATTGCATCTACTAAATATTGGACATTGGCGTTATTTTTATCGGTAGTGCGCACAACAACCAAATTAGCATAGGGTGAATCTTGGTCTTCCATATAAAGCGAATCTCGATTGGGGTACAAACCTGCTGGCACAGTGAAATTGGCATTGATAACAACCAAACCTACATTAGGTAAAGCGGCCGTTAAATCTGCTGCATCCATTAATTTAAACTGTAAATCATAGGGGTTATCGATAACATCACTTAATGTGCTATAGATAGTGCCACCATTTTTTAAGGTGATTAACCCGGCCTGTTGCATTAATAATAAAGCCCGAGCTTCATTGCTTGGGTCATTGGGTAAAGCAACTGTTTCACCATCATTGACTTCACCTAAATCATCATAACGCTTGGAATAAATGCCCATTGGATAAATAAAGGTTTTTGCAACGGCAGTTAACTGGTAACCATGATCTTTTATTGACTGTTTTAAAAATGGCATATGTTGAAACACATCAGCATCAATCTGACCATTATTGAGGGCTTCATTCGGTTGATCGTAATTTGTATACGCTACAATTTTGACATCCAGGCCGTAATTTTCTTTGGCAACTTCCTTAACTACTCGCATTACCTCAACATCCGGTCCCGCCATCGTTCCAACACGAATAACATGCGCGTTATTATTTTTTTTACCGCACCCGGTTAACGCAACACTCACAAGCACCCCAAAGATGAATAGCTTTAATAATTTTTTTATCATGGTAGTCCCTTAATAGTGCGTTTTTCATACCTTTATTATACCTAGAGTTACATAAATAAAGAAATATGCTAATTTTTAGCTCATGGCAACCGCATCTAAATGCAGGTAAATGCCGCAAAGCAAGATGCTATCTTATTTTCAAGGACGGACATCCCTGTCCTTGCTCTCCTTGCTATCCATAGCCCGAGACGCCCTTCAAATAAGATAGCATCTTGCTTCGCGGCTTACTTTAAGAAATTTAGATGCGGTTGTCCTAATTTTTAACCATTTCTTTGCATAATTGTTTAAGATTCTTTAAAATTCACTATTCGTTAAAATTAATATAAACTACCAAAATGACACTACAATTAACACTTCCTACCCATGCAGGTGAACCATTACAATATGGCCAACTTCTTGGCAGCAGCCTGGCGCTTGCTTTAGCCAATACTTTGCAACAAACGCAGCATAGCAATCTTATTATTTGCACTGATACCTTGGCTGCACAACGTATAGAAAATGAATTATCCTTTTTCTTAAATGAAGGTCAACAGCGTGTCGTGAGTTTCCCTGATTGGGAAACACTACCTTATGATGCATTTTCCCCGCATCAAGATATTATTTCGCAACGCATTGCCACCTTATATAAATTACTCAATCAATCTGGATTTATTTTAATTGTCCCTGTCAGCACACTAATGCACTTTATTGCTGCACGCAGTTTCATCGAACAAGCTAGTTTTTATCTTACTGCCGGTGATAAATTAAATATTGAACATGCACGACATCAATTTGAAAAGCGTGGCTATCGTTGTGTTAATCAAGTCTACGAACATGGCGAATTTGCTGTGCGTGGTTCCATTGTTGATATTTTCCCAATGGGTTCAAATGTCCCCTTTCGCATTGATTTATTCGACGATGAAGTTGATAGTATTCGTGAATTTGATCCAGAAACACAATTATCAAAAGATAAAATTGAAAAAATTGATTTATTGCCTGCATTAGAGTTTCCATTTGATGAAGCAGGTATTAGCGCCTTTCGACAACATTGGCGTGAAACTTTTGGTGGAAATCCACTTCAATGCCCTCTTTATCAAAATACGAGCCAAGGCTTATTAAGTAGCGGTATTGAATACTATCTACCCTTGTTTTATAGCCAACCTGGTATTTTATTTGATTATTTGCCTGCCGAAACACTTATCGTCCGTATAGGAGATATTGTTGATGCAGCCGAACAATTTTGGCGCGAGGTAACACAACGCTATAATCAATGTAATATTGATCGAACGAAACCCTTGTTAAAACCCGAAAGTTTATTCGTACGTCCTGAGCAATTGTTCTTAACAATAAAAAACTTTAAACAATTACAATTAACACATGATGCTATTGCTGAAACCAAACAAACCCGCATTAATATGCCGACAGCAATACCGCCGCAGGTACAGGTTAATCACAAATTACAAAACCCTTTAATTACGCTACAGCAATATTTAAATGATTATTCAGGTCGAGTATTGTTTTGCACAGAAAGTGCAGGACGCCGTGAATCATTATTAGCGCTATTGCATACGATTGCCGTTTATCCGCGCACCATCGAAAGCTGGCCCGATTTTATGGCTAGTAAAGAACGCTACACCATTACCATTGCACCACTTGATGACGGCATTAATTTACCTGATGAACATATCGTCTTAATTGCAGAAAGCCAATTATTTGGTGCACAAGTTTTACAACAACGTCGACGTAAAGGAAAACGCGTTGACCCGGAACAAGCAGTACGGAATTTAGCAGAACTTAGTATTGGCAGCCCCATCGTCCATATTGATCACGGGGTTGGCCGTTACTTAGGTTTACAACTCATAAAAACCGGGGATGTTGAAGGTGAATATCTAACAATTGAATATGCTGCTGGCGATAAATTATATGTGCCGGTTGCTTCTCTACATTTAATTGGTCGTTATAGCGGCATGGATTTAGAACATGCACCATTACATCGCTTGGGTACGCCACAATGGCAAAAAGCCAAAGAAAAAGCTGCCGAACAAGTACGTGATGTTGCAGCTGAATTACTCGAATTATATGCCAAACGTGCTGCACGTGAAGGATTTAAATTTACTGCTCCCGATAATGATTATGCACGTTTTGCTGCTGGTTTTCCTTTTGAAGAAACAGCTGATCAAGCAAGTGCAATTGAAGCAGTATTAAACGATATGATATCAGGTCAACCAATGGATCGATTAGTGTGTGGCGATGTGGGCTTCGGTAAAACTGAAGTTGCCATGCGCGCAGCGTTTATGGCAGTTAATTCAAGCAAACAAGTCGCGATTTTAGTACCCACTACATTGTTAGCACAACAACATTATGAAAACTTCAAAGATCGTTTTGCTGATTGGCCAATCACGATTGAATCTCTGTCACGTTTTCAAACAGGAAAACAACAAACTGATGTATTACATAAATTACAAACTGGTGAAGTTGATATCGTCATTGGTACGCATAAATTGCTACAAGATAGAATTAAATTTCAACGACTAGGGCTCGTCATTATTGATGAAGAACACCGCTTTGGTGTTCATCAAAAAGAAAAGCTAAAAGCGTTACGATCTGAAGTTGACATTTTAACACTTACTGCAACCCCCATTCCGCGAACATTAAATATGGCCGTTTCTGGCTTACGTGAATTATCCATTATTGCCACGCCACCAGCAAAACGCTTGTCAGTTAAAACCTTTATTCATGAACGCAGTGACAGTATTATTCGTGAAGCAGTTTTACGTGAAGTATTGCGTGGAGGCCAAGTTTATTTTCTTCATAATAATGTTGATTCAATTGAGCTCGTTGCCAATGAACTAAATAAGTTAGTCCCTGAAGCGCGTATTAATATCGCTCATGGCCAAATGCGTGAACGAGAACTTGAACACATCATGTCTGATTTTTATCACCAACGATTTAATGTGTTAGTTTGTACGACCATTATTGAAACAGGTATCGATATCCCAACCGCCAATACAATTGTTATTGATCGTGCTGATAAATTTGGTTTAGCACAATTACATCAATTACGTGGCCGCGTTGGCCGTTCGCATCACCAAGCTTATGCTTATCTCATGACGCCACCGGAAAAAAATCTGACCAAAGACTCACAAAAACGTTTAGAAGCAATTGCTGCTTATGATGACTTAGGAGTGGGATTTACCTTAGCAACGCATGATTTAGAAATTCGTGGTGCTGGCGAATTATTAGGTGACAATCAAAGTGGTGATATTCAAGCGATTGGCTTTACTCTCTATATGGAAATGCTAGAAAAAGCTGTTGCCGCAATGAAAGAAGGAAAAAGTTTGCATGCTGATACACCATTGATTGATAATATTGAAGTCGATTTGAAAATCCCAGCATTAATTCCATCAACTTATTTAGATGATGTTCATGAAAGATTGGTTTTATACAAACGAATTGCGAGTGTAAAAACTGAAGATGAATTAAATGAACTAAAAGTAGAAATGATCGATCGCTTTGGCTTATTACCACCCGCGTGTAAAAATTTATTTGATAGTGCAAATATCAAATTAACTGCGCAACAGCTTGGTTTACGTAAAATTGAAGCCAATCAATTAGGTGGGCGGATTGAATTTTATCAAAACACTAAAATTGAACCGATGACGATTATTAAATTAATTCAGCAAAAAGCTCATACTTATCAAATGGAAGGCCCCAATCGCTTGAAATTTAAACTCGGTAGTGATTCTGCAGAGAAACGTATTAATGTGGTCAAACAAGTATTAAATGCATTAATGGGTTAGGGGCTGTTAATAGCCCTTAATTCATTTTTATTACATCGAGGGACAATGAGTCGAGTCACTACTGCAAACAAGAGCTAAATTCACGACATCCCCGTTCTATCCC
>JAGVJQ010000002.1 GCA_020051015.1 Gammaproteobacteria bacterium
ATATGTCCAACTAATTCTCGTACTTTATCATGAATGCGATTAGAATCGGGCGCGCTAGTACCTTCAACAGCTAAAAAAGCTTTAGTAACAGCTACAACGATTTTTTCATCGGTATACTCAACCAAATCCCCATTACGACGAATAACATATAACTTGCCTGGCTCCTGCATAACTGGCGCGTTATTTTTGTTGGTGGTGTGTTCTTTTTCAATGGTTTCCATGCGATACTCCTTTCAACTCAGGTGTTTGCCTGAAAGTTTTGTGGGTGGTGAAAAAACTATCTATTGTGGTTTTCCTTCCGTAAAAACCCCATATATAGGTTTTTTTGTTCATTCACCACAAAGATAGTCTGTTCTGGAGTAAAATGCAAGAGCAAAACTTGTGGATAACTTGTGTATATTACTTGTCCTTGTATTCACCGTGCGGTTGCTATTAAAAGAAAGTAGGAAAAAAATAAATGTGGTTTAAAAATATTCAAATTTTTCAATTAGTTGAACCTTTTACCCTGACTCCGGACCAATTACAGGAGTTGATGCAAGAACATGTATCACGACCATGTAGTAAATTGGAGCGTATGCATTATGGCTGGACGTCACCATTAGGGCTTGATAGTGAGTTATTGGTCCATGTTGCCAATGGACGTTATATGATTGCGGCACGAAAAGAAGAAAAAATATTACCCACAACGGTGGTCCGCGAACAAGCAGCCATTAAAGCTGCTGAAATTGAACGTAATGAAAATCGTAAGGTCACGGGGCGTGAAAAACGGGCACTTATTGATCAAGTAACAATGAATTTATTGCCACAAGCATTTAGCAAATCACAAACGACTTTTGCTTATATTGATACGTTTAAAAATTGGTTAGTAGTAGATAGTAGTAATCGTAGCCGTGCTGAAGATTTAACCGTATTATTACGTAGTACATTAGGTAGTTTGAAATTGGCAGAAATTACCGTTAAAACTGCTCCTGCAGCAATATTCACACGTTGGGTATTGGGCGAAGATTTACCACGTGACTTTATCTTGGAAGATAATTGTGAATTACAAGATCCCAATGCAGCTTCAACAGTAATCAAATGTGTTAATCAAGATGTTACTGCTAAAGAAGTAATCGGGCATATTGATTCAGGAAAACAAGTCATTAAATTGGCTATGACATGGCAAGATCGAATGACATTTTTATTGGATAATTCGTTAAATGTACGTCGAATTCGCTTTTTGGATTTGGTGCAACAGCAAGTAGATGATAGTCAATTAGAGTCAGCAGCAGAAAAATTTGATGCTGATTTTGTCATTTTTACAGCTGAATTTGCTGAATTTTTACCACGTTTATGGGAAGTTATGGGTGGTGTGGAAAACACGGAAATGGCGGAAGAGAAAAAAGTTGCAGAAGTAGCTTAAAATAAAATGTAGGGTGGATTAGCGCCGCCAGGCGCGTAATCCACCATCAGATGATCTTGAATCGCTATAATTGAATTATCGAGCAGCGGTGGATTACGCGCTTGGCGGCGCTAATCCACCCTACGAAAGATCAATGAATAAGGAAATTTGGTATGAAAAATATCTGGAAAATACTAGCGTTATCAGTAATAACGTTAACTTGGTCACTTACTGCCAAAGCATTGCCGGATGGGTTTGTTTATTTAAGCGATGTTGAGCCAAGTATTCAGCAAGATATGCGTTATGCGAGTCCTCATAATTTCATTGGTCGACCGATTAAAGGTTATAACAAACCCGTTTGTATTCTCACAAAACAAGCTGCTGAAGCATTAGAAAATGTGCAAATTAAATTAACTAGTATGGGTTACTCCCTTAAAGTTTATGATTGCTATCGACCACAGATGGCGGTGAATGATTTTTATCAATGGAGCTTGAATCCAGGCGATGAGCTAATGAAAGCGGAGTTTTATCCGCGTACGGACAAAAGTCAGTTGTTTAAATTAGGCTATATTGCGATGCAATCGGGTCATTCCCGTGGTAGTACCGTTGATTTGACGATTGTACCGTTACCAATCATGGCTGAAGCAACCTATCAACCAGGGCAAAAGTTGGTGGCCTGTTATGCTCCATATACTCAACGTTTTAAAGATAACGGTATTGATATGGGCACAGGCTACGATTGTTTAGATTTGGCTGCCAATGTAAAAAATACTTATATCTCAAAAAATGCTTACCAAAATCGCATGATGTTGCAATATATCATGATGAGTAATGGTTTCGTGCCATATGATAAAGAGTGGTGGCATTTTACCTTGAAAAAAGAGCCTTATCCCAATACTGCATTTAATTTTCCGGTGGAGTAAATGAGTTTGTAAAATGGGATATAAATTGGGACAACATTTACTATCTTACGTAGGGGCGTATTGCATACGCCCATCTTGCCACATCACTGATCTGGCTGAATCATGAGAACAGTGATGTTTGAAATATTGTGCAGAGCAAACGATTTTTTATGCTTGATGAATGGGCGTATGCAATACGCCCCTACGTAAGATTGTTGCATGTGGAGTAAAGACAGATGAACCGCAACGAATTAACCGATTACATCGATAATTTACTGGCAATCAATACCTTTCGTGATTACTGCCCCAATGGCTTACAAGTTGAGGGACGCGTTGAAGTACGTAAAATTGTCACGGGCGTAACCGCTTGTCAGGCTTTAATTGATGCGGCTATTGCTTGTGAAGCGGATGCCATTATCGTACACCATGGTTTTTTCTGGAAAAATGAGAATCCCATTGTGACGGGTATGAAAAGGCAACGATTAGCTAGTTTGTTGCGTCATGATGTTAATTTGTTGGCATATCACTTGCCGTTAGATGCGCATCCGACCTTAGGTAATAACATCCAATTAGCACAACGTTTAGGTTGGTTAACTGAAGGGCGATTAGGTGACAAAGATGAGGGGGCATTAATTTTTTATGGTGAGTTGTCAGAACCACAAACAGCAGAAGAGTTTAGCGCTAAACTCGAAAAAGTTTTAGGGCGGGTGCCTTTACATATTCCCGGCGCAGATGCTAAAATCGGCCGCCTTGCATGGTGTACCGGTGCCGCGCAAGGTTATATCGAGCAAGTGATTGGTAAAGGCTTTGATGCCTATATTAGCGGCGAAGCCTCTGAATATACTACACATATTGCTCGAGAAAATAATATTCACTATTTTGCCGCTGGCCATCATGCTACAGAACGTTATGGCATTCAGGCATTAGGCGCGCATTTGGCTGAGACGTTTGGGATTGAACATCAGTTTATTGATATTAATAATCCGGTTTAATTGGATTAAGTATTTTCAGTCTTAATAAATGGTTAATATTTGACCGATAAAATAACAACAATGAAATCTTAGATTGATAGGATATCTTCACAGTCAGTTCAAATGGATATGACGACTGGACATTATAAATAATGTGCCGTGATTCAATCTATTTTGTATCTAACGTGTGGGGGCAGTGATATGTTAGGTGGTCATAAGTCAAAAGAAACGGGCGCTCCATCTTCTAGTGGCGCAACACCAGTAAGAAATTCAAGCTTTGACAGTTTTTTTAAAGCAAGTCCAAGTCGTGGCGAAAGAAGAGCTACTAAAAGTGGCTTAGGTCAATCTCGTGATCTTAAATCCAAATCATCCTTACAAAGCTCAACCGGCGCAGGCAGTTCATCTTCATCCGGCGAAGAAAATTTTAGTTCCCAATCAAATGGCAGTGCTAGTTCTTCAATTGAGATGTCTTTGATGTCGCATTCAGGCTCAAATGGGCGCATTGGTGAGTCAACAGTGGAAGAAGAGAGGTCTCCCCCAGCATCACCTACCTCTTCTAGTGAAGAACATTCTCCACGGCCATGGTTTATTACTAAATTACGAACGAGTTCTGATGCGGCTCCTATCAAGGGACAAATTGGTCGACGTGGTAGTAGTGCTGATATTAAAGCTGACTTAGGTCAATCGAGCAGTGCTCGTAAACAAGAAGCAACACCTCCCATCGATATGCCCGGTGTAAGCCCAGCATCTGATAGTGAGAATGAAGAATATACTACAGTTTTATATAGTACTACACCAGCGGATGAATTATTGTTCAATAGAGTAATTCAGGATACTCAGTGGCCGCAGTTTTCTACGTCGCCGATCAATATGCTGAGTAATGATAGTGAACAATATCAGTCGCCATTATATGGCTCTACGCCTGCGGAAGAAATTAGATTATTGCAAGTGGTTATGGGTGGTGAATATTCTTATTCAAATGGTGGTTATAGCGATTCTTCAACAGAAGAAGAGATTTCTCCTTCGACCTCACCATCAAACTCTTCTGATGAAGATGCTGCCAAAAAATGGTGTAATACAAGAAAAGATTCTAGTCCTCGCGAAGGCCTAATAACACCAACAATTGGTCGACGAGATAGTCGTGGATCAGTTATAGCTTTTATGCCTCCGCCACCAATGACAGAGGCGCCCAATATTCCAGTGCCGCCACCAACTGATCCCGCACCACAAGTACCCGGCAGAAAAAAAGTAACTGAAGAAAGACAAAAAGAAATGTCTTTTTACGGGAAGGGTAATGCGCGGGCAGCTCTTTTTGTTAATGATGTAGCGCAAAAAGCAGGTGAATCATCACGTTCAAGTCGCTCACCAGCTCGAGAAAGAGCGGGTACTTTGGGTGAATCGTGGGTATCGCCTCAAGCCAGCTCACCTGGAATGTCAAATTAACAATTAGGGGCTGTTGACAATTGATTCGGGTCTTCGACCCTCACCCCTGCGGGGCGGCTTTTAGCCGTCCAAATTGGCTGGCGCCAATTTGTCGCTAGGCTGAGGCAGAAAGACGTGATTTTCGAGTACCGCAGCTATGTAGGGGCGTATTGCATACGCCCATTAACTATTTGAGCAGCGGAACACAGAAAATCGGGGCTTTGTGCCCAGCATAGTAGAATTGTCAACAGTCCCTACTATAAACGGGCTTAGGTTTACGATGCTCATCTAAGGCAACAAAGACAAAGGTACCGGCGGTAACTTGATGCCGTTCGGTATCTGCTTCAGAGATAGCCCATACCTCGATTTTTACGGTCATTGATGTGGTGCCAACTTTAATTAATTCGGCATAACAACAAATAATATCGCCGACGTAAACCGGGTGCATAAACACCAAATCATTAATCGCCACAGTGGCAATTCGTGATTTGGAGGTTTGTTTTGCTAAAATGGCCCCACCGATATCCATCTGTGACACTAACCAGCCACCAAAGATATCGCCATTGGCATTCGTATCTTTCGGCATAGCGATGGTGCGGATGACTTGCTCGCCAGAGGGGTGTTTTCGTTCATGATGTTGTGGCATTTAAATTCTCATTATTGGTAATATTCATTAATCACTGCTGCCAAACGATCAGCAACCATATTTAATTGCTCATCAGTCATGATATAGGGTGGTAATAATCGAATAACGGTGTCAGACGTTACACTAAATAACAGTCGATGTTTTAACCCAATTGTCAAAATATCGCGGCAAGGTTTATCTAATTCAATTCCAATCATTAATCCTTTGCCACGAATATCTTTAACATGTGGATTAAAGCCTAATTTATTATGTAGTAATTCCAATAATATTGTCCCAGCTGCACCAGCTCGCGGAATTAATTGTTCTTGCTCCAATGTCTCTAAAACAGTTAAGGCAACTTTAGTCGCGAATGGATTACCACCAAAGGTTGAGCCATGTGAGCCTGGTTGGAATAAATTCGCAGCTTCACCACGAGCAAGACAGGCAGCAATTGGAATGCCATTACCTAATGCTTTGGCTGTTGTCACAATATCCGGAAATAGGTGAGGATAATGTTGATAAGCAAATAGTTTTCCTGTACGTCCCATGCCACATTGAATTTCATCAAGAATGAATAAGCAATTATAACGATCGCATAATTCACGTAATGCTTCTAAGTATTCATCATTAGGTATATAAACGCCGCCTTCACCCGTAATCGGTTCAACCATGATGGCTGCTATATCAGAGTCATTCGCTAATACTTGATCAACCGTTTCAACATCATTGTAAGGAACGCGAATAAAACCTTGTACTAAGGGCTCAAAACCGGCCTGCGCTTTTTTACTGGCGGTTGCACTTAAGGTTGCCATCGTGCGACCATGAAAACTCTTTTCCATAACAATAATTTTAGGCTCAGCGATTCCCCGGCTATGACCATGCAAACGACTCAGTTTTATAGCTGCCTCATTCGCTTCTGCGCCAGAATTACAGAAAAATGCTCTATCCATACCCGACATCGCACATAATTTTTCAGCTAACGTTAACTGGTTTTGGATGTGGTATAAATTTGACGTATGAATTAGTGTGTGGGCTTGTTCAGTAATAGTTTTGGTAACGGCAGGGTGGCAATGACCTAAGGCACATACGGCTATACCACCCAATGCATCCAGGTAGCAATTTCCTTCAGTATCCCACAGCCAAACCCCTTCCCCGCGCGCAAACGTCACGGGGATAGGATTGTAATTGGTCATTAAATAATTTTTTTGCATATTATTTGAAATTCTCTTCAGCAAATTTCCAATTAGCTAAGTGCCAGAAATTTTCCAAATATTTTGGCCGCGCATTTCTAACATCAATGTAATAAGCATGTTCCCATACATCGCAAGTAAATAATGGTTTTTTACCATCAGTCATTGGATTGCCAGCATTGCTAGTATTAACAATATCCACAGTGCCGTCAGAGTTTTTAACTAACCATGTCCAGCCTGAACCAAACAATGTTGTCGCTGATTTGGTAAATGCTTCTTTAAACGTAGCAAAAGATCCAAATTTAGCCGTAATTGCTTTAGCTAATGCACCCGTTGGCTCACCGCCGCCTTGTGGCATCATACTATGCCAGTAAAATGTGTGATTCCAAACTTGAGCTGCATTATTGAAGATACCGCCAGTGGATTTGAGAATGATTTCTTCTAAGCTTTTGCCTTCAAAACCGCTGTTAGGTAATAAATTATTTAAATTATTAACATAGGTTTGATGGTGTTTACCATAATGGTATTCGAGCGTTTCGCGTGAAATGTAAGGTTCTAATCCATCTAATTCATAAGGGAGTTTTGGTAATTCAAAAGTCATGACATTGTTCCTTGTTATTGATAATAATTTAGACAGAAGGGGTAGTAATACAATTAATAATGTAGCAGAATAGCGCTTTAAATTCTAGGTTATAAATTAATAAGGTTAAAGCAAATGAATACAATTGAACGAATTAAATCTGCAATTGAAAATAATAAAATTGTGATTTTTATGAAAGGCACGCCAGATTTTCCACAATGTGGTTTTTCTGCACGAACCGTACAAGCATTAAAAGCATGTGGTGCAGAATTTGCTCATGTTGATGTATTAACTAATCCGGATATTCGAGCTGAATTGCCTGCTTATGCGAATTGGCCAACTTTCCCACAGGTGTATATCAATGGTGAATTGATAGGGGGTTGTGATATTACCATGGAATTATTTGAATCAGGTGAATTACAAGAAATGGTTGATCAAGTGATGGGTAAGAAATAAAAAATAATATATACCTAATTGTAAGGGCGTATTGCATACGCCCACCCTACGGAGATAATGATGAATTATATCTGCGACTGCAAATAATTCTGCAAACCGACATTTTGGATTAAATCAAATTGTTTTTCTAACCAATCGATATGTTCTTCTTCATTATTCATAATGCGTTGCAATAAATCGCGCGTGACATAATCTTGGATTTCTTCGGCATAAGTAATGCCTTCTTTTATAGTGGGTAATGCAATATTTTCCAATTTCAAATCACATTGCAGCATTTCTTGTGGTGTTTCGCCAATTAAGAGTTTGCCCAAATGCTGCAAATTCGGTAAACCTTCTAGAAATAAGATTCGCTCCATAATCATATCGGCATGTTTCATTTCATCGATAGATTCGCGCTTTTCGAAGTCCGCAAGTTTACTCAATCCCCAATGTTGGAACATTTTGGCATGAAGATAATATTGATTGATGGCGGTAAGTTCATTAAATAAGACTTGATTGAGAATCAAAAGAATTTTGCTATCGCCTTTCATGGCAAACGCCTTTTATTGTTTAACTAACCATGAAGTATAGGCAGCAGTAGACGGGTGGTCAAGCAGCGGTAGGATGTTGATTAATTTGCTGTAATGACTCTTCTAAGACTTTAGCTGCCTCGGCATGACATTGCCCACAACAACTAGCAACACCTAATTGCTGACATAAATCGCGCATGGAGCAAATGCCATCATTATGGACAGCATGCTCAATTTGTTTATCTGTGATGTTGTTGCAGATGCAGATATACATGAGATTCTCATATAAGGGGCTGTTTACAATTGATTCGGGCCTTCGGCCCTCACCCCTGCGGGGCGGCTTTCAGCCGTCCAAATTGGCTGGCGCCAATTTGTCTACTATGCTGGGCATTAAGCCTCGATTTTTTGCGCTCCGCTGCTCACAGACGGCCAAAGTATGCTCCGCTGCGGTGCTCAAAAATCAAGTCTTTCTG
>JAGVJQ010000029.1 GCA_020051015.1 Gammaproteobacteria bacterium
CACAATGATTCACTGCTCTAACGTAGGGGCGTATTGCATACGCCCATCTTGCCAAATCACTAATTTAGCTAGGGTTTTTTTTATTTAAATTATCGTTGTCTCTTGATCATAATGATTCACAGCTCTAACGTAGGGGCGTATTGCATACGCCCCTCTCGCCAAATCACTAATCTGGCCGAGACATTTATACAGTGATGTTGGAAATATCCTGTAGTATGAAAGGCTTGTAATGTCTGGTAAATGGGCGTATGCAATACGCCCCTACGAAAGATCGATATGTAGAGCGGTAATATATTTATCGAAATACAATGGATTCTCTATGGTAAAATAATATCCGAAAATCCACTTTGGGGATGCAATTAAAAATAACAAGGGTTTATTTATGACAAAAGTTTATATAATTGATTTTGATAGAACATTTGCTAAAGAGCATACATACCATGGCATATGGGACGAAATAGATAAAAGAAAATTTACACAGCATGACGAAAAAGCCATCACAAACTATGTTATATCGAGTTATGGTGTTCTTGGTGATCCGAATGCTTGGTTATTAGCGATAGAAAATGCTATTGCTAATGGCGATAAAATTGCTTTTGCTTCATTTACTGAGTTTGGTTATATTATAAAACCTTTTATCAAAGCAAAATTAGGATTATCTGATGAAACGCTGAATAACATTATTGTTGAAGCATGGCTTCCTATAGATGAGAATAATAAAAATCAGCATATTGCGAATATTTTATCTCAGCTTAACCTTCATGATATCGATCCAAAAGATGTTACGTTGATTGATGATACGCCTGGCAATATTGAGGACGCAGCAAAGAAAAAATACTCCACCATGTTGGCAACAAAGGATGGTGCGCATGCTGCTGAGTTATACCAAAGCGTGACAGGAAAGTTATGGGTTTCTCGTAAAACTAATGTTGGTGATATGGCCCGTAAAACGAATGTTGGTGATATGATAGGTCGATTGTTTGGAGTTATACCCGAACGAGTTAGGAGTCAACCTAAACAACGTGAAACGGACTCACTTCTTGATGCTGGTAAAAGACGCTCCTGTTGTTAATTTTTTGTGAGATCTTTCGTCAGGTGGATTAGTCAAGTAGCCCGGGATCGTGCGTCATACAACCACGGATCCCGGGTTGCATGCATGAAATGAGGGCGTTTCCATTGCTAAGAAAATGAAATGGCATCTCATTTTTCAAGAACATCATGCATTTACCCTGGCTACATTTACTGTGACATGTATACAGTGATGTTGGAAATATCCGGCAGTATGAAAGGTTCGTAATGTCTGGTAAATGGGCGTATGCAATACGCCCCTACGGAAGAGCTATGTGTAATGAAAGCATATAGGTGCTCATCATCCATGGTCTCTATAATTACGAGCTAATAATATCTCTATTCTCACGTGCCTGTATCGGGCGTGCATTCATAGGAATCACCTTATCTTTAAAGACATCAAGTTGGTGTTGGCTGACAGTTTTTGTATTTTTCATAACGACCCAGGTGACTGGTGCACAAGATGGGGTGGTAAGAGAGCCTGAATAGCTATAAAAACCACCTTGCGGTATTAACTCACTTGGTGATAATTGCAGCATGCCTTGATTAGATTTGGATTTTACCATTTGATAAAAATTAGATAAAAAAGTATTTTTTTCGCCTTCAGTGAATAACACTGCTATCGCGACAGTATCTCCTTCATCATCTTGATTCACTAAATGAGCTTCCATGGCATATTTCTTACCATTAATTTCATGTTCAGCCGGAACGTGGAAATGAATTTGAATTAATTCGTAAGGGCGGTTATTGAATGTAATAATGTCTTTCGCAAATTGAGCATTAACCAAGTATATATTATGCGAGTTTTGATAAATTCTAAAATAAGCAGGTTGATAATTAATTTTGATTGGAATGCTTTGTTGCTTGAAGGGTGCCTCAATATTAATTGGGCTTTGGATCTTTTTATCTCCACAAGTAAAGTAGGTTGGGGTAAGTGTTGACCAAAAATTGGGACCGGTTGCTCCGGTGTAGCTCCAATCTGCCGCATGGGCTGCGGTGGCTGTCATCGACAAAAGACTGATCGTCAGGATTTTGAGTAATGTACCTTTTTTCATCATTCGGCATATCCCTATAAATTGCATTTCATGTAATGTACCATATCATGTTAAGTTTTAAAAAGCCTAGCGAATTGTCAATAAACTCTAGTACAAGCATCATATCTACGTTATGATTTTGGTAATTGGAATTTAAAATGAGGTTCGACCTTGGTTAAAAATATTGTCCTTTGCGCAGATGACTATGGCTTGAATCAATCAGTGAACCAAGGGATTTTACAACTCATCGCTGATCAACGCTTAAGTGCAACCAGTTGTATGGTAACTTTTCCTGATTGGATAGAAGTAGCAAAACCATTAAAAGTATATGTCAACCAAGTTGATATTGGCTTACATTTTAATTTAACTGAAGGGGAAGCTTTAACCGGTTTTCCTTCGCTAACTGGCACAAATGATCAATTTTTCAATATTAACCAATTAATTTTGCGTTGTTTCGCCAAGAAAATTAATAAACAAGATGTTGTTAATGAGTTAAATGCACAATTAGATCAATTTGAAGCTGCATTGCAAACTTTACCTAATTACATTGATGGTCATCAACATATTCATCACTTACCAGTAATTCGTGATGCTTTATTAGAAGTCTATCACCATCGTTTACGATCACACCGAGTTTATATTCGAAGTGTAAAATTACCTTGGATGCAAATTATTAAAACGGCAAATGTCAAAGCATCCATTATTCAGCTTACGGGCGCTAGCAAATTGACACAATTATTGAGTCAAGAAAATATTCCACATAATCAATCATTCGCTGGCTTCTATGATTTTAATCCGCAAGCTAATTATCGACAATTGTTTATTGATTTTTTGACCTTAATTGATGATGGCGGTTTGATTATGTGTCATCCCGGATTGCTGAATAAAGATGAAGTTATTGGTGTTGCTAGAGAAAATGAATTTAATTATTTTGCAAGTAATCAGTTTCTACAAGATTGTCAAAGCAACCAAGTAAGAATTAGACGATTTCTGGACATTAATCAATTGTAAACAGCTCCTAAGTGACCTATATTTTATAAGGATATCTATAAATGCGAATGATTAATATGAATAATAGATTTCAGTCACGAAAAGGTTTTGGTTTATTAGATGTACTGTTAGCAATTGCTGTTTCAGCGGTGGTGGTTGTGTTGGCAATACGTTATTACTCCACCACCGCATCCGAACAAAAATCTAATCGCACAATGCAACAAATTGCACAAATTCGTACGGCAGTTCAAAATCAATTACAAGAAAACTCAGCCCAATCTAAACCATCTTCTTTTAGTGCTGTTTCAGCAACTAATATAACACCAACATTGATTTCCGAACATGCAATAGAGCCTTCAACAGTGACAAGCGTATGGGATAATTCTCAAATGCAAATCAATATAAAAAGTGGAACTTATACTAGCAAAGTAGGCAGAACCTTATCATCAACGGTATGTTTAAGAATCAATATTACTATATGCGGTATTCCTCTTGGCGCGGTAAACAAATTA
>JAGVJQ010000043.1 GCA_020051015.1 Gammaproteobacteria bacterium
CTCTTCCGATCTCAGTATCCCTGCCCCGGGTTCCCCAAGCAAAACCGCTCTTGATAGCGCCAATCGCCTCAGTACCTTGCAACAAGATGGATGGAAAATACAATATTTGGATTACGCCAAAATCAATGGCATTGATATGCCCGATAAAATGTTACTGACTAACCCACATTTTACCATTAAGTTAGTCATTAAGAGTTGGCAATTTCGTGCTTAAACCACTTACTATCATTCGTAGGGGCGTATTGCATACGCCCTTCTATCAAACATCGAAAAATATTTAATATATGTATACTCTTTCCAACATAAATTACCAATCTGTATTTTAGTAGCGAAGGGTGGGCTAAATATTGTTGCCCTCGAAGAGGTATCACATAACAATATGTGCCCACCATTTGCCCTAATCCACCCTACCAGCATTAACAATGGCTTAATAAATCTCTGTCTTTTTTTCTCGAGTTACGCTATCATGCACATCGAATTGCAAGGAGTCGTTCTCTCAGTTACGAGTATCAAACGCACGGACAATTATTAATCCTAAACCGGAGTCGTTTCATGTCTAAAAGAACCAGACAAAGAGCCATTGCCCACAAAAAACAACAAATTTCAATCAGTCGCAAAAAATTAGGTTTTGACCCTGATCATGGCTTTATTGATCCACAACTTGATGTTCATATGATCAATGACGATACGATGCGTAGTGGTACAAAAGGGGCACATGCACGTGCTATAGCACGACTCGAGTTAGAAGAAGAAGCATTAAAGGCTTGGCAACAACTCCAAGAGTTACGACAAAAACTTAAAGCGGTCGGCGTCTCCATTCCTGAGGAAGAAATCAGCCAACTTCATGCAGCACTTACTAAATCACATGAAATAAGGGATAACCTAACTCAACAAATAGAAGAGCTCAAAAAACATCAAGAAGGAATGGCTGCTGCTGGCCACGTTCTCCAGAATATGCTAAAACAAAAGCATTCAGAGGAACTTGCTCGACTCCAAGCAGAACTAAATGCTAACAGTTTAACGATTAAAAAACTTCAGCAAAGACTTGAAGAGATAAAGAAAACTAATATCTTATTAGAAGAAACTAATAAAGAAATATTTGATGAAATATCAGCAAGACATGAGAATTTAGAATCTCTCTATCACGAATTACAAGAAAACAATACTGTATTAATGGATGAAAAAGAACAATTAATAGCAAATAATGCCGAACTTATAGGAAAAAATGAACAGCTCGAACAATCTCTAGCAGAGTTAAATTCAAATATTAAATCATCAAATGTTGAGCTTGAAAATATCAAAGAAAATTATGGCAAAGCCATGAACGAAAAAGAGCAAATCGATAAATCTCTTGCTAAAGCACGTGCTACAATTGAATCACTCAAAATAACCCAAGATAAGTTAAGCGATGAAGTTGCTGCATCAACTAAAGATAACACTACGTTAACCGTTGAAAAAGATCAATTACAAATCCAATTGAGCCATGTTACTCAACAACGCGATGATGCCCAACAAGCCCACGCCGAAGCATTAAATACCATTCAGCAATTAGCGCTCCAGGCAGATGATCAGCTTATGGCACAACAAATTGCAAATAAAGAGTTAACTGCTGAGAATATTCGCCAACAACAACAAATAGCAGAATTACGCGCCATATTAGTTCAACATCAACAAATGCTTGTTATTTCTGAACAAAACGCTGCGACAGCAGAGAAAACTGCTGCTGAATCACAAACCAAGGTAACAGAAATACTAGCAGAAAAAGCTGAGTTAAAGGTGTTATATGAACTCTCACAAGGATTACTTGAAGATCAAACGTCAATTAATAAAGACTTATTGCAAGAGCTAGAAAATACAAACAAAGTTAATGCAGAATTAACTCGAAAATTGGCAAATGAACAAGCAACTAATGAGGACTTACAGCAAGAGATAGAAGAGATAGAAGATGAGAATACAGCATTAACTCAAGAATTAGAGGATGAACAAGCAATTAGGGAAGCAGTACGCATAGAACTTGAGAAAGAACGCCGGGCAAACATAACATTAAGAACTGCTAATGATAGATTGTGTCAACAGCTTCAAGCTCAACAAAATATCAATAGTGAATTACGTCAGCAAGTTAAAGAGATAAACGTAGACCATCAAAATACACAACACCAATTAACTGCAGCTGATAAAGAAAACGCATCATTATTAACTAGCTTTCTGGATTTAATGCCTAACGCATCAAAATCAACGACGACACCTAGCTCAGAACCTACGTTAGGAAACGTTAATCAAGCAGAAGCAGATCCATTCTTAGATGACTTTGTTGACTTAGGTACGCCGGGTAACCCTGATACAAAGGTAAATCATGACGCTAAGTCAAATCAAACATCGGCAAAGCATGCTTCTTTCTTTATACATTGCTCACAAGTACCGAGTCCAGAGACCTTAAAAAAATCAGCCTCCAATAGTCAAAGTTATAATCCAGGAACTCCAACACCAGGTAAACCCTTTGGCCAATAGACTATTTCACCAATCTACCGTAGGGGCGTATTGCATACGCCCTTCTATCAAATATCACAAAATGTTGAAATAAAAATAATCTTTCAAACATCCCCTGTAGCCGGTATTAAAGCGAGAAAAAATAATTATTATTGAACAATCATTGGTTTTGTAAATTGTGAATAACAATGTAATTCTCAATAAAAGCGTAATACGGGCTACACGGATAAATATACCCATTTTTTCATCGCATCCCTCTTGACGCCTAACTATCTTCGCGTATAATACGCTCCATCTAGCAAATGCCGTGCAAATTACGGCAAAAAATAAATTTTCAGCAATTTCTGTAAGAAACGTAACATTGTCGTTCAGTAGCTGAACCAAGTTACATATAGGGGCTGTTGACAATTCGCTAGGCTGAGATAGAAAGGCTTGATTTTCGAGTACCGCAGCGCAGTATACATAGTAGTATTTGAGCAGCGGAACACAGAAAATCGAGACTTAATATCCAGCATAGTAGAATTGTAAATAGCCCCTAGTATGCAAATTGGGGTGTCGCCAAGCGGTAAGGCACCGGGTTTTGATCCCGGCATACCTAGGTTCGAATCCTAGCACCCCAGCCAATCTCTGCTTTATTAATTACCTGCTATAAGGGCACATGATCGTGGCTAGAATGATTCTTTTCAGTGGTAATGCAAATCCAGTACTCGCACAACAAATTGCCGACCATTTAAAAATGCCATTAGGCAATGCTGTTGTTGGTCGATTTAGTGACGGCGAGATTATGGTTGAAATTATGGAAAATGTCCGTGGTAAGGATGTTTTCATTATTCAACCAACTTGCGCACCCAGTAATGACAATTTGATGGAATTGGTCATTATGGCCGATGCCTTAAGGCGCGCATCAGCAACTCGAATCACTGCTGTTGTCCCCTACTTTGGTTATGCCCGACAAGATCGCCGTGTGCGCTCAGCACGGGTAGCTATCTCTGCCAAAATTGTTGCCGATATGATGGCCTCGGTTGGAATCAATCGATTACTCACCGTCGATTTACATGCTGATCAAATTCAAGGCTTTTTTGATATGCCGGTTGATAACGTATATGCAACCCCAGTCATATTAGAAGATATTCGCAAGAAAGATTTGAAAAATATTATGGTTGTATCGCCTGACGTGGGTGGTGTTGTCCGTGCTCGTGCAACGGCTAAACGACTAGACGATGTCGAGTTATCCATTATTGATAAACGCCGCACCGGCCCCAATCAAGCACAAGTTATGCATATTATTGGTGACGTTCGTGGCCGTGATTGTGTATTGGTTGACGATATTATTGATACTGGTGGCACACTTTGTCTCGCCGCCAAAGCACTTAAAGAACATGGTGCTGCGCGCGTATTTGCTTATTGTACGCACCCGGTTTTATCTGGCCCCGCGTTATCCAATATTGCTAACTCTTGTATCGATGAAATGGTCGTGACTAATACGATACCATTGCACGCTGATGCATTAAAAGTGAAACAAATTCGTCAAGTTAGCTTAAGTGCGATGCTAGCAGAAGCTATTCGCCGCGTGAGTGAGTCAGAATCAATTAGCTCGATGTTTTATTGATAAACTTTTCTTACATAAACAATATATTGAAAAATAACTTGTAGGGTGGATTATGCGCTTGGAGGCGCTAATCCACCCTACGTGATTTTGTCGCGTGATGATTACCCCTGCAACTTCTCATACTTCGCCTGTAACTCTTCTTTGGTTTCCTGGTAATCCGGATTAAGTGGGATACATGCTACAGGGCATACCTCAACACATTGTGGCTGATCAAAATGACCGACACATTCTGTGCATTTAGCGGGATTGATTTCGTAATACCATTCGCCTTGATAAATAGCATTATTTGGACATTCAGGTTCACACACATCACAATTAATACATTCATCAGTAATCATTAACGCCATTTACTTCAACCTTTTAATTTTATCGGATCTTATCTCTTTGTGCTTTTCTTGTCCAGCTCAAGCTTGATAATCTCTGGCACTAATGTCGATACATCACCGCCTAGTGCAGCAATTTCGCGAACTAACGTAGCGGAGATATGGATATACTTTTCTGATGGCAAAATAAACATTGTTTCAACATCAGGTTTCAAATGGCGATTCATACGTGCTAATTGTAATTCAAAATCAAAATCGCCAATGGTACGAATTCCGCGCACCAGAACATTGGCTTTTTGCTTTGCTACAAAATCAATCAACAACCCATTAAACCCTAGTACCTCGACATTAGGCATATTTTTAAATAACGTTTTCCCTAATGCCACGCGCTCCTCAAAGTTGAAGACCGGGTGTTTATTGGGACTAGCGGCAATGGCGATCACGAGCTTATCAAATAATCGCGACGCACGTTGTACCAAATCAACATGACCAAGCGTGAAAGGGTCAAATGTTCCCGGATATACTGCTATTGTCATTGTTACTTTCCTGTTACAAAAAAAACTGCTTTAGAAATACTGGCGTTACAAACTTTTGCTACTCTAACTCGTAACTTTCATCAGGTTTGATGCAAAGTTAATCAGTCGACTGAAACTTAATTTTGTGAGGCTACCAATGAAAAAATTTAATCTTACCGTTTTACTGGCTTCTGTTGCAATTGCTGCTTCAGCTCAAGCCGCTACCCAAGCTAATAATAACGCTGCTAACGCAAATGCTCAACAACCAGTTGCACAACAAGCGCAACCAGCTACACAATCAGCTAACCAACCAGCTGCTCAACAAGCTGCTGCACAATTAGTTGATGATACAACTGATAGCAGTACCGTAGATGGTTCAGGTAGCAGCAGTGCAAGCGGCGCTTCAAGTGCTGACTTGATTGACGATGCGTCAACCGTTGCAACCACCGACAACACCAATGCAGCTAATCCACAAGCTCAAACAGCTCAATTGATTGACGATGCATCAACTGTTGCAACCACCGACAATACCAATGCAGCTAATCCACAAGCTCAAACAGCTCAATTGATTGATGACACTTCAGCAGCTGGCAGTTCAGCAGCTGGTAGCAGTGCAGCAACTGATGACGATAGCGACGACATGAGCGGTGCTAGCGGCATGAGTGGTATGAGCGGCGCTTCTGGCAGCTCAGATGATGACAACGACTAATAATTAGTCTTGTATCTGTTTCGAATCAAGGCCGCTCAATGCGGCCTTGATTTTTTCAGCCTAACTCGACTGTCTTTCGAGGTTTTTCGAATGACGAACGTTCAAAGTTCACGTTCAGGTGAGATGATAAATTCGCATATTGAGGTGCGATGGGTATATAATTAATATATAAACAAAACATCAAATTAAGGATATAAAAATGCGTATCCATTGCCTTATTCATGCGCCTTTTGAAACCCCTGCTGCTATAGAAACATGGGCCGCCGCTCGCGGTCATCACATCACGTGCTCGCATACATTTAACGGCGAAAAATTACCACCTAATCTTGATAACATCGACTTCCTCATTTTAATGGGTGGACCACAAAGTGCTTGTGAACTCGATAAATATCCTTATCTCAAAGATGAAATTGAATTTACAAAGCAAGCTATTGAAGAAAATAAATTAGTTTTAGGTATCTGTTTAGGCGCACAACTTATTGGTGATGCCTTAGGCGCACCGACACAACGCAGCCCAAATAAAGAAATTGGTGTCTATCCAGTAACCGTATTAAAAAGTGGCTTAAAAGACCCCTTCTTTTCACAACTTTATCCTCAATTTGATGCGCTACATTGGCACAGTGATATGCCTGGTATTACTGATGAAATGGTTTTACTTGCAGAAAGTGCCGGCTGTCCGCATCAAGCATTTCGCTATGGCGATCGCGTTTACGGCTTCCAATTTCATTTAGAATTAACAATTGAAATTATCAATGACTTAATATCGCATTGTCCACTTGATTTAACTCCTGGCAAATATGTTTGTACTGACGATGAACTTCGACATGAGAATTATAATGTGATTAATCAACGCTTATATGCTTTCCTCGATATGATGGAAAAAAAGTGGCACCTAGAAGGTCATTGAATTAAAATAAACATTGATTTCGATATTACAAAAAATAATATTTTCGAGGCTCATGATGTTAACATTAAATTGGCTTTCTTTCCCTGAGCTGAGCATAATGCAGTTGTATGATATCTTGAAATTACGATCTGAAATTTTTGTTGTTGAACAACAATGTGCTTTTCTCGATATCGATGGATTAGATATGAATGCCATACATTTATTAGCAACAGAAAATGACAAACTGGTTGCTTATTTACGAATTTATCAATATCAAACATTGATTAATACTAAACTAACCAATAATGGCATTCGATTTGGTCGAGTCATCACAGCCAACCACGTCAGAGGAAAAGGTTATGGCAAACTGTTGATGACTGAATTACTTAATTATTGTAATACACACTATCCACAGCATGAATTGAATTGCTCGGCGCAATATCGTTTGAAAAAATTTTATGAAAGCTTCGGCTTTATCGAACAAGGCGACATTTATCTTGAAGATGATGTCGATCATATAGCTATGGTTTTGCAGCGTTAAATCATCCATTAAGGTCGTTAATTTCACGTTATTTTATAATATTTTCATCACCACATTCACTCGTACTTGATTAACAACTCCATTTTCTTTTTCCCGGTTGTTCGACCGTAACATCGGAAAGAGACCTTTCTGTGTTTGCATAGTTAGCAACAACATCAGACTCTTCACTATCGAGAACATCAGGCTGCCAAAAATGACATAGTAACCCTTTCTTATAAAAAGTAGTTACCGTTTGTTTGGGCCAGAATTCTAAATCCTTAGAAGCATCACTAGCGCATGGTACAAAGCGACATCCTTCCGGTAATAACCGCGTTGGCAATCGATGCTTTTCTATTTCTGTTAATTCGGCCTTAGCTTCTAAATATTGTTGATATTCTGGCACCGAGATTTTTCTTGCTTCCTGCGCAGCATGCTGCGCCATGGCCTCTTCAATAGTTAATGCGACCTTTTCATCTTCTGCCACTGGGGTTATTGCTCGCACTGCAGCCAACCAGGCTGTCTCAGCCTCCACACGCGCAGAGATAGCCTGCACGTATTGCTCATACAAGGTAAGCTCTCGCTTCTCTGACGGACCTAACTTCTTGCCAGCAACCATCAAATACTTATCGATTTGTTGTTTGCCATTGAGAATGTCATTTGACAGCGTTGGATTCAATCCTAATGATTCTGGATCTAACATACGGACATTAAAATCAATCTCGTCAGCACTTAAGTTAGCCACCTCATCAACCAGCAAGAATTGATACAATATCGCTATCGCAATGGTTGGTCTATAACCTAGCGCCAGTAAATATTGGAACGCTTTCAAATGATTTTCACTATCGAACCAAGTATCACCTATAAAATAATGCCAAGGTATTCCTAACTCGATTGCTGATTTTTGCCATTCATTTAAGCCTTGCCATGGCGATGATGGCGCAGTAGCAGAGTTTAATTGAGAGTTTCTTATGTCAGGTACAATCACAGGAGCTTGAATTGGTTTAGGTTTAAAAAAAAGTTCAAATGCTCGCTCATAAGTTAACTTTTCACTCCACATGAGCTCCTCAATACGCTCTGACTGCTCATCGGTTAGTACTATACTTAATTCATTTAATTCATTCTTATCTTTAGGCATATTAACTCACCTTACAGAGTATTATTTTTTTGAATTATCTAATTTATATATTAGGCTAAGGGGAATCTACAAGTAAATGTACTACCCTCGCCAGGTTTGCTTTCTATACTTAACACCCCTTGATGGCGCATCAATACGTGTTTTACGATGGCAAGTCCTAAACCAGTCCCGCCGCTATCGCGTGAGCGTGCTCTATCAACACGGTAAAATCGTTCGGTCACTCGGGGTATATGTTCTTTTGCAATACCAATACCGGTATCAGTAACACTAAAAACAGCAGCATCATTGTCACGATACCATTTGATGGTGATGCTACCTTTGGCAGGTGTATATTTAACAGCATTAATAATAATATTAGAAAATAAACTTTTTAGCTCTTCTTCGGAGCCATTTATTTGTAAATCAGGATCTGCTTGCAAAGTAATAATATGTTTTTTTTCAGCACTAATTCTTTGCGCATCTACGCACAATGTTCTTAAAATTTCATCAACAGAAATATCAACGCTTTCTATTGGCTGATCTTCGCTCTCAAGCCGCGACAGCAATAGTAGATCATTAATAATATTTTCCATCCTGATACTATGCTGATACATCTGAGAAAAGATTTTTTGGTGAGATTCAGATTCTTTATCGCCCTTTTTGATTAAGGTCTCCAAATAACCGCGAATAACTGTCAGCGGTGTACGAAGCTCATGCGAAACATTAGCGACGAAATCTCTCCGAACTCGTTCTAACTGAATAATATGCTCAGTGATTTCTTTTGGTATTTTAGTTAATGCTGCTTGGTTTTTCTTTCTATTCATCATTTTCTGAAAGCTGATAACCAGCACCTCTTATTGTCTTAATGATATTTTGATGCTGATAGTCGCTCAATTTATTTCGTAATCGTCGAATTTGAGCATCTACGGTCCGATCATCAATATAGGTATTGCCACCCCAAATATAAGTAATTAGTTGATCTCGCGTATATGTTTTATTTGGATGGCGCATAAAAAAATACAACATTCTATATTCGATAGGAGAAAGAGCTACAATATCATTGTTAATTTGCACTTGATGTTTAGCTACATTTAAAGTGATATCTCTCACTTTAATTTCATTCGTTGGAGATACGAGGAGACCTCTGCGTAACACAGTTTTTATTCGTGCTATTAACTCATCAGGAGAAAATGGCTTAGTGATATAGTCATCGGCACCTGTCATTAATCCTGTTATTTTATTTTCTTCTTCAGCTTTTGCTGTCAACATAATAATAGGAATATTACTTAAGATTTCTTGTTGTTTAATCCATTTAATAAACTCGATACCACTTCTACCTGGCAGCATCCAATCAAGTAAAATTAAATCAGGAATATTGTCTGCAAGAATTTTAGTTGCTTTTGACGTATCTTCCGCATCGATTAAGTTAAATTCATGCTCGGGAAGAGAAAACCGCAACATATCTCGAATGGCTTCTTCATCCTCAATGATTAATAGTGTGATTTTTTCTGTCATTGTGTTAACTTGCGCCCATCTCTAATGTTAACCTCATAGTGCAACCCAATTTCCCCACGCATTTGAATGTTTCTATTAACCATTGCCCTTTCAATTAAATCTTGCGGCACAATACGCGATCTATAATATTTTTGTGGGTCAATTTCATGTGGCAACAGTTGAAATACTCTTTTTATCGTAATTTCATTCGTTCTTTTATTCAAATAGTTTTCTAGATCTTGCCTTGGAATATTGAGGTGTTCGGCCAGCAAGAATGCAATTGATCTAAAAAGTCCTTTACTATTTGTTGATTCAAGTAAGTTTTGATACGCAGTAAAGAGCCTTGATAATAAGGAATCAATATCATTGCTCAATTTTACCACAGTGATAAGATTGGTAGCAAATTGGAAATGCGTTGGTTTAAATAACACACCGGTATTGCAATAATTTTCTAGCGTTTGAATAGCTTTATTTTTAAATTCTTGAAGTACTTTGTCATTCATGTTTTCACCTACCTCTCTTAAGTTGATTTGCTAGATGAGACTTTATCGAAATAATATGACAATTTAATGACAGTCAGTTATATCATTTGGCAATATTTGCCCCACGATAGCTGGCAGCTCAGAAATTTTTGCATTTTTGTTGCCCTTAAAGACCAAACATTGTACAATTCGCAATTCGAATAATAACTAAGAAAAAATCATGACAAAAAAAACATTAGAAAACAATAATAAGACCATAAAAACTTGGCAAGCACTTTTGGTTGAAGAAGAAAAAAATCTAAATACCAGTCTTGTTACGATTAATAAAGAAGCGCTATCTCCACCAGAACAAAAACTTAATCAACTGACTAATCAGTTGTTAACCAGCATTATGCAAAAAAAAGAACAAGTTAATGATGCTAAAATATTCTTTGAACAAACCATTATCTCACCGCAAATAAATGATTTGTGTAACCAAATATTAGCGCTGCTGGTTGAGATGGGCGACGATAAAGATGCGCAGTCAGTCTATTATTTATATGATTTTCTTATCAATTTATTACATTTTAATTTTAATAACCTTGAAAAAAATTATCTATCTGCCAAGAGTAAAAATGTTGATGTTTCACATTACGGTTTATACGTCATCTATGTAGCACGATATTTAATTTCACTAACCAATCTCGATTTTTCTGAAAAACTTCATCGGTTATATTATCTATTTAGTTTCTCTAAACAGCGTATAGATATTTTTTCCGGCAATCAAAAACAAATTTTGGCACTAATGCTGAATGAATTTAATAGAAAAAATAATCGCAAGAAAATTTCTTTAAAAGAACTAGCAGCAGGAGATGCCCTTATGGCACTATCAGCTGGAACAGAACAACCATTAAATTCTTCCAAACCTGAGTCTAACGCCACACAAGAGTCCGTCAATTATAAGCAAAAGTTTGACGACATCCAAAAACAATTAAATGATATTATAAAAAATAATAAATTTTCACGACAAAATAATGATGGCAATATCATTACACACTTTAAAAACAATATTATTCCTAAGCAAATTGATACGTTATTCGATGAAATGTATGCTGTGATATTAAGCATGAAAAGCCCTTTAATTGAATTATCAACTTATTTTGAATATAAGTTCAGCATTACAGCATTGAGTTTTAATTTTGAAAAGATAGAGATTGTTTATGACGATGCAGTCAATCATGGTGTTGATGTACTCGATTATGGCCAAGCCATTGTAGCGGCCGCAAGAAATCTAGTTGCCAATACTAAAGAGCTTAATGTTAAAGAAAAATTTGCTCTCATGAAAGAGTTAGTTAATTTCTCTTCTAGTCATAAACCCATTTTTTCAAAAGAATCCCTTAATGAATTGACAAGTTTAATGACGCTTTTAGAAGGACAGAAAGAAGGGTTCATTCAAAAAAAACAATCTAATAATCAATCGAATCATGCTGGCACCACGAGAAAAGACCGTATTTTAGCTCTTCAACTTAAACGAGAAATCGAATTTGAAAAACAATTTCCAAGTGCTGAAGAAAGTATGCGCAATAAAGAAAAATACATGGAAGAACGTGACCAAATAAAAGCCATGACAAAGCGACAACGGAATGCCACAGAAAAACTCGATAGCACGATTATTAACTCATCAAGTACCTTCTTATCGAATAAAAAACGTAACACTGCTGGCAATGGCGTTATGTTAACGTCTAAAGAAGAAATACCATCTCGTATTGCGAGTATGTAATAATATATGACCCTAGGGATCAAGTTTTGATTCTTGGGGTCTCAATCAAGAATCATCATAAACCTTATCAAGGCGCAAACGCCGCATTACATGACTATGAAATATTTTTCTAAGACTCATGGAAAAATCAACTTTTGCGAGCAATAAAAATAACATTAAAGAGTTATTTCTAACTTTTTTCTGCACGCTTATCCAAGTATGAAATTTGTTATAATCAAAGGCTAATTTAAACATTCCTTCGCTCATTTTTTTTGAATTCGTTAACCATTCCCTTTTAGAGATGGTTTTATTTGCATAAATCTTTGATAAATATATTAGTCGCTCATAAGACAATTTTAACACAGGATGAATTGATTGATGATGATGTAACGCATATGTATATGCATTTACTTTCTCTTTATCATGAAGGTCTGGGAGCTTATTAAATGATTCAAAAAGATAATTGTCCACTTCTGCTTTCGTTAAATTTAATGATGATTCTTCATTCGGTGCAAAAATAGTATATGCATCACCAATTACGATACAATTTTCATTTTGATCAACACCACCAGGATGTTTAAATGAATAATCCTTATGGTTAGAAACGACACTTAAACATACCGCAGGTTCGCGTTTCTCAAGTGAAATTACATTAAAAAATGGCATTAGTGGGTTCTTCATATACGGTTTACATGATGATTGCCTATGGTTATAAATGACTTGTGTAAGATAAAAGGGTTTACTCCCAAAAAGCTGATTAAATAATCGATTTCCAATCATATATCGTATACCAAACCATATGCTAAGTTGGCAAAACATAGCACAATCAATTACTGTTGGTCCTTGTAGTAATTTATCTAAGGCCTTAGATGGATCTTTTCCACAATAGACTAAATAAAGATAATGTTTATTTATTCGATAATCCCACCAACGCATAGGCGCAGTACGAATTATTTCTTTCGCTTTAACGTTTTTATTACCATTATTGTTCCATAAGTCAACTAAATCATTACAGTAATGTAAGCCTGAAAATTTACTTCCATATAATTTTTCTCTTTTTGCATATGAAAGGTTAGCAATCTTATTGAATTTCTTAATACCTGAAATAAAAACTTTCATCGTATGATTTCTTGGCTTCTTCAATGATTGTAAATATTTTGACAAATACGAAGAAGCTGCTGAATTATGCATTTTTTGAAAGTGCAGAATTGCTTCATGCAAGAAAATAGGTTTATTAAAAATAATAGTCGTCTTTACTTTTGACGAGATAGATTTATGATTTCTTGATACTTTATGTTTCATGTAACCATCACTAAGACAAATAAATATTTTTTTATCTATTTTTCACACGACTTGTTGCCGCATTTAATAATGAGTTGTTATTTTCTTCCATCCAACACGCACTTTGATACATGACCAATTCTTCCATGGTGTTTAATTCTTTATAAGCAATTCGTATTTTATTAGCATCATTATTTTGTTTGGTGACTGTTTCCATGATAGCGTCCATATATACGTCAGTTCCCAAAAATTTGGCATACGGCTTCAAACGTTTAAGCGTATCAAGAATATCTGCTTGAATGGGTATTGAAATATTGTCAGGATAATTATTAATTATCCCATTGAAACCGAATCGCGCAGCCTGGAATCGATTATAGGCATAAGATAAATACATACTTTTATCGAGTTCAAATGGTCTTTCCTCAAGCAGATAAAATGCAAGTGTTTGTACATATGCTGCCGTAGTAATCGCTTGCATCAATGTTAATGGGGTATCAAAAATTCGTATTTCTAACGTTCCATATTGTGGCTGTGGACGAATGTCCCAATATAAATTACCTACTTTTTTTATAATTCCACGCTGTTCTAATTGATTATAATGTTCAATAAACTCGTCCCAGCTCGTTAAAAAAGGTAATGTTCCACTAAGAGGAAATGCATCAACGATATGCAGCCTAACTGAATCAAATTGAGTTTCTTCTCTTTCATAAAACGGAGAAGACGCATTTAATGCAATGAAATGTGGAATATATCTTGAAAATGCATGGATTAAATAAATAGCATCATTTGCATCAGCACACCCAACATGAACATGTTGCCCAAAAATTGTGAATTTCTTCATTAAGAAATCATATTTTTGATAAACATCTTTATAATTCGGAAAGATAATTCGTTCACGCCAATTTTGAAATGGATGTACGCCACCGCCGCTTAATAAGATATCTAATTTTTTGGCGTGGGTGATAATTATCTGATTCAATGCTAGAAGCTCATCATGCAGGCATGTAATTTTTTCATGAGGCGACGAATTTATTTCTACCATACTATGAGTAATTTCAGGCTTAATTTCGCCGGCATATTCAATAGTCTTTATTTCTTGTAAGAGTTGATTAATCTGTGGTGAAAGATCATAAGTTTCAGGATGTATTAGTTGTAATTCCAACTCGATACCAATGCTTAAGTTTTTTGATTCTTCGAATTTAAGTTCAGTCATTTATATTCTCCTTTAAAATGGATTTCAGACCGCACTAACTGAGTAAGCAATGAGCAACCACAACAAAAAGTGATCATTTAACAGTCAGTAATAAAAAATATTGCTTCGTATACGAATAATATTTTGTCCGCGCCATAGTTATAAAGAGCGTCCTCCTTCTTAGAATTAGATGTAAATCAAATAGAAAAACCCTGTGACACAACCCTTTTTTATTGATTTTTAATAAAATTCTCTACTTAGTTTTGTTTTCCATGTATAATTATTTCTAGTTAAATTAAATCATTTTTTAACTTAGTCTTTACTTAGTATACAAAATAATTCATTTGGATACAACCCATGAATAATGAGCAAGTAGATCAAGTACTTATTGCGCTAAGACGTATTATTCGTGCAATAGACTTACATTCAAAAAAATTAGTACAACAATATGGTGTAACAGGACCACAAGCATTAGTCCTTAAACGAATCATTGATTATAAGGAAGTCCCGGCTGGTATATTGGCGCGAGATGTTAACCTAAGTCAGGCAACAGTCACATCAATATTAGATAGACTTGAACGACATGATTATGTGCAGCGTATTCCAAGCCAAGATGATAAACGAAAAGTACTAGTCCGAGCTACACCTGCCGCAGTAAAGATTTTTGAAAATGCCCCACCATTATTACAAGAAGAATTTATTTCTGCCTATAAAAAATTAGAAAATTGGGAACAAAACTTAATTCTCTCAACCTTACAACGCATTGCATCAATGATGGATGCAAAAGAAATTGAGGCATCTCCATTTTTGACGATACGAGATGCGACAGAATAGTTCTATGGTTACGATACCCATCAGTTTATCAAACAAATAGGCAACCCCTGAATAATACTGCTCACCCAATTTAATTGTTGATGGTTTCAATGCCAGTAAACAATTTTTACTCCATATTCGCTTTAGATTTCTGATGATCGCGCTGAAACAATTTTTTATAACCATTCAAAACTAAAGCAGATATTGCAATATCTTCAAAAAAACATATACATTTTGTTTCTAATTAACTTTCGCTACGCGGTACAAATTGTTTCGACACTTCGCCGACAAGTATCGGATTGGTTGGATCTAAGATTAATATCTTATTGTCTTTAGCAAAATTAATATTATTTAAATCAACCCACACCACATTAGGCGCCATAGTGGAATTAAAATAATAAATTTTGTGGGTTAAATCACCTAAGGTTA
>JAGVJQ010000130.1 GCA_020051015.1 Gammaproteobacteria bacterium
AAGATTGGCTCCCCGGACTGGACTCGAACCAGTGACCTAGCGGTTAACAGCCGCGTGCTCTACCAACTGAGCTACCGAGGAACTACTTGGCGAATGAGCGAGCATAATATCTAGTTTTAATAAGTGCGTCAAGCACTTTTTAAGAAAAAAATATTCTTACTCGCCACTCAAAACGATGGCTAATCTATCCAGTGCATCTTCGAGTTTTTCCATGCTGGTAGCATAGGATAAACGAATGCAACCAGGGGTGCCAAATGCGGTACCGGGAACAATGGCAACGCCAGCTTTAGTCAAGAGATAATCTGCTAATTGAACGTCATCTTGTAGGCCATCATCAACATGCGACAAGGTTGCGCTGATGTCTGGAAAACTATAAAAAGTACCTTGGCTGGGCAAGCAATTAACGCCTTTAATATTTTTCAACCCTTCATAGACAACATCATGGCGAGCTTTGAAAGATTTAACCATATCATGTATACATTCTTGATCACCATTTAATGCGGCGACGGAGGCGTATTGCGCAATACTATTAGGATTAGATGTACTTTGTGACTGGATTTTATTCATAGTAGCAATGATATCAGGGTGTCCGGCTGCATAACCAATGCGCCAACCAGTCATTGCGTAAGCCTTAGAAACACCATTAATCACAATCGTACGTTCATATAATTCTTGGCAAGCATTAACAATATTACTAAATGGATAATGCGTCCATAAGATATGTTCATACATATCATCGCTGGCAATGAGAATCTGTGGATGTTCCAATAATACAGCAGCTAATGCGGCTAATTCCTCTTTAGAATACACCATTCCCGATGGGTTGCTCGGACTATTCAGTACCAACATTTTGGTGTTGGGTGTGATAGCTGCTTCTAATTGATCAGGCGTAATTTTAAATTGTTGTTTAGCGCCGGTTTCAATAAAGACAGATTTACCTTCGGCCAACGTAACGATGTCTGGATATGATACCCAGTATGGACACGGAATAATGACTTCATCGCCAGGATTAATAACAGCTTGTACTAAATTATAAAAACTTTGTTTAGCGCCATTGCTGACAATAACTTGATCGGGTGTATATGCTAATTGATTTTCACGAGCAAATTTATCGGCGATGGCTTTACGTAATTCTAAAATCCCATTTACCGGCGTATATTTTGTTTTGCCGTCGCGCATGGCTTTAATAGCGGCTTCTTTAATATGCTCAGGCGTATCAAAGTCTGGCTCACCCACCCCTAAATTAATGACATCTCCGCCAGCAGCCTGCATTTTTTTTGCTTTAGCATCAATAGCCAGCGTGGGGGAAGGTTTAATTGATAGGGCACGATTGGATAAAACTGGACTGCTCATAACGTTAGTTAGCCTCATTAATATTTGCATGCTCCCGAGGTTAACGCACTTTGAGGTCGCTTGGCAAGAGGTTAATATTACTCGTAGCCGTTCAAATTGTTAATTAACGCATGGGCAAATTATGTTATAATATCGAAATTAATACCTATGAACTGTTGACTATGACCAAGCTTTTTACCATCCATTCTCCATTTGAACCTGCAGGCGATCAGCCAACAGCGATAAAATCACTGTATAATGGCATTCAAGCTGGCTTGGCACATCAAACTTTACTTGGCGTGACGGGTTCAGGTAAAACGTTTACCATGGCACATGTGATTCAACAATGTCAGCGGCCAGTCATGGTATTAGCCCCTAATAAAACCCTTGCGGCACAATTATATGGTGAAATGAAATCATTTTTCCCCGAAAATGCGGTGGAATATTTTGTTTCTTATTATGATTATTATCAGCCAGAAGCGTATGTCCCTTCTTCAGATACATATATTGAAAAAGATTCAGCGATTAATGAACATATTGAGCAAATGCGTTTATCAGCAACCAAAGCTTTATTAGAGCGGCGTGATACGATCGTGGTAGCAACGGTATCATCAATTTATGGTTTGGGCGATCCACAAGCATATTTGAGTATGGTTTTGCATATTGCGCGAGGTGATCGCATTTCTCGAAAAGATATTTTGCATCGATTAACGGAGTTGCAATATACCCGCAACGATTTAGATTTTAAACGCGCTACGTATCGCGTGCGTGGTGAAATCATCGATATTTATCCTGCTGAATCGGATAAAGATGCCGTTCGAATTGAAATGTTTGATGAAGATGTCGAAAATATTTCATTTTTTGACCCATTAACGGGTGCTATTTTGCGACAAGTGCCGCGAGTTACTATTTTCCCTAAAACACATTATGTCACTCCACGTGAACGTATTTTGCAAGTGGTGGATTTAATCAAAGAAGAATTAAAAGAACGTTTAACTTACTTGCGTGATAATGACAAATTGGTTGAAGCTCAACGCTTAGAGCAGCGAACTTTATATGACATTGAAATGATGGTGGAGTTGGGATATTGCAGCGGTATTGAAAATTATTCTCGCTATTTATCTGGCCGTGAAGCAGGGGAGGCACCACCGACGTTATTTGATTATTTACCGCCCGATGGCTTATTAATTATCGATGAATCACACGTTATGATTCCACAATTGCGTGCCATGTATCGCGGCGATCGTTCGCGTAAAGAAACGCTAGTGGAGTATGGTTTTCGTTTACCATCAGCATTAGATAATCGACCATTGCAATTTGAAGAATTTTCAGCACGTTCGCCACAAACTGTGTATGTATCCGCAACACCTGGCGATTATGAAAAGGAATTATCGGGCAATATTGCAGAACAAGTAGTAAGGCCAACGGGATTAGTTGATCCCATTGTTGAAATTCGTCCTGTTTTAACGCAAGTTGATGATTTATTATCTGAAGCAAAATTAAAAGCAGCGATTAATGAACGTGTCTTGGTAACGACATTAACTAAACGCATGGCTGAAGATTTAACAGATTATTTAAATGAACATGGCGTACGTGTACGCTATATGCACTCGGACATCGATACGGTAGAACGAGTAGAAATTATTCGTGATTTACGCCTTGGTGTGTTTGATGTCCTAGTTGGCATTAACTTATTGCGTGAAGGGTTAGATATGCCAGAAGTATCCTTAGTAGCTATTTTGGATGCGGATAAAGAAGGCTTTTTACGATCAGATCGCTCATTAATTCAAACTATTGGTCGTGCTGCGCGCCACATAAATGGTAAAGCAATTCTGTATGCGGATAAAATAACAGGTTCAATGCAGCGCGCAATGGAAGAAACAGAACGTCGTCGCAATAAGCAAATTGCTCATAATAAAGAACATGGCATTACTCCACGTGGCATTCAACGTGTTATCCACGATATTATGGAAGGTGCGCGTGCTGATGCTGAACCATCATCAGTTAAATACTTGAAAGTAGCAGAAGCGTCTGCGAAATATGAAACACTGTCACCGCAAGCTATGGCTAAGCAAATTCAACAATTAGAAAAACAAATGCAAGAACATGCTAAAAATTTAGAATTTGAAAAAGCGGCACAATTACGCGATGAGATTAGACGATTACAAGCGGCTATTTTCGGTGCGTGATTGAATACCAAGATTATTTTGCTAAGAGTAAGGCCCAACTTCGTAGCATTGAAACAGACCTTAGCAAAAGTTGAACTTGCCATGATAGGTAATGTATAATGCACTCTCTCTTTAAGTCGGGGCGTAGCGCAGCCTGGTAGCGCACTTGCATGGGGTGCAAGGGGTCAGAGGTTCAAATCCTCTCGTCCCGACCAATTCAACTATTATCTTTTTTTCTTTTCTCTTCTCTGATATTCTTTTAGGTGATGCCGATAATTAAAAGGAGATCAATATGCAAGGTTACCGACATATTTTATTAACAACGGATTTTACTGATACGGGCAAAAAATGTGTGCAAAAAGCGTCAGCTATGGCACAACAATATGGTGCTAAATTAACCATTGTACATGTGGTTGAGCCATTACCTGCTTATGCAATGAGTTATATGGGTAGTGTTAATTTAGAAGAAGAAATGTTAACTCAAGCTCAACTCAGCCTTGAACAGCAGGTAAAAGAGTTTTCATTGACTGACGTGGAACAACGCGTGGAATTGGGGTCTATCAAAGCTTGCATCTTGAAGATAGCCAAAGATGAAAATGCCGATTTAATCATTGTTGGCAGTCATGGTCGCCATGGTTTGGAACGTTTAATTGGTTCAACTGCGTCTGCAGTATTGCAAGGTGCAGAGTGTGATGTGTTAGTCGTGCATACTTATGACTAGCTATTAAATGTAGCTCGGATCGAAGATCTGGGATCTAGAGAAATGTGAACCCCGGATTTTCAATTCGGGCTACACAAATAAAAAAGGGCGTTTAAAACGCCCTTTTTCGCATATTAGCAGGGCGTATGCGATACGCCCCTACACCAGATTTTATGCTATTTCATCAGAATACGCAGGTTTGTGATCTTTGCGTTTTTTAACTGGTGACTTAGCATTTGCAGCTTCATCTTCTTCGTCTAAAACATGAGGACGACGATCTTGATAAAACTCAGTTAAAGCTTGTGTCATAACACCCAAAACACGGTATTGTTTTTCAACACGGTTAGTTTGGAAGTCTTGATTAATGGGTTTCAGATAGAGGTCAGGACCATCCAACAGCATTTGTTTGAATTGGATTTTCGCATGGCCATCAATATGAATAGCAACGAAATCTTTATCTTGTGGCTTGATTTCTGGATCAAATATAAGAATAGAGCCTTCTGGGAAGCGTGGCGCCATGGTTGTATCTTCAACACGTGCAGCAAACGCTTTGTCACTTACTACCGCTTCAGTTGAAATGTAGCTATCAACTTCACTGTAAACACGACGTGGCCAGTGAGCTGCTTGTTCCCATGATAACAATGGTAATTTGGTCCAAGCGCGATAATATGGGTTATGGCTGCCTTTGAAACGGTCTTTAGGCAGAGGATCATCACCAACTAATTGACTGATGCTAACATTAAAAAATTTAGCGATTGGGCTCAGTGAGCCAACTTTTGGATTATCAGTTTCGCCTGATGCCATACGATGAATAACAGGCTGGCCAACGCCAGTACGACGAGCTAATTCAGTTACGGTAATACCAACTTCATGCATCAATGCTTTGAGGATCGTACTCAAATTTGACATCATAGGCTCCCTATGGTTATGTTTGTAAAGGATAAATTCGATAAAAAGTAAATTATGTTGCAATTTACTTTAGCGATTAGATTTGATCAATGTTTGTTCAATATCGAGCGCCATGGATATTAAAACATAAAAAAAGGGCTTTTGCACCTATTTTGCAAAAAAAATTTAATACTTGGCGTATACATAACGTATACCTGGTGCAATATTTTACATATCTAAATTAGCAAAATAAGGTTAAAATATTTGCCTTATTGATAAGATAAAATCGTATTTTGTAGCTAAAAATAAGCCATTTTATTTAATACGAGAATTGAAAAGTGAATTTAAAATAGTGCAGGGCAGGCAAATATTTAAGGAATTATTATGACTATAGAAAAAATGCATGCAGTAGTATTTGATAAATTTGGTGAGCCAAATGTACTTTATATTGGCAATGTAGATAAACCGATTCCAGGTCCTGGGCAAATATTGGTTAAAGTTCATGCAACAGCCTTAAATCGTGCCGATACATTACAGCGGCGCGGCAAATATCCACCACCGGCAGGCGATTCTACCATAATGGGATTAGAGATTGCAGGTCTAGTCGCTGCAGTAGGGAAAAATGTCGAAAATTTTAAATTAGACGATAAAGTATTTGGTTTAGTTGGTGGTGGTGGTTATGCTGAATATTGTTTATTAGATGCGCAAATGGCGATGAAAATGCCAAGCAATTGGGACTTTACTTATGCTGCTGCAATTCCAGAAGTATTTCTAACAGCAAATGAAACGGCATTTGAATTGGGACAATTACAAACCGGGCAAGATTTATTATTACATGCTGCGGCAAGCGGAGTAGGAACAACCATTATTCAAATGGCAAAAAATAGTGGCGCCAACGTTTATGCAACAGTGGGTAGCGAAGAAAAAGCCACATTTGTTTTGCAATTAGGCGCAACGGCGGTTGCAAATTATAAAACCACTGATTTTTTACCTTGGATCATGCAACAAACAAATCAACGAGGTGTTGATGTAGTCGAAGATTTTGTGGGTAAAGATAATTTCACACGTAATTTAGCTGCATTAAAAGCAGAAGGGCGATTGATTCAAGTTGCGACTATGTCAGGGGCAACAACGGAAATTGATTTGCGGACATTAATGAGTAAACGTTTACACCTTATCGGTTCCGTCATGCGTAGTCGCAGTTTGGTTGATAAACGAGCCATTACAAAACGTTTTATTGATCGTTGGTGGGATAAGTTAATCGCAGGAGAAATTAAGCCAACTATCGATAAAGTTTATGATTGGCACGATGTGATTGCAGCGCATGAACGTATGGAAAGTAATGCAAATATAGGGAAGATTGTGTTGAAAATAACTTAAGTGGTCGGAGTGAAAGGATTCGAACCTTCGACCCCTGCCTCCCGAAGGCAGTGCTCTACCAGACTGAGCTACACTCCGTTTTTATTCTTCGTCTTTTGCGCTGCAGCGTCGTTTAAATTTTTTACGAATGTCGTTCCAACGTAAAATTAGCTAACTCCATTAATGCGGTTTTATATGCTGATTCGGGAATCACTTTTAACGCATCAATAGCTGCCAATGCTTCGCGACGCGCAGCGGCGTAAGTGTATTCGATTGCGCCGGTTGATGCAATGGTTTCCTGAATCTCAGATAATTTATCCAGGCTGCCATGGTGGATGGCATCAGCAATTAAGGTTTTTTGTGTACTATTTCCATGCTGCATGACGTAAATTAAAGGTAAAGTTGGCTTACCTTCTGCTAAATCATCACCAATATTTTTACCCATTTCATCAGCATTACCACTGTAATCTAATGCATCATCAACTAATTGAAAGGCATTCCCCAAACGTAAACCGTATTCGGCCATAGCCATTTCAATC
>JAGVJQ010000131.1 GCA_020051015.1 Gammaproteobacteria bacterium
GTTATTATTTTTTCAGGAGATGTGCGTCTAAAAGATGAAACAGCTGATACATTACTAACAAAATTAAACGCGGAGTTAGATAAATGAGTTTGCCGTATGCATTAGAGGCAATTATTTATCATATTAAAGTTATTTTAATCGCTAATGACGCATGGCATTTTGCATTAGCGTTTATGCCATTTATTCTTTTCCTAGAGTTACCGTTCCAATTGTTGATTATAGGTGGAATTATTCATTATTATATTCGCCAAAAACTCCATCCCCCAGCAATTATGCCGCACTGTCCAGGTGTTTCAGTCATTATTACCTGTTATGCCGAAGGTATGGATGTCAGCAAATCAATTCTTTCTATTGCGGAACAATTATATCCTGGCCATATTCAAATCATTCCCGTCATTGACGGCGCCAAACAAAATTTTGAAACCTATAATGCTGCCAAGTCTTTGGTACCACGAGTCAAAAAAATTCCCAAGCGCGAAATTTATATTTTACCCAAATGGAAGCGTGGTGGTCGTGTATCATCACTTAATAGTGCTATGCATGTCGTGCGCCATGAGATTGTTTTGGTTCTGGATGGCGACTCATCATGTGATAATGATGTAATACGAAATGCCGTTACTGATTTTGCAGATCCCAATGTTATCGCTGTTGCTGGTGCATTACGAATACGAAATGCAAAAAAAAATCTGGTCACACGTTTCCAGGCCATGGAATATATGATGGCTATTCATGCCAGCAAAATTGCTTTAAATGAAATAAATTCCGTCAATAATATATCTGGCGCATTTGGCTTTTTTAGAAGAGATATTTTAAAAAGTTGTTCTGGTTGGGATAGTGGTAGTGCCGAAGATCTTGATATCACCATGCGTTTAAAAAGCTATTTTGGCGTCAATCCCAACTTTCATATTGCATTTGAGCCCAATGCCATGGCTTTAACTGATGGGCCTGAGACATGGTTTGGGTTATTCAAACAACGTTTACGTTGGGAAGGCGATTTATATTATATCTACGCTAGAAAACATAAGCATAGCCTTCGACCTAAAAATATTGGTTGGAAAAATTTTATTATCATATTTTGGACTGGTTTGATTTTTCAGCTCATTTTTCCCTTAATCATTATGGCTTATTTAAGCTATTTGATTTATAGCTATCCCCTTTTAGTAAGTTCAACCGTTCTTTTCATTGCCTGGCTTTATTATTTTGCTACCACTTTAATAATGTATATTGTACATCTTTTATTTGTATCAGAACGTAAAAAATATGATCTTGGTTTTTTCTGGTTAATTCCATTTTTTCCATTTTACACGTTCCTAATGCGGGTCTGGGCGGGTGTGGCAACAGTGAGTGAAATATTTCTTAATGCTCACCAAGACACATCAATGGCACCATGGTGGGTTTTACGAAAATCGAAGTTTTAACTTATGAAATTTTCATATAAATCCAACAAACAAACAGAACCCGAAAAGATAAAACATCTACAAGTATCTTATGCGCCTAGTAAACGTTACTTTCCTCGTTTTCGTTGGTATTTAATTTTACTGATTGCTGCATCTCCTTTATTATATTTTGTAGGACAAGTCCTCTATAACGAAATAGTTATTTCAGCTCCTGCATATGTGGTTTATGATAAAGTAACCGTCAGGACACAAGGCAATGGTGTAATTGCTCAAATATATGTAAAAGACGGCGATCAAGTTGTTGCTGGGCAGCCATTAATTAAATTAGACGATAAAGTGCTTGATTTAAGTATAAAACAAGCAACTGAGCAATTAGCAATGGTACAAACATTATCTAAATCCAATCGTCAGATAATTATGGAGCAATTAGAAAGGAAATTGAGAGCAGCAGAAGACGAATTGGCATTCGCCAATAAACAAATGGCGATTATTAATATTGCGCATCAAGAAGGTGATGTAGGCTTGAGTGATTATACTGCAGCTGAAACATTTCTTAGCAATGCTAAGTATCAATTCTTTGATATTAACATTCAAATTGCTCGTGAAAATGAGAAGTATGCTACTGATCTAAAAACGCCCGAAGGTTATGTCAGTCAAGAGCAATTCTTACAAGATCAGCTTAATCAATTAAAATTGAAGAAAATGTTACTGACCATATCGGCTCCAGTTAATAGTATGGTACTCACGACCTTGGTCGCGCCCGATGAATATGTAACCTCAGGAGAGGATTTACTAGTTTTGGCAACTCGATCCAAACCGTATATTTTGACTTATTTAGAACCGAAATATATGAATCATGCAACAAAAGGCACGATGGTTAAAATTGTCTTTGCTAATGGTGACAAAATGAAAGGCATTGTGATGGAAAAGCCAAAATTAACTGGCAAACTACCCGCCGAGCTAGTAAGCCCTATCGAGACACGAAATATAAGTATCCTCATTAAAATTGAGCCGCTAGATACCTTGGGTAACCTCAATCATTTGGATGGTGTGCCTGCAAAAGTTTATTTTCCGCTTTTCTAATGGAGTAGAAAATTGTTGCATCATAAGTTTTATGGTTTCATTGTCAACATGAAATATATTTTCATGATTTTCTTTGCTATTTTACTTTGTAATAACATTGCATTTGCAGCACCACCCGCAGGTTTTTACGATGATTTTAGTCAAGGTATTGATTCAAATCGATGGATAGTAGTCAATAAACAATGGGGTGGAAATAACGGCGGTGTGATAGGTGAAAATGTTCATTGGGTCATGAAGCCTGATCATTATTTAGAATTAGTCGGCCATGGCAATTTATATCATGGGCCTGTACGTGGAATAAATGGTCATAAACTTCGAGTTGGTGCGGCAATTGCAACACGCAACTATTATGCTTCCGGTATTTTTTCTGTCTGTGCGAAAACCCCTCCTGAATTAGGTGCTACGAGTGCTTTTTGGTTATTTCATTATACTGAATTAACACCGCAAGATCCTGATTATAAAAGTGATGAAGATCCCATTCGAAATAGTGAAATTGATTGGGAAACACCTACTGACAATGGTCATAACTCTGAAATTAGCTATCGATACGCTAGAACTAATGCATGGGGTGGCCAAAAACCAGGCGATAGACATTATTTTACTCAAACCATTGATCTTGCTCCCTATAATAATGGTATTGATCCTAACAAAGACCATCTTTATCACAAATATGAAATTATTTGGCATTCGGGAAATAACTTACCCGATGGTACGCGTGAACCAGGCTCAGTAACGTGGTTATTTGCCCATGATTGCAATGCCCCTGGCATCGTTGTAAATCGCTTAAATGGTATCAGTAACGGGAATGATGATGTACCCTATCGCGCTGCGCGATTTTGGCTTGGCATTTGGTTTCCTGTGGATCCAAAACTGTATCGTGGTGAATATACTGGTTGGGCCGGTACACCTGATTTTGATGTAACTAGTTTAGATATTAAATGGGTAAGCATTACTCCTTTTATTGGTACGGATAATCGAGATACGTGGGTGCCTGAAACCGGTGCGGTACAGTAACTATTAGTCTCGTTTTAATAAACGCTGCAATTCTTTCAGACTGTGCGTATTTATCACATCTTTTGCTTCAAGCCAACCTCGTCGCGCTTGAAACACACCGAATTTCATATTATCTAATTGCGAAGTACTGTGTGAATCAGTAGAAATAACAATTTTGACTCCCCTATTTTTCGCCTGCAGACAATGTACATCATCCAACTCCATGCGTTCTGGTTGTGCATTTAATTCCAAGACACAACCGCGTTCTTTCGCGGCTTGCATGATCTTATCCAGATCAATAGCATACGGCTGCCGTTTATTGATTAATCTTCCTGTTGGATGCGCAAAGATATTGAAGTAAGGGTTATCCATCGCACGAAGAATACGTTCAGTTTGTTTTCTCTCTGATAAGTTAAACTTCGAGTGAACCGCACAGACGGTTAAATCTAATTGTTTTAACACATCCTCAGATAAATCGAGTGTGCCATCTTCTAAAATATCGACTTCCATTGATTTTAAAATTACAAATTTTTTTAATTTAGCATTTAATTTATCGATAAGCTCTAATTGTTGCAATAATCGTTTTTCATCCAATCCATGCGCAATAGTTAAACTTTTTGAGTGTTCTGTTAAAGCGATATATTCATAATTTAATGCTTGTGCTTTTTCCACCATTTGCTCAATACTCGCATCACCATCAGATGCTGTAGTATGGCAATGTAAGTCACCTTTGATATCGTTTAAGGTGATCAATTTTGGTAGTTCATTTTTTTGCGCTAATACGATTTCACCACGATCTTCACGCATTTCGGGTTCGATATAGGCTAAACCAATTTGCTTATAAACATCTTTTTCAGTTTTTCCTGCTAATTGTTCTTCACCGCGATAAATACCATACTCATTAATTTTCAACCGCATTTTTACTGCCATTTTACGAATGGCGATATTATGTGCTTTCGAGCCGGTAAAATATAGCAAGGCCGCACCATAGCTTGCTTCATCAACGACGCGTAAATCAACTTGTATCCCAGAATGTAATCGCACTGATGAGCGCGTATCACCTTGCGATAATATCTCATCTACCTCTTCATAATTAACAAAATGAGTAATTATTTTTTCTGCTTGATTTGAGCTTATCAAAATATCAAGGTCACCCACCGTTTCTCGACGTCGGCGAAAACTTCCAGCACATTCAACTTGTTTAACTTCTTTTAATTTTTTAAAATACTTAATAAAGCTTTCAACAATGGGAAAAGCATCACTTAATCGCGTTCGTTTTGAATACTCTTGTACATGCAACATTCCAGCGCTGATTTTTTGTTCTAACTTTTCACCAAATCCTTTTATTGTTCGTAATTTTCCAGACTCAATCACTTTCCGTAAATCATCTGCATTTTGCACATTGAGTTTTTGAAATAAAGTTTTTACGCGTTTGGGGCCTAAGCCCTCAACTTTTAATAATTCACTCAATACCAAGGGAACTTGCGTTTCTAATTTTTTAAGATAAGGTATCTCACCTGTTTTAACCATAACTTCAATTTTTTTTGCTAAATCGTCGCCAATAGTTGGCAACGTCGTTAAATCAACTCCTTGTTGAATCATGTCAGTAATTTCTTGTGGTAAGCTTTCAAGTTCTCTTGCCGCATTTCGATAAGCGCGGATGCGGAATGGATTTTCACCTTGAATTTCCAATAAATCAGCAATTTGATTAAATTTTGCTGCAATTTCAATATTATGAATAGTCATTTTATTACAAACCAACCCTATTTGCGCATTTTTTAATAATGTTTAAAATAAATAAAAACTCTTACTATCCCTTTCTCATAGTATAGGTCTGTTAACAATCCGCGAAACATTTACTCAATTGCCTAGATAATGAAATTTCTCGTTTTTTATGCTAGCATGCGCACTGATTTTCTATAGATAAGGAACTACCATGTCAACTAATAATGTTCGTATTGAAAAAGACAGCATGGGCAGCATCGAAGTCGCTGCTGATAAATATTGGGGCGCACAAACTGAGCGCTCATTACATCATTTTGCTATCGGGCATGACACCATGCCAGAAGAATTAATTAAAGCATTTGCGATTTTGAAAAAAGCGGCTGCCTTAACTAACAATGAATTAGGAAAACTTGATAAAACAAAAACTGATTTAATTGTTCGAGCCGCTGATGAAATTATCGCTGGCAAACTTGCCGATCAATTTCCATTACGCGTATGGCAAACTGGTAGCGGCACACAAACTAATATGAATGTCAATGAAGTCATTTCCAATCGCGCTATTGAAATGGCTGGCGGTGTAATGGGCAGTAAAAATCCCATTCATCCTAATGATGATGTTAATAAATCACAATCATCGAATGATACTTACCCAACTGCAATGTACATCGCTGCTGCATGTGCTATTCATGAAACCTTATTGCCTTCAGTCAAAACCTTACGTGACAGTTTACATAAAAAAGCTGAAAGTTATAAAAACCTGGTAAAAATTGGCCGTACCCATTTACAAGATGCTGTACCATTAACATTAGGCCAAGAATTTTCTGGTTATGTTGCACAATTAGATTTTTCAATTCATGCAGTTGAAGTAACGTTAAAAGGATTATTTGATTTAGCCATTGGTGGTACAGCGGTTGGTACTGGTTTAAATACGCATCCACAATTTGCTGATAAAGTCTCCGCACATATTGCTAAATTAACTGGCTTACCCTTTGTTTCAGCAGATAATAAATTTGCCGCATTAGCTGCACATGATGCTATCGTATTTGCGAGTGGCGCATTGAAAACGTTAGCGACTGCCTTAATGAAAATTGCTAATGATATTCGTTGGTTGGGTTCTGGCCCACGTTGTGGTTTAGGTGAGTTACATTTACCAGAAAATGAACCTGGTTCATCTATTATGCCTGGCAAGGTTAATCCAACTCAATGTGAAGCATTAACCATGGTCTGTGTTCAAGTCATGGGTAATGACGCAGCAATCGGTATTGCTGGTTCACAAGGCAATTTTGAATTAAACGTGTTTAAACCGGTGATGATCCATAACTTGATGCATTCCATTAATTTATTGACTGATTCATGCCATTCTTTCAATGAATTTTGTATTGAAGGTTTAGAAGTTAATGAAGCACAATTAAAGCATTATGTTGATAATTCTTTAATGTTAGTTACCGCTTTAAATCAAGTTATTGGTTACGACAAAGCTGCTGAAATCGCTAAAAAAGGCTTTAAAGAAAACACTTCATTAAAAGCTGCTTGCTTAGCATTAGGCTATTTAAGTGAAGAAGAGTTTGATAAACATGTTGATGCATCCAAGATGATTTATCCGGGTGAGTAAATACATTGGGGCGCACTGTAATGCGCCCCAATTTTTATAAAAACAAAATACAGTTATTAACTGACTGAATACTGCAATATTTTTCTCTCCAGAATGTTTGCCGCCTCACTCACATTACGCGATAAAAAATTTAATTGATGATGCAAGTCAACATTAATAGTTGAATCAAAAACATAATCCAAACATAATTTAGTAAGAGATTGTAACTCTCCGATTCTAAATAATTGTAATTGAATTAATTCAAAAGTTATTTTCTTAGATAAGAAGCCATCTAATTCATCACAAATATCTTTTGCCAATTTACGTACTATGGAAATCATATCAGCATCTAACTTATTAAGATCATGCATCAATTCCCAACCAGCACAAATTGCCCTAACATTACAACTAACATCTTTTAATTTAACATCATTGATATTTTCTCTCTCTATCATGTTCAACTCCCTCGTGATAGATTAACACATGTTTTACCTGAGAATATTTATCATTTAAACTAGAATAGTTATGATAAATTTATACTTTCCCCAATATCATCATACTCAAACATATATAACTAACCATCTGGTACAAATGGGTCTGAAAAACATATGCAAAAGTACAATTAATATTTTTTACTAATAAATTGATTTTAATGAAATATTATTTTTTTAATTGGTTAAAAAAACGATTGCACATTGCATGAACAAATAATTATCAAAAAACTATTGTTTAATTAACAACTTCTTTGTAAACTAATATTTAATATAATTTAATGAACAATGTATAGAATCGATGAAAAAATTTAATGGATTAAATATTGAAGAAGTTTCTTTAGAAACTGCTTGTACCCTAATTAATGGATTAGACAAAAATCTTAGTTTATTACTCACAGAATGGCAACCGGATAAAAGTTATACCTTATACAAGGTTAAATATGCCTATGGTAAAAAAGTCATGCATCAAGGCAAATTACAATTGCCATTAAATGATGGCACAACTGTGGCATTCGATGATCCAATTATTCCTAATTCTATTCGTGCAGATTTGTCATATAGTTCATTTCCCATAGGGATTATTTTAAATAATTCTGCTGAAGTATTTGTTGAATTAGAAACAAGAATTATTTCACTCGCAATTTTTGAACCAGGGGTTCCACTAGGATTATTAGAAACACTTGAAAGTCCACATTCATTTTGCTTCAGAAACGTTTGGACTGTAACTGCTGGGGCACGAACAGGATTTATGTTAGCCAAAATCAGTGATAAATTTTATCATACAAAATTACAGCGTGCTTTAGGATGTGAACTGCCCCCACCAAGAACGCCAAGCGAACATACCCCAGTTTTCATTGATATCATCAACAAATATAGTGATATTAAAGATTGGGAGGTGGAATTCTTATTTTTTTCAAAAAAATGGTTTGAGGTTAAACACAATGATATACATTGGACAAAATTTTATAGTTATTTGCAAAGTTATTTAATTCTATATACGGGTTTTTCAAGAAATAGACCGAAATTTGAACTTATCTGGGATTATTTTTCAGAAAAATTATATCGAAAGAAAAAGAAGAGTGATCCTATTATTTTCGATAAATTAAAAAGTCTTTTGATTAGTGCACTTGGCGTGATTCCTTTATATTCTCCAGCAATTGATGACACTAGAGGTCCCATTACAGAAATTCAAAAGATATATTGTGAGATATATGGTTTACAATATGCACCAACCATTATGGTGCCTAGACATTTTGGTTTTGACAAATATTCGTTGCCGGCATACTTTTCACTTAAACATCATACAACGTTTATTAATAGCCCTCGCAATAAAGATTCAGAGAGTTTAATTACTGGCTTGACACAATTAAATTCATTATTAAGAGACTTTTTAGAGTTTGTTGAAAATGGAAAATTAAATTTAAAAAATACAACTATTGAAAATATGATTGAGGCAACCAACTTTAATTTTTATCACATTGATTCAAAAGATTACAAAAATATTTATAGCACTAAGTCATTACCAATCAGCGATCCTATGTTATGCAAGCAATTGGGTAATGATACTATATTTGATTTTCCATATACAAACACTTTTTTGCGTTCTTGCATTCAACTTAGTAAAAAAAATGATATCGAAATAATCAAAGAAATTAATGTTATCAATTAGTAGCAAAAATTTGTTTAATCGCGAACTAGAAATGAAACATAAACTTAACATTTCAACCGCTTGGCTAGCCTGTCTATCTTGTGCTTTGTTTTTTATGTTCGATTTTATGCAAGCCACTACTATGGACACTTTATCAGAACCGATAATGCAGAGCTTACATTTAAGCGCATTTCAACTTGCCAATATATCTTCCGCATACTTTTTAAGTAATATTTTACTTCTTATACCCGCGGGATTATTGTTAGATCGCTATTCAACCAGAACTATTGTGCTTATTGCGTTATTAATATCAATTTTAGGATTATTTTTACTTTCGATATCACAGACTATTTATATGGCAATAATTGCGCGATTAATCTCTGGTGTAGCTAGTGCATTTACATTCATATCATGTATGCGAGTTATATCACGATACTTTACTGCAGATAAAACCGCCAAAATGATTAGCATCACTATCACTATAGCGTTTCTAGGTGGGATAGCATCACATTACCCCGTGGCATTACTCTTAAATAAATTAAACTGGAGACATGTTCTGCAATTTTATGTATGGGTCGGTGCACTAATTTTCTTATTAAATTATTGGTTACTTCGCTTGCCCAAGCTCATTAATATTGATAATGAGTTATTAAATAATTCCATTCCTTCAAATACTAAACAAATTATTAGTAGTATTAAAAAATCAATAAGGAATTACTATGTCTTAACTGGTAGCCTATATACCATGTTACTTAATTTGCCTGTTTTGTTGTTCGGTGCCCTTTGGAGCAATATCTATTTAAATCAAATTGACAGATTATCAACAATTTCTGCTGCATTTGTTACATCCTTTATATTTATCGGTTTAATTATTGGCACGCCATTGGTTGGTGTTTTAGCAACATCATCACAGCGCATCGCAAGACTTATGTTTATCGGTGCGATTCTATCCTTTACCATGATATTAAATTTAATTTTTTATCATACGTTATCAACAATAGAATTAAGTATACTTTTTTTGGGATTTGGTTTAGCTTCTAGCACGCAGTCATTAGGCTATACAGTAGTAATAAATGGTGTTGAGCACAATATAACATCAATTGCTTCGAGTATTACCTCTGTTATTGTAATGGGTGGTGGCAGTATTTTAAAAATAGTATTTGGAATCATTCTTGACGCGAATTGGAATGGTAAAATGATTCAAGGCATTCGCCAATACTCCAATCAAAGTTTTCAATTAGGTTTAATTATGATAGCTTTATGTTTTATATTTGGCGTTATTATTTCAATGCTATATGCTAATAAAATTAAAAAAATCAATGCATCTCCTATCAAGGTTACACATGATTACTCTTAACTTGTTTGAAAAAAATTAATTATCTAAACATAATACCCCGCAGCTTCAATTAAATGCATCATATTGATGCCTTGCGGGGTTGTTGTAAGCAATTTTAAATTTATTCTGTAATTAACCATTTCCATAATGGAATAATATGAATTATATACTTTTTATTATTCCTATCTACTACCTCACTTTGATATTCATTTTCAGTAAGTATATACCCTTCTTTAAGCGAATAAGTCTCCAAAGCTTCAGTAAGTCCATCAATTTCACGTTGTTTGGTAATAGCATCAGTTAACGTCTGACACACCTGAATTGCTTCAATGATTTTTCCACTCTCGTAAATAATAAAGTCGCACTCTTTTTCTTCTCTATGATAGTAAATTGATTTGTGTCGCCGTTTTAACTCTATAAAAACAATGTTTTCCAACATTCTTCCATAGTCATCACTAAAAGAAAATCCTAATGTTTTCGCTAATGCGTGATCAATAAAGTAAACCTTTTTAGGTGATCGTAATTGTGCTTTTACCGATAAACAATATCGATTTACAAAGAAACATAAATAGCTATTTTCTAAATAGCTACAATAGTCTGAAACCGTAGTAGAGCTGCCTATACCTAATAATTTTTGTAATGCGACATAAGTTGTTTCTTTACTGCAATTGCTTGCCAAGAAGAAAACCAATTTTTTAAGGGTAAAGGCATTAGGTAATTTATAGCGCGCCACAATATCCCGAAAAATAATGCTTTCATATAAATTATGTAAATAATCAACTTGATGGTGTTTGGTATATTCTGGGATTCCGCCGTAACTGCAATAATCATTAAATAACTGTTTTACTTTACTAGATTCTTTTGTTGAAAAGTTTTCTTTTGTTACCAGATCTTGATTGTTGTAATAAGCATATTCATAAAAGGAGAATGGATAAATACTTATATCCATATATCGTCCAGTTAAGCGAGTTCCTAACTCATCACTGAACAAGGTTGCATTTGAACCCGTTATAACAATTTTATTACCACCTTTATATAATCTGCGAATAAACACTTCCCAGCCTGGAATATTTTGAATTTCATCAAAGTAGAATGTTTTTTGCTCACCATATAATTCTAACAAAACTTCATAAAGAAGTTGAAAATCTTCACTGGTAAATGTTGCTAAACGATCATCTTCAAAATTAAAATAATAGTCGCGCTCTTTGGCGTTCGATCTAATATATTGCATTAAGATAGACTTTCCGCAGCGCCTGACACCCGTTATAACAGTAATTTCTTTATTTTTTACAAGAGATTCTAGTTTTTTTTCAGCACTTCGATGACGGTAGTCAAGAGGAACAATTTCATCGTCTCGCTGGTCTAGGATAATTTTCTTAAGTAGTTGCGATGAAAAGTTAGCCATTAATATCTCCATCAATAATAGGATAATAGCTGCAAATTACTCCATTGTCAATGGAGTAATTTGCAGCTATTATCCTATTGCAAATGGAGATAATTAAGATTCACTACACATAATACCCCGCAGCTTCAATTAAATGCATCATATTGATGCCTTGCGGGGTACGTTTATTAAGGTAAAACATTTGCTTATAGCTTTGCAAAATGTATAAATGCTCTGGCTCTAATAAATGTGGCAAAATTCGTTCTGCTAACCTAATATCATGGATGCGTGAGCTACGTAATTTTTGAAACATCAACGCAGCCAACTGCATTAACTTAGCTACTTTTCGTTCACCACTTACATGTTCCACGCTTTGCAAAAATTCACTTAATGCGGTGCTTTTGTCCCAATTTAACCATTGTCTATACATACTCAATGCATTTTGTTTACATTGAATAATTAAGTCAGGATTATGTGTTTTATATTGTGCCATTTGCATAATGAATAACATCACTGCAATTGAAGCTTCTGTGTTTGCCCAAGAACAATTTCCGGTAATTTGGACTGGAATAGGAATTTGCGTTAAAGGTACTAGTCCTAGATATTCGGGCAATTCTTCAGTAATGGATTGTTTGCTTTGCTTTTTATAAATTAATTGCTTAATTAATTTCTTGTTGAATAAGTTTGGATTAGACATGCGATAAATTACCACGCTGCCATGTTCTTTGCCCCACTCCCCGCGATCACATTTAACTAAAATATCAGCATAATTCACAAAGGTAATGGCATGCCCTTCATATCCAACCGGCAATAATAAGGGTTGATGGTCGAGCAATGTATCAATACGTTTGTCAAATTGCTTATTATTTAATGTAAAGTGCTGATAACGGATTAATTCTGATGCGACTTGAAATGATTGAACGATTTTATCAAAATAAGGAAAATAAGCTCGTAAATGTCGTGCCGCAAAACTGTTTTTAAATCGAATTAAAGAACTCTCAACAATACTTAAGGTAAACTCTAGAAAAAATCCTTCCATATCGAGTTGAATAAATTTCTTCTCATGATTCACAATATCAACCGGGCCAATTAATTCAAAACGATGAGCCAGTAATTTGGCTTGAATAAAATCCTGCGCAAAATTCAAGCTTGCACCATGTTGATACAATGCTTGTTTTACCTCGGCTTGATTACGCAATAACGGTAATACTAATGTTGGCTGACCACTACGTGAATATGAATTGGCATTAGCACCTTTTTCTAGTAATAATTCACATAAGGTTGCATCACCAATTTCTGCGGCCCAATGTAAAGCAGAGTGACCGGTAACACTGACAAAATTGGGATTAGCGCCTTTCTCCAATAAGGCATTAACAATATCAGTCTTACGAAAAATAACGGCTTCAATTAAGGGTGTAAAACCATATTCATCAAAATCATCAATATCAACCCCCGCCTCTAACCATGGCATTACATCAGCAAGCTTGCCGTAAATAATTGCTTTAGCTAGTGATGGATATTGCATTACTACCCTCGTTTCAATGTTGGCGTATTATTTTGCTGTAATCCCAAGCGCATTTGTAATTCTTGGCGTTTTTTAAATTCTAATTTTTCCTGTGCTTCTGCATCAGTACTTTCACCTGGTAATGGTGTTTCATCAGTGTTATCAATGCCTGAAAAATATGCCATCGCTGCCAATGGATGCATATCATCGCTAAATTCAGCTGTTTTGGTATTATCAGGACCAGTACGTTGATGAAATTTACGCCCGGCTTCTACTTTCCCTTTGTGCTTCGAACGAATGAGCTCAAATATATCGTAATATTCCCATTCCGGCAGGGCCCAACCGCCGCTGCCACCCTCGCCCGAGCCGCCTTCATCGTCTTCATCTTCTGGCAACAACACATTACGTTGTTGCAGATTTTTTCGGGTCAGTTTTTCACTCATCACACTCTCGCAAAAATCATGTAGGGTGGGCTAAATATTGTTGCCCTCGAAGAGGTATCACATAACAATATGTGCCCACCATCTTAGTATCTGCAATTATCAATGGTGGGCACATACCGCCTCATTATTAAGCTGCGTTCAAGCTTGGTACGTGATGCGGTATTTAGCCCACCCTACCTCACACTTGCCCCACCATCCACAGCAATTGTCTGTCCAGTTATATACTTAGACTCACACAAGAAGTAAACTGCTGCAGCAATATCTTCTGGTGAACCATGTTTTTTCAATAACGTGCGCTCAATAATTTCTTGTTTTTGATGTTCAGTTAACTCATTATGCGCCTCCGGCCACGCAATACTGCCAGGCGCAACTGCATTTACCCGTACTTCTGGCGCCATTTCACGCGCTAATACTTTGGTCATCATCGCTAGGCTGGCTTTAGCTATCGTATAAGCCGGATAATTTTTTAGCGGTTTTTGCGCAAAAATATCTGTAATATTAATGATGGCGCCATGATGCTTTTTCAAGTGTGGATAGGCTGCTTGCGCTAAAAAAAACGCCCCTTTTACGTTACTAGCCTGTAAATCATCCCATTCTGCCTCAGTAACTTGCCCGATTGGGGTAGGATAAAAACTAGAAGCATTATTAACAAGTACATCCAACCTCCCCCACTCGGCTATTACTGCATCAATTAAAACCGACAAAGAAGCACAATGCGCCAAATCAGCCTGGCAAATCACTGCTGATTTGGCTCGAATTTTATTTAAGTCATCACATAATTTCTCAGCTTCTTCACCCGATTGATTATAATGAATAACGACATTCATATCTTGTTGATGCAATTGTCGTGCAATGCACGCCCCTACTCGTCTGGCAGCGCCGGTGATTAAAGCAACTTGTTTCATTGCGATCCTCTTTGATAAGTCATTATGATAATTTAAACATACTCTATAATCATACAACTAACATTGCAACCGCAAAGGAGCGTAAATAATGAACATGAAAGCAGTTATCATGAATGAATATGGATCACCAGACGTTCTTAAAGTTGAAGAACGCCCCATTCCACAGCCTCAAGCTGGTGAAGTATTGGTTAAAATTATAGGCAGCAGTATCAATCTCATTGATTGGAAATTACGCAGCGGTCAATTAAAACATTTCTTACGTATTGAGTTACCCGCTATTCTTGGTTTTGATATTTGCGGTGTAGTAGCCCAAGTTGGTCCTGGCGTAAGTGATTTTAAAGTTGGCGATGAAGTGTATACTTTATCGGCTAAAAAAAGTGGTGAAAGTTATGCTGAATATATTAGCTTGCCAGCCACCTCACTTCATCACAAGCCAACCAAAATGACAGCACTAGAAGCAGCTACAGTTCCCTTGGCTGCACAAACTGCATTACAGGGTTTACGTAAAGGCGTCTCTAATTTAGATAATAAAAATGTTTTAATTATTGGTGCATCCGGCGGTGTGGGTACGTTTGCCGTGCAAATTGCCAAAGCATTTGGCGCTAAAGTAACTGGTGTTGCCAGCACTAAAAATCGTGAATACGTTTTATCCTTAGGCGCTGATCAATTTATTGATTATACCACGACTGATATTCGTGCGAGTTCCGAGAAATATGATTTTATTTTTGATACGGTTAGTCAGTATCAATTAGGACCAGTAAAACGAATATTAACACCGACTGGCGTTTATGTTCGCACCTTACCTTCCGTGCCATTAATGATTAGACAATTATTAAATGGTTTCGCCCATCATAAGGCATTTTTAGTCCTCGTAAAAAACAATGCCAATGATTTAAAATGGTTAGCGACAGCCATTGACAATGGCCAAATAAAAACGCATATTGACAGCCAATTTACCTTACATCAAATCTCGGAAGCACATCAGCGTAGTGAATCGCATCGTGTGGTGGGGAAGATAGCAATATCCATCACACATTAAGATGAAAGATCGTGCATGGCGGAGAGAACCCCTCTCCCCAGCCCTCTCCCGCACAGCTTCTACATTGTGTGATGTGGCAATTATGAGCGTGTAGCTGCGGGGCGAGGGAGCTTTTCGTGCAAATTTTAGGCTATTTTCGCTTAGCTTGACGCGTATGCCCCCAACCCTCCACCCACAGCTTCAACATTTATGTTACGACGAGTACGCACGTATAGCGCGGAGGGAGGGGAGCAACAGCCAGTAATTATTATTCGGCATTGTTTCGTGCATCTTTAATTAGTGCGGAATATAAATTTTTCTATAAATATGCGAAAATATCGCCTTGGTTCCAAACAACCTTGAGACTATTATTATATGAGTTTACCGTTTCCAACTGAAGAAATGCTGGCGCATAGCCAGCATTTATCGAATATAATTCGTGATAAAATTAAAGCCTCTGGCCCTATTTCATTTGCTGAATTTATGAATTTAGCTTTATATTATCCCGGTCTGGGTTATTACAGTGCTGGTGCACATAAACTGGGAAAAGAAGGTGATTTTATTACTGCTCCAGAATTATCCCCACTTTTTTCATTTACCATCGCTAATTATATTGCGAGTGTTTTACCTTCTTTATCGGAAAAAAACCTATTCGAATTTGGTGCAGGTTCCGGCAAAATGGCGGCGGCTATTTTACTACGGCTTGATGAGTTAAATAGTTTGCCTGATCATTACTATATCCTGGATTTAAGTGCCGATTTACGTGAACGGCAAGCTGCCACTATTGAAGCTTTATGTCCACAATTTATTGATCGCGTCATTTGGCTCGATAATTTACCTGATAAATTTACTGGTATGATACTAGCCAATGAAGTATTAGATGCCATGCCAGTCCATGTCTTTAATTGGCATGATAATGTTTTATATGAGCGTTATGTTGATTGGCAACATGATCAATTTTGGTGGGTTGATAAAATACCTGAAACCATGGCATTACGTGCCTATTTGCAACCTTATATTTTTACCCTGTCACAACCTTATATCTCTGAAATTAATTTAGCCGCGAATGATTGGATTAAAACCTTGGGCGCCTGTTTACAAAGTGGCGAAGTATTATTAATTGATTACGGTTTTACTGATCCTGAATTTTATCATCCACAACGAAATATGGGCACGCTAATGTGTCATTACCAACACCATGCTCATAGTGATCCTTTTCTATGGCCTGGTTTGCAAGATATCACCACCCACGTTAATTTCTCACAAATTGCCAATGCAGCCGTTGCAGCAGGTTTTACTGTTGAAGAATATGATTCACAAGCCAATTTTTTGATGAAATATGGCATTTTAGATATGGCACAACATGATGATTTGGTTGATCAATATGAAGCTGCACAAGCGTTAAAACAATTGTTATTACCAACGGAAATGGGTGAATTGTTTAAAGTAATGCGGTTGAGGAAGCCTAATCTCAAACAATCTTTACATAAAGCACAATCAACTGTACGACAGTATGCAAAAAATCAAAGCCTTGTTGCAGAGTTACATCGTATGCGCAAAGAAGATGATAAGCTTGATTAGTATGTTAAATAAATTTGTTTACCGCACTATTTAACCACGCTATCATGGCACTAACATGCACAGTACTGCGACTAATACATAATGTTTAAAAAACAAACACCGCTACACATAAACCTTGATGAGTAAATACCTATGGGCTACATCACCACTATCGAATTACACAAAGAGAATATGAAATTTTCGTCCGGGCATTACACTATTTTCTCAGCTGATCGACGGGAAAAACTGCATGGACACAATTTTTTTATTCATGCATCAATTACTACTGAAGCTGACGATAATGGTATTGCCTTTGATTATGATATTTATAAAGAAAAATTACGCCAACTATGTAAAGGCTTGAGTGGCTATTTCTTATTACCTGCTAATTCACCATACCAAGCCATTGAATATAAAGATGATTTTGTCATTGTGCATTTTGGCAAAGAACAAATCCCGTTTCCTAAAAATGATGTATTATTTTTGCCATTAAAGAATATTACGGTTGAAGAATTATCGGTCTGGTTTATTGACCAACTGACTGCCGATAAAAAAGAGGTGGAAACGTATAATATCCACCGCCTATTGGTTAAAGTTTACTCTGGCCCAGGCCAATGCGGCACTGCCGAGTGGATTAATCCAGCAAAGGTATAAGAGTTTGCCGATATTTCGCTAGCCTGAAGATTAATAAGTATGGACAAATGGCCTCATATAAGGCACAATCCCAGGTCATTTCCATTGTTTTGGATTACATAACATGGCTAATTTGCTCGTTTTACACGGACCTAATTTAAATTTGCTAGGCAATCGTGAGCCCCAATTATACGGTCGCGCCAGCCTTGATTCGTTAAATCAACAATTGACTCATCAAGCACAGCAATTAGGTCATGTTTTAAGATGTGTGCAAAGCAATTCGGAATCTCATTTAATTGACGTTATTCATCAAGCACAAACAAATGATGTTGATTTCATGATTATAAATCCCGCAGCGTATACCCATACCAGTATTGCATTACGAGATGCGGTTGCCGCTGTTCATATTCCATTTATTGAAGTTCATATTACGAATATCTATGCTCGTGAGCCTTTCCGTCACCAATCATTTTTCTCTGATATCGCGGTTGGTGTTATTTCTGGATTAGGTACACGTGGCTATGAGTTTGCATTAACTGCTGCGAATCAATATCTCAGTGAACATACCCATTAATTTAGAGGAGCATGATTTCTCATGGATCTAGCTAAAGTCCGTTCATTAATTAAAATGTTAGATGGCACTGATGTTGCCGAAATTGAAATTACCGAAGGTGAGGAAAAAGTCCGTATTGCACGACAAACCAATCATGTAGCAGTAGCCACCGCTGCATCACCATCACCCATTGTTTATCATGCGCCGGCTGCTGCACCTGCGGCGCCAGTTGCTTCAGAACATCCAGCTCCCAAAGAAAGCAAGGCGGAGGAAACCATCAAAGGTCATGCCATGAAGTCACCTATGGTGGGTACCGTTTATTTATCTCCCTCTCCCGATGCTGAACCATTTGTCCGTACAGGCCAACGTGTAGAAGCCGGTGATATTGTTTGCATCGTCGAAGCCATGAAAATGTTTAACCAAATTGAAGCCGATGTTTCCGGTACCATTTCCGGTCGTTTAGTTGAAAACGGTCAACCGGTTGAGTATGGTCAAACACTCTTCATTATTGAGTAATTTGCATTAAAACAAAAGGGTCTGTTTACAATTCGCCAGGCTTTGTGCCCAGCATAGTAGAATTGTAAGCAGACCTAACAAATAAGGGATGATCCTATGCCCAAACTGGTCGAAAAAATTGTCATTGCCAATCGCGGCGAAATTGCATTACGTATTATGCGCGCTTGTCGCGAATTAGGTATTAAAACGGTTGCTGTTCACTCTACAGCCGATCGTAATTTAATGCATGTAAAGTTAGCCGATGAATCTGTTTGTATTGGTCCATCTGCATCTAAAGACAGTTATTTGAATATTCCTGCCATCATCAGCGCTGCAGAAATTACTGACGCTGTTGCCATTCATCCGGGATATGGTTTTCTAGCAGAAAACGCTGATTTTTCTGAACGTGTACAAGAAAGTGGTTTTACTTTTATTGGTCCATCACCAGAAAATATTCGTTTAATGGGCGACAAAGTATCCGCTATTAAAGCCATGAAAGAAGCTGGCGTACCATGTGTACCAGGTTCTGATGGTCCACTCGGTGAAGACGATAATGAAAACATGAGACTGGCACGTAAAGTTATTGGTTATCCCGTTATTATCAAGGCAGCTGCCGGTGGCGGTGGCCGCGGTATGCGTGTGGTTTATAGCGAAGGCAGTTTATTAGGTGCTATCAATATGGCCCGTAATGAAGCACAAGCTGCATTTGGTAATAACAAAGTTTATATGGAAAAATTCCTAGAAAATCCACGCCATATTGAGATTCAAGTATTAGGTGACGGCAAAGGTGGCGCGATTCACTTGGGTGAACGTGATTGCTCAATGCAACGTCGCCATCAAAAAGTGATTGAAGAAGCACCTGCACCAGGTATCACCGATAAAGAACGCCAACATATTGGCAAACGTTGTGTGCAAGCCTGTAAAGAATTGAAATACCGCGGTGCTGGTACATTTGAATTTTTGTACCAAGATGGTCAATTTTATTTTATTGAAATGAATACTCGTATTCAGGTTGAACATCCAGTGACCGAAATGATTACCGGTGTCGATATTGTCAAAGAACAAATCCGCATTGCTAGTGGTTTTGGCTTAAGTTACAAACAATCAGATATCGAATTCAAAGGCCATGCGATTGAATGCCGTATTAATGCTGAAGATCCTGTTAAGTTTACCCCTTCGCCTGGTAAAATTGTTTATTATCATTCACCGGGTGGTAGCGGTGTGCGAGTTGAATCTCATGTTTACAGTGGTTACGACGTGCCACCATTTTATGATTCAATGATTGCAAAATTGATTACATATGGCGATAGTCGCGCGGTTGCCGTAGCACGTATGCGCAATGCGCTCGACGAAATCATTGTCGATGGTATTAAAACGAATATTCCTTTGCACCAAGATATTATGAATGATGGCAACTTTATTAAAGGTGGTACTAATATTCATTATCTTGAGAAAAAAATGGAATTAAAGGAGTAATTGCCAATGAATTTTTGGCAAGTTACCATTAAAGCAGATGTTGCTGTTGTTGATGAAATAACAGATTATTTATTTGATTTGGGGGCCGTCTCGGTAACATTCACTGATGCCGGCGATACCCCTATTTTTGAACCTCCCACAGCAAGTGATATCTTGTGGGAGGAAAATTATATAACCGCTTTGTTTGAAGAATCAGTTGATGCTGAATCAATTTTATTAGCATTAACACAAAAATATCCTAATACTTTAGCTGATTGCCGATTAGAGCAAATTGCTGAACAAGCATGGGAACGTACTTGTCTTGATCAGTTCCAACCGATGCAATTTGGTGACCGATTATGGATTTGTCCTTCCTGGGCAACCCCACCCGATCCGTTAGCTGTAAATATTGCGCTTGATCCAGGTTTAGCATTTGGCACGGGTACCCACCCTACTACTGCATTATGTTTAGAATGGCTTGATGGTCACCCGCCTCTCAATAAAACAGTGATTGATTATGGCTGCGGTTCTGGTATTTTAGCCATTGCAGCAGCTAAGTTAGGTGCAACATCTGTTTGGGCCGTCGACAATCATGATCAAGCATTAATTGCTACGCAAGATAATGCGCGGCAAAATCATATTTCAGCGATGCAATTACAAATAGTCTCTCCTGTTGATTTGCCTGTGCTTACTGTTGATGTGCTAATTGCTAATATCTTGGCTTTACCATTAATTGAATTGGCACCCAAATTAGCTTCTTACGTTAAAGTGGATGGATATATTGTTTTATCAGGTATTTTAGCTGATCAAGCACAAAAAATTATTGATACTTACTCTACCTATATGCGTATCGAAGAAATTCATCAACGCGAAGAGTGGATACGAATTGTCGGTGTAAGAATTTAATCTTGTAATGAGGGATCAAAACTCTATGATAGCTCGATCCCTCATTACGCATGCCAGCACTATTGGAATTCAGTGCGTTATTATAGTGTAAGGGGTATAAGAATTCGTGCGTGCTTTAATGAGAGCTACTTCTTACTAAAAAACCTTCCGATTTATCATGAGCCATTTTATTCACACATACTAATTATTTTAAATCGGGCAATTCCTAGCAAAAACTCGCAACATGGCATTACCATGTCGAACAAATTGATAAGGCACTTCTCGCACCTCAACACCATAATCTTTCATTTGTAATTCGGCGATAATAGGTCCAAGATGGGGTGAAATTTGGCCGCTGCGATCGAGTAAGGGATAAATGCGAACTTCTTTTGCGACACGACACATTTCATGAATAGAATCCATTTGGAAAATTAAATCATTGGCATAAGGCCCATCAAATATAAAGTTGGCACAAAGTGCTAATGAAAATTGGAAATCATCGAAATGTAAATTAGGCAAGGCATCGGCAGTATAACGTTTTTCTTTTAAACCACGCTCGTAATCATGACAAAAAATCTCCGCCATGGCACGTTGTTGACGTTCTAATTCGGATGGATTGGAAAACTCTTCGCCCCAATGGAATCGATCAGGATTAGATTTAATTTGTTCGCTTAGATTATTAATTAAATTATTAGTAACGATATCGATCATATCAGGTGAGGTTGCATACAATGGATCGGAAGATACTACTTTATAACCCTGCCGTTTCATCTCAACATTAAAGCTAGACGGACCCGCTGCCACGTCCAAGATTGGATGGCAAAATTCTTCGCTTGTTAAATCAAACATTAAAACATAATTTTTTAATGAATGGCTCCAACTCCAACCGGTTTGCAACATAATGGTTCCTTTTACAAGTGCAATCTAAAATACAACACAGAAATAATACTGAAAGAAGGTCAATTAAGTAGCCCCTCTCCCCCAATCCCCATGCACATCAAGCTAAGTCCTGCTAACCTCCAAAAACCCCTCTCCCCAGCCCTCTCCCGCACAGCTTCAACATTATAATAAAATAGCAAAATCCAGCGCATAGCTGCGGGGAGAGGGAGCTGTCCGTGCAAACTTTGACCTATGTGCGCTTAACTTGACACGCATACCCCTAACTCCTCCCCGCACTTCGTGGAAAAGGGGAGCTTTAATGCTACTCTATTAATTGTAACTGGTTTATGGCAAATTTGTGCTCAGGCGGTGTTAAACCGAAGTGTAAATAGGTATGCCGGGTTGCCATACGTCCGCGAGCAGTGCGCATAATAAACCCTTGTTGGATTAAATAAGGCTCAATAACGTCTTCTATAGTGCCTCGTTCCTCACCAATAGCAGCCGCCAGACTATCGACGCCGACTGGGCCTCCATCAAATTTTTCAATTAACGTGCTTAATAAACGTCGATCCATGGTATCGAAGCCACAGGCATCAACATTAAGCATATTCAGGGCGGCAGAAGCTAATTCGGCTGAAATAATACCATCCCCCTTCACTTGAGCAAAATCACGTACTCGACGTAATAGTCGATTGGCAATTCGAGGTGTGCCACGAGCTCGCTTGGCAATTTCCTCTGCCCCCATAGGATCAGCCATAACATTTAAAATAGTTGCTGAACGCGCCACGATCTTGGTTAAATCTGCAATATTATAAAACTCAAGCCGTTGAATAATACCAAATCGATCGCGTAAAGGTGACGTTAATAAACCTGCCCGGGTGGTCGCGCCGACTAATGTAAAGGGCGGTAAATCAAGCTTAATTGAGCGTGCCGCAGGCCCTTCCCCAATCATAAGATCGAGTTGATAATCTTCCATTGCAGGATACAATACTTCTTCAACGACGGGACTCAAACGGTGAATTTCATCAATAAATAACACATCATTAGGCTCAAGATTCGTTAGAATTGCAGCTAAATCCCCAGCTTTTTCTAATACGGGCCCTGAAGTTTGTTTTAAATTAACACCCATTTCATTAGCAATAATAGCTGCTAAAGTAGTTTTACCTAAGCCAGGCGGGCCAAAAATTAATACATGATCTAATGCTTCAGCTCTTCCACGGGCAGCATCGATAAAAATGCTCATTTGTTCGCGTGCAGCTGGTTGACCTATATAATCGGCCAATTGACGAGGGCGAATGGCTCGATCAACCGCATCATCATCTTGGCGATTATGCGCACTAATTAAACGATCTGCTTCTAGCATGAAACACTCTCCAAAGCATATTAAATCTCATTACAGATCTTTCGTAGGGGCGTATTGCATACGCCCATTTATCAAATGGCATATACCATACATATTGCACGATATTTCCAATATTACTATCCCTAGATTTTAACTAGATTAGTTATTTGGTTAGATGGGCGTATGCAATACGCCCCTACGAAAGATCGCTCCATTAAGTCGTTGCCAATAATTTTAATGCTGAACGAATCATATTTTCACAACCTGCATCCGGTGTCAAACCTGTTTTTGCAACAGCCCGTGACGCCTCTTGAGGTTTATACCCTAAGGCAACTAACGCATTAATGGCTTCTTGTACTGGGCCTGAATTATTTGTTGCTAATGGAAGTGGTGCTGTTTTAGAAGGCGAAAAATCAAGTGTTGACTCGTACCAATCACTTAATCGATCACGCATTTCAATGACTAATCTTTCAGCTGTTTTTTTGCCAATGCCCGGTAAACGCACTAAAGCTGCTGTATCATTATTTAATACCGTTTGCACAAACATATCGGGTTCAATACTGGATAATACTGCTAATGCAAGTTTTGGGCCTACGCCATTCACTTTAATTAAACTACGAAATAATTTCCGTTCGGATGAGGTAAGGAAACCATAAAGTTGATGTGCATCTTCGCGAATGGATAAATGAGTTAATAATTCGACCGCTTCCCCTATGTCGGGCAATCGATAAAAGGTGCTCATCGGTACTGTTACTTCATAACCCACACCTGAAACATCAAGGACTAATTCCGGGGGAGATTTTTCTAGTAACATTCCACGCAATTGGCTGATCATAATGTCTTCCTTTAATACATTTTGTATTTTATGCTGTGCATTCGTCATTATCCAGCAGCGGTGGATTACGCGCCTGGAGGCGCTAATCCACCCTACTTATATATTTTCACATGATTAGCATGGCATAACGCAATGGCTAATGCATCTGCCGCATCGGCTTGTGGAAAACCACTTAGCTCCAATAATACACGCACCATATGTTGTACTTGTACTTTTTGCGCTGCACCATAACCTACAACCGATTGTTTTACCAATCGTGGTGTATATTCTGCAATAACAAGATCCGATAGTGCTAATGCGGTTAATGCTGCTCCTCGAGCTTGTCCTAACTTAATCGCGCTATTAGGGTTTTTATGCATAAAAACCTGTTCAACTGCAGCATGAGTAGGATGATATTGCTCAATGACCTGCCTAATACCGGTAAATATTTGTTTAAGTCGAACAGGATGGTCAACTTTATCTACTCGAATACAACCACTAGCGACATAATAAGGTTTATTGTGGCGTATTTGAATCACACCATAACCGGTTACTTGCGAACCTGGATCTATCCCTAATATGGTGCTCAAATCCTTCCCCTTGTAAGAACATATCACTCTATACCATGTAGCCCGTATTAGCGCGGCTGGAACATACAAAAGAGATATTACTCGTTATGTGTAAGATATAAAAAATGCTATCGCGCGTAATACGGGATCGGTGGTTATTTATAGCGCGATCCCTACATTTAATCCAACAACCCTTCAGCAATTTCAGCATTAGAATATACATCTTGTACATCATCTAATTCTTCAAGCATATCTAATAATCGCGTTACTTTTTCTGCTATTTCTTTATCATCAATCACAACATCGGTACTTGCCAGCATAGTTAATTCAGCATGATCCGCTTTTAAGCCTGCTTTTTCCATAGCTGACATAACTTCATGATAGTTTTCTACACTAGTGAGTACAGTAACAGAGGTATCATCTTCAGTAATGACATCTTCAGCTCCCGCTTCTAAAGCCGCTTCCATAATGCGATCTTCATCTGCACCTGGTGCATAAGATAAAACACCTTGTTTCTTAAACAAATATGAAACAGAACCATCAGTACCTAAATTACCACCACATTTAGTAAATGCGTGGCGAACTTGTGATACAGTACGATTTCGATTATCAGTCATGCATATCACAATCACCGCAACACCAGATGCACCATATCCTTCATACATGATCTCTTCAAGATCTGCACCTTCACTTGCTCCAATTCCTCGTTGAATGGCGCGCTGAACGGTATCTTTCGTCATGTTTTCATTTAGCGCATCATCAATGGCTTTACGCAAGCGCGGATTGCTACCTGGTTCTCCCCCACCGGTTCTTGCAGCAACCGTGATTTCTCGAATTAATTTTGTAAAAATTTTACCTTTTTTAGCATCTACCACAGCTTTGTGGCGTTTGATGTTTGCCCATTTACTATGTCCGGCCATTTGCTTTTTCTCCTGCACATCGCAGCGTCATTCCAAGATTGTTCCGTCAATAACGTCCATTCCCGGATTACGCGCGCTATAAAATTTTCTCAATACATTTGGTATCTCATCGCACCAGATTTTACCTCATTATTTAACGCGCAAATCCGGGCTACATTAAAACATTTAAATTTTTTCAATTTTCGTTACGTTTATGCTCAATTCTTTCAGTTGCTTTGGATCAACCGCCGTTGGCGCGGATGTCATTAAACAACTAGCTGATTGTGTTTTTGGAAACGCAATCACATCACGAATAGATGCCGAGTCTGTCATCAACATCGCCACGCGATCTAAACCAAGAGCTATACCACCATGTGGTGGACAACCATATTTTAACGCTTCTAAGAAGAAACCAAATTTATTTTGTGCTTCTTCTTCACCAATACCTAACAATTCAAATACTGCCGTTTGTAATGGCTGTGAATGAATACGAATCGAACCACCACCTAATTCAAAGCCATTTAACACAACGTCATAAGCACGTGAAATTGCTGCACCAGGATCGGCTTTCAAAGCTTCTGGATCCAAGTTTTTAGGTGAGGTAAAGGGATGGTGTAATGGTTGCCAATGGCCATCATCACCTTCCTCAAACATGGGGAAATCCGTTACCCATAATGGCGCCCATTTACATTGCAACATATTCAGGTCATGGCCGATCTTGATGCGTAAAGCACCCATTGATTCATTCACCACTTTAGCAGTTCCTGCACCAAAGAAAATCACATCGCCAGTTTGCGCATTTGTTCGCTGTAAAATTGATTCTAATACGTCTGCACTAAAGAATTTAACAATCGGTGATTGTAAACCCTCAACACCCGCATTGCGATCATTTACTTTGATATAGGCCAAGCCTTTCGCACCATAAATACCAACAAAATTGCTATAATCATCGATCATTTTACGTGTTAATGCTTGAGCACCACCTGGCACGCGCAACGCTGCCACACGGCCCTTGGGATCATTTGCTGCAGCAGCAAAAACATTAAAATCAACTTGTTTCACTAAATCAGCGATATCAACTAATTCCAAGGGAATACGTAAATCTGGTTTATCGCTAGCATAGCGACGCATCGCTTCTGCATAAGTCATCTGTGGGAATGCTGGCAAATCAACATTTAACAATGTTTTAAATAACTGTCGCAACATGGTTTCCGTCTTTTCTTGAATGAATTCTTCATCAATAAAAGATGCTTCCACATCAAGCTGAGTAAATTCAGGTTGACGATCGATACGTAAATCTTCATCACGGAAGCAACGAACAATTTGATAATAACGGTCAAAACCTGCCACCATTAAAATTTGTTTAAATAATTGTGGTGATTGTGGCAACGCAAAAAATTTACCTGGGTGGGTTCGACTTGGTACCAAATAGTCACGCGCCCCTTCAGGGGTTGCTTTCATTAATACCGGCGTTTCAACTTCCATGAAATTACTTTCAGCAAGATAATTGCGAATTAAGTTATTTAATTTCGCGCGGAATTGAAACTTTTTCAGCATATCTGGCCGACGAAGATGTAAATAACGGTACTTTAATAGCGTTTCTTCACCAACATTCATATCATCAATTGGAAATGGTGGAACGTCAGATGTATTATGCAACACCAAATCAGTAACTAGTACTTCGATTTTACCCGTTGTCATATTAGGATTAACCATCCCTTCGGGACGTGCTCGCACCTTACCTTTTACTTCGATAACATATTCACTTCTGAGTTTTTCAGCGTGATTAAAAACATCTGCGTTTTCAGGCTCAAACACGACTTGCACGATACCTTCTTTATCGCGTAAATCAATAAATATTACGCCACCATGATCGCGACGACGATGCACCCAACCTTGTAAAACGACTTCTTGATTCAATGCTGCTTCTGTTACCTGTCCACAATAATGTGTATTCATATTATGTTATTGTTCCTCTCATTCTCATGTCATTTTCGTGCTAACGGGAAATATTCCCCGGATTACGCGCTTTAAACCTTATTACTTTCGTGCTAACGGGAAATATTCCCCGGATTACGCGCTTTATCATTTTTCCAAATTTATCGAAAAATATGCTCTACTCTTTTTTGCATTCCCGTGATGCGCTAATCCGGGCTACATTTTATTTCATATGCACTAATCCGGGCTACATTTTATTTGATACGCACTAATCCAAGCTACTTATTAAATCTGATCCATGCGTTCCATAAAAGCCATCAAATTATTACATTCAGTGATAATTGAATATCCCGGCGTGAATTTACCGTGAGTTATTTGCTTTAATTGTGCATAAACAGCAATATCCGCGGCAGTTAAATGTGAACCCACAAAATATGAACGTCCACTTAGACGTTGATCCAATGCATGGCATAAATCTTTAAAATTCATATCGCGATCACGTTCAGACAAACAACCCAAGCCTTGTGCTTTTAAGCGACTAAGTGCTGTTTTACGCATAATCTTTGGGATTAAACCACGCCATGGCCACTTTAATTTTCCAAAAGCTTCTTGACTGAATGCCATAAAATTATTTTGATTGTTAAATCGCAATCCAACCATATACCAAAACAAAGATTCATCCGCCCAATCTTCCAATAAAACGACATCTGCTTTCAATGCGGGATCAGTTGGATATAACGCTGGTTTTTCACTCGGCAATATATCAATTGCTTTCATTATATTAGTTGAATCGAGTACGGGATTATTATCTATCATCGCTGCAGGCAGCTTACCTGTTGTGACCCAAGTAGGTACGCGACGCACATACTCAACATCAAATGGTAACCCTTTGGCCTTAGCCGCAATAATTGGTTTTAATGAGAATGGCGACATGCTGGCCAAACCTTCAACCCCTGGCCAACTATAAATGATGATCTTTGCCATGAAACTCTCTCCCTATTCTTAACTAGTACAAGTACCACTCGTTCCGGTACCGCATGCAGCTTGACCACAGCCACTGGTTTTATTTTCGCTGGTCGTTGCGCTACTTGTGGGCGACTTATTCTTAAAATCGGTGACATACCAGCCATTACCTTTTAAATCAAAGCCTGCTGGCATGGAGATTAATTTGTTAAATGTTTGTTTGCCACATTTGGGGCAATTAACTAAAGGTTCATCGGACATTTTTTGCAAAATATCTTCTTGATGACCACAGACATGACATTTATATTCATAAATTGGCATGACAATTTCTCCGATACATTCAAAACTGGACATATAGTATACCAAGCTTCTTGGGTAGTTTGTAGCGCTAATTAGATGTATATCTACCGATCTTTTGTATTGGTGTATGCAATACACTCATACAAAACATGGAGATGGATTGTAGAATGCCCTCACTTCCCACTAGCTAAATAATTGAAGTAACGATAAAATAATGGTTTTTCCGTTTGAGAGTAAAGAATGAGAACCAGTTGTTACCCTTTAGCTACCTTAAAAGAAACGCCTGCTGATGCAGAAATTGTCAGTCATCAATTAATGATGCGAGCCGGTTTAATTCGTAAACTTGGTTCTGGCTTATACACTTGGATGCCGACTGGCTTACGTGTTTTAAATAAAGTTGCCAGGATTGTCCGTGAAGAAATGAACAAAGCTGGAGCGATTGAAATTTTAATGCCCTCTGTGCAACCCGCTGAATTATGGCAAGAAAGTAATCGTTGGGATGAATATGGTCCTCATTTGTTAAAAATGAAAGATCGCCATGAACGTGATTTTTGTTATGGTCCAACCCATGAAGAAGTCGTCACTGATTTGATGCGGCGTGAGTTACATAGCTATAAACAACTGCCTTTAAATGTTTATCAAGTTCAAACTAAATTTCGCGATGAAGTTCGACCACGATTTGGGGTAATGCGCGCACGTGAATTCTTGATGAAAGATGCCTATTCATTTGATCTAGATGAAATTGGTATGCAAAAAGCATACGATAAAATGTTTCAAGCTTATACTAATATTTTCACTCGTCTTGGCCTCAAATTCAGACCTGTACTTGCTGATACGGGTAGTATCGGTGGTAGTTATTCACATGAGTTCCAAGTATTAGCTGATTCAGGTGAAGACTTAATAGCCTACTCAGATGATAGTGATTATACAGCTAACATTGAATTAGCCGAAGCACAAGTACCACAAGGTCGTCGCCCTACTCCTGGCAAGGTAAAAGAGTTGGTTGATACCCCCACTCAAACCAGCATCGCTGATGTTGCTGCTTTCCTTAAGGTTGAGCCGAAACAATGTCTTAAAACCTTAATTGTTGTAGGTGTTGGTAAAGAATGCCCACTCATAGCATTAGTTTTACGTGGGGATCATGAATTAAATACCGTTAAAGCTGAGAAATTACCTGGCGTTGCAATACCATTGCAATTAGCGGATGCCGAAACCATCAAAAGACATATAGGTTGTGAACCTGGATTCATTGGGCCATTAAATTTAGATGGCCGTGGCATCCCAGTTATTGCTGATCGTGATGCTGCACATATGGCTGATTTTGTTTGTGGTGCCAATGAAAATGGCAAACATTTACGACACGTTAACTGGCAGCGTGATTGTGCGGAACCTACTCGAGTTGCCGATATTCGTAACGTAGTAGTTGGTGATATTAGCCCAGATGGGCAAGGCCACTTACAACTAACTCGTGGTATTGAAGTTGGACACATTTTCCAATTAGGTGATAAATATAGTAAAGCAATGAATGCTACTGTCCTAGGTGAATCAGGACAGCCTGTAACATTACAAATGGGATGCTATGGTATTGGCGTTTCGCGTATCGTTGGGGCAGCTATTGAACAAAATCATGATGAATATGGCATTATTTGGCCCGATGCAATGGCACCCTTTGATGTTGCGTTAGTTCCTATTAACTTACATCGTTCGGATTTAGTTAAAAAAGCAACTGAAGAATTATATGCTGAATTAACTGCCATGGGGCTTGATGTACTCTATGATGATCGCCAAGAACGTCCAGGTGTGATGTTTGCTGATATGGAATTAATTGGCATTCCACACCGTATTGTCATTGGTGAACGCAGCTTGGCCGAAGGTAAATTTGAATATAAAAACCGTCATACAGGCGAGACCAAGAATGTAACTAAATCGGAAATTAAAGACTTGTTACAGCAATAAGAAAGCAACATCATATCAAGTTTGAAGGGCGTCTCGAACCATGGATGATAAGGAGAGCGGGGGCAGGATGCCCGTCCCTGAAAAATTGATATGGTGGGGTTTCCGCTATAATTTGCTATCTGAGCAGAATTAAGGTAAATTACGCACCATTCCATACACTTATATGAGGACGTTATGGCCAAAGAAGATCATATTGAAATGCCGGGAGTCGTGATTGAAACCCTGCCAAATACCATGTTCCGCGTTAAACTGGAAAATGGCCACATTATTACTGCCCATATTTCTGGCAAAATGCGTAAAAATTACATTCGTATTCTGACTGGCGACAAAGTCACCGTACAAATGACGCCCTATGATCTAACAAAAGGTCGTATTGTGTTCCGCGATAAAGAATAATCATCAAGGGCGTTTATAACGCCCTTTTGTTCTTAATATTCTCTCAAATACCTATTTTTTTCTTCAGTAAACATTAAGCTTTGCTTGTGATAATACGCTTATCTTAGGCAAACAATAATGATAAAACCATGAAGATTTCGTTTCCTGTTGATGCAGCTGAACAGTTGCGTTTAAATAATTATTGCTATATTCCTAATACCACTAGCGCCATTTATCGTGTTGGGAATAGTGATTATTATTTTGATATGGAGAAAAACAAACTCGGCGAAGGCGCCTTTGGTAGTGTCTATTTAGCCTATAAATGTGATCTTAACTCACGTTCAATCGACTTAACACATAAAGTTGCCATCAAAACCATAAGAGCACGATACATTATCAAAGATAGATCGCTTACCGAGACAGTGATTACTTATGGATTAAAACTCCCAGTGCGCTCGGAAATTCAAAACGAGATTAACTTTTTACGACAATATGGCGAACAAACTAGCAATTTAGTTGAAGCATTTGAACCAAACCAGACTCCCGCCTTTTTGCAGCAACCACATGAAGAAAAATTAAATGAGTTACCCTTCTATTTCTTCGCCATGCCCTATCATGACGGAAAACCTCTAGCTGAATTTACTAACAAACGTGCAATGAAACTCAATGAGGCACTATCACTCCAAAATTTTACGCAACGCACGACATTAGCATTACAAGCAGCAATGTATTTAAGCTTATACCACAATAATACACCTCAAACTGGTAGCATGATCATACATAAAGATCTTAAACCTGCTAACATCTTGCTGTGTAAACGAGAACGAAATAGTAAAACAGAATATTACTTATGGATTGGTGATTATGGCGTTGCTACTGAAATATCAGATCAAATAAAAGATAATGTAGAACTCGGTACTTTTATTTCTTCCGCGCCAGAGTTAATTGACTCTAATCAAGCATCAACACGTAGTGATGTTTTTTCATTTGGTATGCTTTGTATATTAATTTACAATGGGGTCAATCCTTATAGCATTCGAGCTCAAGAATATTTAGCTGGCAAAACCTCTCATCAAGCAAGCTTTGAAGGATTCCTCGAAAATTTAATATTGCCCGGCCCTTTTCACAAATTACTTAAAGTTTTACTCACTGCATTTATCAAGTCAACATTAATGGAAAATATTGATGAACGTGCAACTACAGATGAATGTTTACTTTTTTTCACTTTATTAAACAAATATAATTCTCTTGCAAAACATGCTACAGATAAAAATCCACCTAATTTTACAGAGTATGCAATTATCATAACTAAATTGGTTTTGATCGTTGAAAAGTTATGGGATAAAACGTCAGCAGTACTTCCGGCACTATATTCAGATGACATAACAACAAGCCATAACAAATGGCGCAATTTTAATTTTGATGAAAATCCAGAATTTTGTGTTGCAGCAGCTGTCATTGCTACACGTGACAAAATTACCGATGAACGGCTAACAAACATTTTTGATAAGTTAAAAATTAATGAAAGAAAAAAAGCGATAAACGAGGCAATAGTAGAAAGAAAAATTAGTTACAATGAAATCAATCATATTCTGACACCAGGAGCTAGTGATCTTTATATAAAATATCTGTCAACTTGAGTACTCAATTTATGTAGGGTGGATTAGAGCCGCGAGGCTCGTAATCCACCATCAAAAGATCTTTGCATATGCATAATTTGAATTATCCAGCAGTGGTGGATTACGA
>JAGVJQ010000003.1 GCA_020051015.1 Gammaproteobacteria bacterium
ACTTAGGTGGTACATTAATTCCATTAAATACCCTTCCGACTAAATTAGCCGAGCTCGATAAAGATAAATACTATGTCGTGCATTGTAAACTAGGTGGCCGTAGCCAACGTGCAGCTGAGTTTATGTCATCGTCAGGATTTAAATATGTTGCCAATTTAGTTGGTGGAATTGATGCGTGGGCTAAAACGGTTGATCCGAAAATGCCGACGTATTAAAAACGTATTATTCAATTAGCGCCCCATTCGTCGAGCTTCGCATGAACGGCTTTCAAGTTGTAATTGTTGCTTAACTTCTTTTGGCAAAAGTAATTCTCTAGTACGTAATTCAGCAATCAACTTTGTGAAGAAAGGGTGATTTTCATCCGGTAATGTCTGCTCATCCATAATTTGATTAAGCTGCGGCCAAGTCCGCATCCCAGCCCAGTTATTAAGATAAGCCATATCACGCCAATACTCGGGTAATTGCTTTAATAAAAATCGACACCGCAGCCATGGATCCAATATAACCGTATCTTCTGGCCAATCGGCAAAGTTTAATGGATCAGTATAAGGCGGACGCCCCAATACTAAAAATACATGATCAAAATTATTATTATAACCATCAAACATTTCGACTGAGACAGGATATTTAACTGGCATGTGCTTCAAAAAATTAAGTGCTAATGCGCTTAAATCCAAACATCTTCCCGTTTTATACTGCCGCACTAAATGTGCACGGTCATCATAATTTAACGAAGGAAGCTTGCGATAATGCTCTACTTTAGCATAATCATCACTAGCCTTTTTTACTATCGAAGGATAAACTCCGCTGAAAAAAGTAGCGTTTAGTCGTTGTTGACGAACGACTAAACTATCATTATTCATTTCAGATTCTTTTTGAGAAGACAGCATTATTGAACTTATTGATGTAATTTCCGTATGGGGGAAAGCATGTCCCAATAAGCCGAAACCACCATTATCTTGTGATATATAAGGTCTTGTTATCCGAACAATATTCTCGGGAATACCATCAATGCTTTGACAAACATGGGCTAAAGCCATATCACATAAGCATAATAAATATTCTAAATATTCAGGGTTTAATGAACTTTTACGCATTTTTACTACTTGAATAACAATAAATAATTTACTATTTTATAGTTAAATGCTTAGCAAAAACTTAGGGGCTGTTTACAGTTCGCTAGTCCCAATTCAAAATCACTTTACCGCTTTGACCACTCATCATGGTTTGAAAACCTTGTTCAAATTCATCGACTGGAAATTGATGCGTAATCACTGGCTCAATATTCAAGCCACTTTGCAGCATACTCACCATCTTATACCAAGTTTCAAACATTTCACGACCATAGATGCCTTGTACTGTTAGCATTTTAAAAATCACATGGTTCCAATCAATACCCGTTCCCGTTGGTAAAAGACCTAATAAAGCAACATTGCCACCATGATTCATCACATCCAACATTTGATTGAATGCTTGCGCATTACCCGACATTTCTAAACCCACATCAAAGCCTTCATTAATACGCAACTCTTTCATCACATCACGCAAGGGAGTTTGTTGAGGATTAATTGCTCGTGTTGCACCCATGGTACGAGCTAATTCCAAGCGATATTCATTCATATCAGTAATAACGACATTTCGCGCACCAACATGTTTAGCAATCGCTACTGCCATCATGCCAATGGGTCCTGCACCCGTAATTAAAACATCTTCACCGACTAAATTAAACTTTAGTGTAGTGTGTGTAGCATTACCAAATGGATCAAGAATTGATGCTAAATGATCAGGCACATCATCAGGTAATTTAAAGACATTAAATGCAGGCATCACAAAATATTCAGCAAAACAACCTGTTACATGATAACCAACACCACGTGTTTTGCGACATAAATGACGTTTACCAGCACGACAATTACGACAAAAACCGCAAGTTAAATGTCCTTCACCTGAGACACGATCACCGATTTGAAAACCAGTAACTTCACTACCCATAGCGACTACTTCACCAACAAATTCATGTCCTGTCACCAATGGCACTGGCACTGTTTGTCGGGCCCACTCATCCCACTTATAAATATGGATATCAGTACCACAAATTGCTGTTTTTTTAATTTTAATTAAAACATCATTATGACCAACTTCAGGCTCAGGTACATCAACCATCCATAACCCTTGTTCAGCTTTAGTTTTAGCTAATGCTTTCATGCTATCACCCCCATTGCTTTGCCAACTTTAGCAAAAGCAGTAATGGCTTTATCGAGTTGGGCTTTAGTATGAGCGGCAGACATTTGGGTACGAATACGGGCTTGGCCTTTAGGTACAACAGGGAATGAAAACCCAATCACATAAATGCCTTCTTTTAATAATTGATTAGCCATTTCACCTGCTAATTTAGCATCGCCTAACATGACGGGGATAATAGCATGCTCGCCGGGAATTAATTTAAATCCAAGATCGGTCATATGTTGACGGAAATACAAGCTGTTTTCTTTTAATTGTTTGCGTAAAGAATCATCATGTTCAAGTAAATCCAGTACTTTTAATGATGTTGCGGTAATTGATGGTGCTAAACTATTTGAAAATAAATAAGGCCGTGAACGATTACGCAACCATTCCACCATTTCTTTACTTGCGCTGATATAACCACCTGATGCACCACCTAATGCTTTACCTAATGTGCCAGTGATAATATCCACGCGCCCCATCACGCCACAATATTCATGTGTACCACGACCTTTTTCACCCATAAATCCAACGGCATGTGAATCATCAACCATCACCATCGCATCGTATTTATCAGCTAAATCACATACTGCTTTTAAATTAGCAATAATGCCATCCATTGAAAAAACACCATCCGTTGCAATTAAACGAAAACGAGCATTTTGTGCGTCTTTTAATTTCTGCTCAAGATCAGCCATATTATTATTTTCATAACGATGGCGTTGTGCTTTACACAGACGAATACCATCAATAATACTGGCGTGATTTAATGCGTCACTAATAATAGCATCTTCTTCGCCAAGTAATGTTTCAAATAAACCACCATTGGCATCAAAACAAGAAGAGTAAAGAATGGTATCTTCCATGCCTAAAAATGTTGATAAACGTTGTTCTAGTTGTTTGTGAACATCTTGTGTACCACAAATAAAACGCACTGGTGACATACCAAAGCCATGTTCATCTAAGGATGTTTTTGCAGCTTGAAGTAATGCAGGATGATTGGATAAGCCTAAATAATTATTGGCACAAAAATTTAAAACATGTTCGCCAGAGTTAACCGTAATATCAGCCTGTTGCGGACTAGTAATCACACGCTCATGTTTATATAACCCCGCATCGTGTAAACCTTGAATTTCACGTTGTAAATGTTGTTTGAACTGCTGCTTGCTCATTGTTTCTCTTCTCCTTGCAAATACTCATCACTGATCTTACGTAGGGGCGTATTGAATACGCCCATTTATCAAACATAATAGATCATTCACATTGTCACAATATTTCCAATGACCACGATATTTATGCTTCGGTCGGATTGGTGATTTGGCAAGAAGGGCGTATTCAATACGCCCCTACGAAAGATCTAATAAATTAACATATTCGACTTAATGGAAGGCATTACCAACATCTAAACAAATGGATTTCGTAAAATAATCGTATGCTGTCTATCTGGGCCTGTTGAAATAATATCAATTGGCACTGCAACGACTTCTTCCAAACGTTTGAGATATGCCTTTGCATTTGCTGGTAATTTATTATAATCCGTGACGCCATAGGTTGACTCTGTCCAACCTGGCATTTCTTCATATACCGGTTCACAACGCGCTAATGATTCGGCATCAAATTGTAATGACTCAACCAACTCACCATTAATATGATAGCCAACACATAATTTAACCGTGTCAAAACCATCTAATACATCAAGTTTGGTTACGCATAAGCCAGAAATGCTATTAACATAAGCGGCTCGACTTAATGCTACGGCATCAAACCAACCACAACGACGTGGCCGTCCTGTTACTGAACCAAACTCATGTCCACGCTTTGCAATATTACTACCAACTTCATCAAACAACTCGGTTGGGAAAGGACCCGCCCCGACTCGCGTGGTATACACTTTGGTAATACCAAGAACATAATCCATGTACAATGGACCAAAACCACTTCCTACAGCAGCAGCGCCGGCGGTGGTATTCGATGAAGTAACAAAGGGATAGGTACCATGATCAACATCCAGAAATGTACCTTGCGCACCTTCAAATAAAATATTTTTACCTTGCTTATAAAATTGATGCAAAATGGCTGGTGTATCATCAATTAATGGTAATAATGATGCAGCTTGCGTCAATAATTCATCTAATGATTGTTGGAAATCAAGCGGTTCTGCATGATAATAATTGGCGAGTGTAAAATTATGATAATCCATTATTTCACGTAATTTTTCTTCGACTTTATTCGCATCACGTAAATCAGCCATACGGATAGTACGACGCGCAATTTTATCTTCGTAGGCTGGGCCAATACCGCGACCGGTGGTTCCAATTGCATCTTTACCTAAACGCTTTTCGCGTGCTTTATCTAGGGCTGCATGGATAGGTAATAATAAGCTACAGGCAGAACTAATACGTAATTTGTTACGTACATTCACGCCATTATTTTCTAATTCGGTTACTTCGGTTAAAAAAGCAGTTGGCGATAACACCACACCATTACCAATTACGCAAACCACATGATCATGCAAAATACCTGATGGAATTAAACGTAAAATGGTTTTATGGCCATTAATTACCAAAGTATGTCCTGCATTGTGACCACCCTGAAAGCGAACAACACAATCTACTTTATCAGTTAATAAATCGACAACTTTCCCTTTGCCCTCATCTCCCCACTGGCTACCTAAAACAATAATATTTTTACCCATTACACTCTCTCACACGCCGTTAGCAAAATGATGCACGAGTACCAGCACAGCTACGCCGATAAGCATGCAGACAAACCCCATAATTCTTAACACTGGATCATGTTGTGAAATCATACTTAAGGCCATCCGCCGCCAACGCGATGGCGACAAAAATGGCATCATGCCTTCAAACACTAACATCAACCCCAAAGCCGCTACAAAATCTCGCCACATCATACCATGATTTCCCCATCAATTAGACTTTGTTGCGCTAGACTTTGCTTGCGGTTGATTAAAATAATTAAAAAATTGCATATCTGGTGTCAATACCAGCACATCCTGTTTTGAGTTAAACGTATTAGCATAAGCTTCCAAATTTATTAAAAATGAATAAAACTCTGGATCTTTGCTATAAGCATCAGCATAAATTTTTGCTGCTTGCTCATCGCCATCAGCCCGTAATTTACTGGCATCAGCCTGTGCCTGTGCCACAACAATGGTTGATTGCGCTTGTGCATCACTCACCACTTTATTAGCTTCCAGTTTGCCATTCATTCGTAATTTTTTGGCTTCTTGTTCTTCTGCATCACGCATCATTTGATAGGTTGTATTTAATGCATTTTGTGATAAAGACAAACCTTTATAATTGATCGCCAAAATTTTAATACCCAATTCCGCAGTCAAGTCTGATGCTTGTTGCGATAATGTTGTACTATCGCCTGCGCCAGGAGTCAAGTTTAAATGCCCCGTTAACAACTGCGATAATAATGTATTTGCTTGTTGCCAACTACCACCCGTAGATTGATAAAATTGCGGTAGATTATCAATTTGCCAATACACGACATATTGCGCATTACCATCCAATCCCGTTTTATCCATGCGCACAGACACCGTCAATGGCAATGTTTGCGCACGCATATCAAACTGGCGCGCTTGAGTAATAAAGGGCAATTTAATATGTAATCCCGGTCCTAATACAACGGGTTGTCCTGTTGTTTTTACTTGCAAATGTCCCATCTGGAACAATAAGGCTTGCTTACCTTCACGCACAGTAAACACTGCTGATGTTAGTGCCGCAACTCCCACAACCACAATACCTAATACCCAAAAACGTCGAGACATTTACTTACTCCCGGGCAATAATTTATCGGTGCCCTGCATAATTCTATCAATATGAATTGGCATCTGTATCCGAACCATAACCAGCAATACCATCTGTTGCATTTGGTGCACTTGTGCTTGATTGATGGACTCCATCAGCAGATGTTGCCGCCTCAGTAGGTGCTGTTGCCGTTGCTGAAGCTAATGCTGCAGCCAATGGTACATTAATCTGAACATGGCTATTGGTTGGTACATCCACTAATACTTTTGTTACTTTACCTAAAATATGTTGCATCGTTTCAACATATAATCGCTCACGTGTTACTTGCGGATTTTGTTGATATTCAGGCAAAAGAGCCAAATATCGCACGGTATCGCCTTGTGCCTTTAATACCACTTTTTGCTGATAGGCTTTTGCATCAGACATCAATTGTTGTGCTTGCGCTTGAGCTTGTGTCAATAATTGACTAGCATTATCTTGCGCCTGATTCACAACTTGTTGACTATCTTGCTGAGCTTTTAATGCATCGGTACGTGCATCCGTTACTGCAGCCGGCACATCCAAGGATTGAATGGAAATATCAGTCACCACAAAACCAGGATTCATACTCTTAAGTGAATTATTCAATGTTACCAATAATTGCTGATTTAACTCTTGCTTCGCATCCGCCAATAAATCCGTTGTCGTTTGCTTACTCATTACTTGATAAATGGAGGAAGCCACCGCATCTTCCAAGCTTTGCTCCGGATCAGCTACCGCAAAGAGATAGGCTTTAGGATCAGCAATCCGATACTGCACATTCAATGCAAAAGCTAACACTTGCTCATCGCCAGTCACCACATTGCCCGTAAAGGTAACGGCATTAATTTGTTGTTGCGGAATAGTATAAACTTTTTCCAACAATGGCGGTACCCAATGTATACCCGAATTAAGGGTTCGATTAAATTTCCCTAATTTTAATACTACCGCTTGCTCACCACTGTCAACCATGGTTATGCCCGCCAATAACCAGACAGCCAATAACACACCTGGTATAGCGTAATGCCCATAACTTGATAGGAACTGCCTTAGCTTTTGCCACTTGGCAGGACTTTTTTGTGGCGGCTTACCACCAAGCTGTTGCAAGTGCTTTTTAAACTCTTGCAAAAACTTTTGAAAATCTGATGAGGCCGGTTTATTGCCTCTTCCCCATGGGTTCTGGTTGTCTTGATTTCCACCCGGTTCATTCCAGGCCATATTACATACTCCGATTTTTCGGCAGGTTTAAACAAACACCCATTTTCGCAACTGTAGCCAAGGTATGCAAGTAAAGATGACGATTAATTTATCTAGTCTTCGCATCAGCCCCAAAATACCGTATAATTCATACCCAATAATCACCCAAAAGGAACATCATGCGTATTGATCCTGAAATTAAACTCGATTTTAACGATGTACTCATTTGTCCTAAACGTAGCACGCTTGCATCACGCAAAGAAGTTGATTTAAGCCGTGAATTTACCTTCCGTCACTCTCCGTTGACCTATAATTGCGTACCCGTTATGGCAAGTAATATGGATACGTCTGGCACATTTGAGATTGCAAAAGTGGCTGGTGAGTATAACTTATTGACCTGTTTGCACAAATTTTATCAAGTCGAAGACTATGCTAAAGAAAATTTCTTCAAAAATGTCGTGGTTACCACGGGCACCAGCGAAGAAGATTTCAATAAAGTGGCAAAAATTATGGCTAAATTTGGCGATAAGCTACCAATGATCTGTGTTGACGTGGCAAATGGTTACACTGAGGCCTTCTTAGGCTTTATTAAACGTATGCGTACGGCCTACCCAGAAAAAATCCTGATTGCCGGAAATGTGGTAACCGGTGATATGACCCAAGAATTAATATTAGCTGGCGCTGATATCATTAAAGTAGGTATTGGCCCAGGTTCGGCTTGTACCACTCGCATGATGACGGGGGTCGGATATCCACAATTATCAGCCATCATTGAATGTGCTGATGCCGCTCATGGCTTAGGTGGTCATATTATTGCTGACGGTGGTTGTCGTGAATCTGGCGACGTGGCGAAAGCCTTTGCTGGTGGTGCCGATTTTGTTATGTTAGGCGGCATGTTTGCCGGACATGATGAATCAGGTGGTGAATTAATCGAAGAAAACGGTAAGCAATTTAAATTGTTTTATGGCATGAGCTCCGACACCGCTATGCATAAATACTATGGTGGAGTAGCCCACTATCGCGCCTCTGAAGGTGCCACCATGCGTGTGCCATATCGAGGCCCTGTTGAAGAAACCATTAAGAGTGTATTAGGTGGTTTGCGCTCGGCATGTACTTATGTTGGTGCGAGTAAATTAAAGCACTTGACTAAGCGTACTACGTTTGTGAGAAAGATGCGGTAAGTAGCCAATTTAGGGCGTGATTTTACACGCCCTAAATTTCTTATTCTTTTATCTCTCCAAATATCAAATTAATTTCCTGCCAAGGTAATGCAGTTATTTTATCAGTAATTTGATATCGATAAGGTGTACGGCAAACAATATAGGCCTGCGTTACGTTAGCATATTCTTCAATAAATTTTTTAAGATGTTTAGCATCCGATTCATTAGGTTTATCTGACCACTTAACTTCTATTGGAATATAACAATGTGCAACATCTAAAACATAATCAACTTCAGGTCCTGCTGTATCACGCCAATATCTAACTTTAATATGTGGTGAGATTAATTGACTTAGTCTCACCAATTCATTACCAACATAATGCTCAAATAAGTCATAAATCATTCGAGATGGTAATTGAATTCCTTCATTAGCACAGGCTCGCCGTATACCCAAATCAAAAAATAGATACTTTGGCGATTTAATTAATCTACGCTTAGTTTGGCCATCAATGATAGGATCGATTCTAGTTAGGATTAAACAATCTTCTAGAATCTGGTAATAACTAGTTATTGTTGTAGCTGCCACTCCAATATCTTGTGATAACCGTGTGTAATTTAATTGTTTACCGGCCTCACCTGCAGCAATTTCAAGAAAACGAGAAAAACTACCCACATTCCTTACCACTGCTTCGGCGCGAATTTCTTCTTCCAAATAAGTTGTAACATACGAGTAAAGATCAGTTTCCCGCATACGATAATCACTTTCATTAATAATCCCAGGCAAAGTACCATATAAAAGAATGTCTTCTAAATTACGCTTTGTTTCTGGAAGCTCTTCATAAAGTAATGGCGTCATAGTAAAAACTACCACTCGACCTGGGAGTAAATTTAACTCGCGACTGTGTTTTAATTTGCGTGCCGATGAGCCGGTTAAAATAAACTTTGCCAGTTTACTATCAATCATGCTTTGAGCAACATCCATTATTCGTGGGATTTTTTGCACTTCATCAATAAAAACGACCGGCATTCGAGAATAAGATTTAATTTGTGCCTCTAACTCAGCCTCTAACAATGCAGGATTTTGTTCATAGCGCTGCCGAGTACTAGCTTTAGCAAAAGAATAACTAATATCGGGCCGAATTGCCTGTTGAATCAATGTGGTTTTACCTGTTTGGCGCGGACCTAATAACAGAACACTCTTGTTCCGTTCCAGTGCCTGGCAGATATTGTTTTGAATAAGTCTGTTAATGTATGTCATAATACTTAATTATCAATGAATATCCAGCGCATGTCAAGGATAAACATTGAAAATCCAGCGTGAATACTGGATTTTCATAAAAATATCATTCTCTAGGCGACAGCAAGAGGTACTTTTGGCAGCAATACTATGTTGCTTTTAAAATTTAAATATTTAACAAATTCAATAAGTTACTTGTAAATAACATGGCGCTGATATGAGATATAATGGAAGTAGCAGAAAAAATTTATGGACTGAAAAACAATAATAACTTAAACATTATCAAAAATAATTTAACACAACTAAATGACTTATTAAGTGACGTGATGAGCATTCCACCCAAAAGTACGTTCTTTGAAACAGAGCTATTAGCGAGCACACAAAAACAAGTATTAAAATTATTGTCTTTGCCACAACCTGGACTGCAAACGACTCAAAGGATTGTGCAATCGAAAAAAGCTTAAGATATAAATAAGATACCTATGCCTTGTGCGATAACATTAACCCAATTGCGCTTTTAGATGCACAATCTCCCACGACGGCAAAATAACGGTAATCAGACAATTTCCTTGCTCGTCTATCGTTTCGGCTTGTACAACGCCGCGTTGGTAAAGTGTCGCGCGCAATGAAGCCAAACGAGGAGGAATCGTTAAAATGTCCGTGATAAAGCCTTCGCGTAACCGTTCAGCGATAGCTTGTTTTAATAAATCCAATCCTTGTTGTTTTAAAGCAGATAACCAAACTGTTGCTGGTTGATTTTGGTCGTTATATTCCACATGTGGTTTACAGTCAGGTAATAAATCAATTTTATTTAACACTATAATTTGCGGTACGTTATCCGCTTCAATTTGTTTTAACACCGATTCAACTTCGGCAATATGTTCATTACGCGCTTCATTATGCACATCAACAACATGGATTAATAAATCAGCTTCGCGCGTTTCTTCCAACGTTGCATAAAATGCATCAACCAAATCATGTGGTAATTCTCGAATAAAACCTACTGTATCGGCTAATACAACATGGCCATAACCAGGGATATCCAAGCGACGTAACGTTGGGTCTAATGTTGCAAACAATTGATCCGCAACATAGGTTTCTGCCATTGTAAGTTGATTAAATAAACTGGACTTACCCGCATTGGTGTAACCAACAATTGAAACTGTTGGTACTGGTGTTCGTTCACGTGAGCGACGCATTTGTCCACGCTGCGAACGCACTTTATCTAATCGTTTATGGATCGTCTTCATCCGATTACGAATTAAACGACGGTCAGTTTCTAATTGTGTTTCACCTGGACCGCGTAAACCAATACCACCCTTTTGTCGTTCCAAGTGAGTCCAACCGCGCACTAAACGCGTCGATAAATGTTGTAATTGCGCTAGTTCGACTTGTAATTTACCTTCAAATGTACGTGCTCGTAACGCAAAGATATCGAGAATTAAACCAATACGATCTAAAACACGGCACTCGAGAAAACGCTCGAGGTTACGCTCTTGTGCAGGAGTAAGTGGGTGATTAATTAAAACGAGATCAGCTTGATGTAATTGCACCGCATCGCGAATTTCTTCCGCTTTGCCGCTACCAACAAAAAATTTTGCTTCAGGTTCATGACGTTTGGCAACAATCACCGCTGCGGGATTAGCTCCCGCAGACAATGCTAATTGCTCAAATTCGAGGAGATCTTCATCAAGAGAGCGGTTGCCAAAATTTACGTGTACTAAAATTGCGGTTTCGCCGCGCTCTGGCCGATCAAACAAGATTTATTCTTCTATTGCAAATGCCTGCTCTTCTACTGCGCTAAAGCCTGTTCCCATACGCACATTACGTGCTGGAACAATAGTAGAAATTGCATGCTTGTAAACCATTTGGCTAACAGTGTTTTTCAATAAAATTACAAACTGGTCGAATGATTCAATTTGTCCCTGTAATTTAATACCATTTACCAGGTAAATTGAAACTGGCACCTTTTCTTTGCGCAATGAATTCAAAAATGGGTCTTGTAGGCTTTGTCCCTTTGACATGACACGTGATCTCCGTATAAATCTTGTTGTTGTTTCGCGCTGAGGCATCTCTTGGTAAAACATGCAATTCCAACCGCTTGTATAATTATTGTTAACTCTCACGTCATTTTGATTATGTTTTATACATAAACATTCCATGACGAATTTAGTTTAACGCTACTGCTTGAAAAAATCAAAAAAATTATGTGATATCAAATTATAACCTCGATGAGAGGCATATATCCCTCAATGAGGTTATCGACTAATTGAAAAAAAAATGGCATAATTAGTGCTTTGATAAAACAACTGCCCAAAATGAATAAAAAAGCTTGGTCACCGCATAGTTGGAAAAGCCAACCCATCATACAACAACCAGTTTACCCTAGTGAACATGCCGTTGAGCATGTTGTGCATGAACTTACTAATATGCCACCATTGGTTACTCATTTTGAGGTTAACACACTTCGCCAAGCATTAGCTGAAGCCCAACAAGGCAAACGTTTTTTATTGCAAGGCGGCGATTGTGCTGAAAGCTTTACTGATTGTCATACCGATAATATTACGAATAAGCTCAAAATTTTATTACAAATGAGCTTGATTTTATTGCATGGCATGAAAAAACCCATTATTCGTGTCGGTCGTGTAGCCGGTCAATATGCTAAACCTCGATCAGCGGATACTGAAACACGCGGTGATATCACGCTACCTAGTTATCGTGGCGATTTAATCAATGAACCAGCCTTTACCGAAGAAAGTCGCACCCCTAATCCGCAGAATATGTTACGCGGTTATAATTACTCTGCCGCAACACTAAATCATATCCGTGCGTTAGTAAATGGCGGATTTGCTGATTTACACCATCCTGAATACTGGCAGCTCGATTTTGCTAAACATTCATCCCATGCCAATGATTATGAAAATATCGCTAGTAATATTCGCTCGACATTAGAGCTTTTGAGTATTATTCCAGGCATTGATACCAGCGAACTCGCGCGGGTTAATCTTTATACCAGCCATGAAGCACTACTATTGCCCTATGAACAAGCCTTGACACGCCACTTAGCTGAAGATGATAAATGGTATAACCTATCAACCCATTTTCCCTGGATTGGCATGCGTACTGGCCAATTAGATGGCGCACACATTGAATATATGCGCGGCATTGCGAATCCAGTCGCGATAAAAATTGGGCCTAGTGTTAGTGGTGATGCGTTGTTACGTATAATCGAAGTATTAAATCCCACTAATGAACCTGGCAAATTAACCTTAATTCATCGGATGGGACACCACGCCGTTGCTGAAAAACTCCCACCCTTGATTGAACAAGTTAACCGTTCCGGCTATCAAGTACTGTGGTCATGCGACCCGATGCATGGCAATACACAAACAACTGCTAACCAATACAAAACTCGTCGTTTTGAAGATATTTTATCGGAATTAAAACAATCGTTTACTATTCATCGCCAACTTGGTTCACATCTGGGTGGCGTTCATCTGGAATTAACCGGCGATAATGTCACTGAATGCACCGGTGGCGCCCGCGGCTTAACCGATGATGATTTACACCATGCTTATAAAAGCCCAGTCGATCCACGCTTGAATTACGAACAAGCGCTAGAAATTGCTATGTTGATTGCCAAGATTTAAACATCTTTAGCGGCCTTATCCTTTTTGCTATATGAACTAAACCTAGGTGAGATCTGATTTAAAAATCATCTCCGTGTTAAACAAATTTTCGCTACTCTATTAAATCAACTTGGTGATTTACCATCGATTCCCCGTATTACGCTACGCCAATAAATATCCTAACCATTAACACTTTTCAATAATGATGAATAACGAATATCAGTGCATCTTTTCCGCTTTAATACGGGCTACATGAATTTCAATGCCTTGACTTGGTGCCTCTTGGGGTTCATTTATTAAAAATTGTCCAGTACTAAGGAAATATTTTGCAAATTCGGTTTTGTTAATTTTTTATTAATATTAAAAAGATATTATATTTCAAACAATTTTATTTTTATATCCTTGTAGTAAAAGTGGAGAAATTATGCCAAACGAACAAACATCAACTAGCCAACCAGTTGAAACACCAACCCCAATGCCAACTGTTAGTAATCAAGCAGCGGCTGCGACCAAACCAACAACGGCACAGCAACCTTTATCTAATGTATTTACGCAAGCTTTGATTACGAGTTATGGTGTTGCTGGATCTACTTATCCACTAGAACCGCGTATGAAAGCTGACGCTATGCCCGCATGGGCTAGAAGCCCTCTTTCTTCAACAAGACATAACTTTTTATTTGGTATGGGTAAGATATTTTTTGGTAAGAGTAAGATTTTAAATGTTGCTCCAGCAACAAGTGTCGCCATAGCAATGACAGCAGAACATAACCAGACATCACCTCCGCATCGATCAAATCCTGATAATAATCAAAATCATCAGGATGCAACGACAACCAAGCATAAAAATCTTGCCCAAACAGGATTAATATATGCTACTGCTGCGGGATTTGATACCCTCACTACTACGTATTCTGCTAACCGGAGAGTTCACAAAGACATGCTCATCCAGAACATATCCGGATTGAACACCGGTAATTTACTAGAAACGGCGAAACGTACCATTTCCTATGGTTTACAAAGTGCAGGAACGCGGTTCGCACGTAATATGACCACTATAACGGGACTTACTGCTGTTCATGAGGGAGTTAATAAGCAACTTCAAGAAACGAGGTTATTTGACGATTATAGAACAACACTAGTCAGCGGTCTTGTTTCTGGACCGGTAACTGCAGTGGCAGCAACCCCACTTAACAACATAAGTGAATGGCAGAGCCGTATGATGACAGGTGTCACTCAACCACAAGAGCCTGTATCAGCTCCTTCGGCATGGGAAACGACAAAAATGATTGCATCGAAAGGTGGTTATAGAGGATTTTTCCATAACACTGGTAAGAATGCTGCGGCCCTAACTATTGCGTCGAGTGTAATAAGTGGCGTCCAGCATGCATGTCAAAATCTCTCGGGCCCAACAGCTTAGCGATATAGAACCATGTCATTGTACTTTAAACAATGACATGGCAGGATCTCGAAATAAAGGGGGAGCACAAAGCTCCCCTTTTACATTACACAATATATTACTATTACTAGAAAAATAAGCTAAACAAGAAAGACTATAAGTTATTGTCGTGCGGGTAATTAGTTTACTGATCTCTAATTTAAAAATCGTTAACAAATTCAAATTTGCTAATTTTTTATTAATATTCAAATGATATTATAAATAAAACAATTTTATTTTTATACATTTTATTAGCGAAGAGTGAAGAGATTATGCCAGGAACAACAGAACAAGTATCAACTACCCAACCAGTTGAAACCCCAATCACGATGCCAACTGACACTAAACAAGCAGCTATGGCGGCAAAACCAACCATGGTACAGCAAGTTTTAGGCAATTCATTTGTCCAAGGCGCTATCGCTGGTACTGTGATCGCGGTTTTATTATATCCTGCTGAATATAAGCGAGTCTTAGCTCAAACCGCCACCACATTAGAAGAAAATCCTAGCATGTGGACCCATATTATGGGCGTGGTTAAGGCTATTCAAGGTGCTCAAGCAAAAAACTTTGCTATTGGTCAAAGGGAAACTATTGCGAAAGCGATACCCGGCCATACGCATCCGACTAACCAAGGTCACCATGAAGCTTTAGAAACAGAGTCACATGAATCAAATTCGAAACATAACGTTGCAGCTAGTAAAGGAAACTTAATGCGAACGGCTACCGTATGTACTACGGTAGGAGCGTTAGATACCGCTATGACTACCTACTTTTCTAATGGTCGGGTCCATCATGCGTTAAAAATTGAGCCGGCTTTACCTGGCATAACTCGTAAGTTAGCGTATGGTGTACAAGGCGCACCCATTCGATTTATGCGAAATACTGCTGCGGCAATGGGGCTTATTGCTGTGCATGGTGCAGTAAATAAACAATTACAAGAAAAAGCAGGATTACCAGACAGCCCAACCACGCTATTACTTAGTAGTGTTATTGCTGGACCAGTAACGGCCGCCGTGACAACGCCTTTAGATGTGGTTAACAAAAACCAGATCCGAGGAATGACAGGAGTAACAAATCCTACAGAATCATTAAAAACCCCATCCATGTGGAGTACGGCTAAAAGTATTGCTGTAAAACATGGTGCAGCAGGATTCTTTCGCGGCGCAGGAAACGCGGCAGTTGCAACCACGGCTGCTTCAGTAGCAATCGAAGGCGTGGGATATGTTTGTAAAAAATTTGCTGGCCCGACTGCTTAGCTGATATTAAACGCCACTTATAATGGCTTTAGCTGACATGAGGGGAAATCTCAAATGAAAAAAGGGAGCCAATAGGCTCCCTTTTTTATATGGAAAATAAATTATTTCAACAGATTATATTTTTATGAGGGACTCGTACTACGGCGAGGGGATCGTGGGGTTGAGATTTGTTGAGATGGATTGGATGAAGATGCTGGGTTTTCTTGAGTATAAATAGCGGTATTAAAAAAGTTGCTATTGGTAATCTTTTCTGCTGCATAACCAGCAACTAAAGTAGCAACAACTTCTGCAGCACCATTGCCTGGCTTAAATATACGAGCAAACATACCAATCTCCTGCAATTAATTTTTCTTATTTTACCATTTCCTTAACTATAACGTCAATAAATTTTGTTCTCAATTTGAACAGCCCTATTGAGGCTGCGTCAACAATTAAGGTTGCATCGGTCTTGGCGGCTTAGATGAACTTTTTTCATCTGATTGCCGAGATAATGTTGGAGTGGCATCTTCATGATTCGTGAGATGAGAAAAAAACTGCCTTGCTGAAGTAGTAGCTTGATTAATAAGGTAATTTACTGCACGAGCGCCATAAGTAGCCGTAGCGTTTATCAACGGTGTTGAGACTGGTTTAAAAAACATATGCAAGATCCTATTTTTAACAAAAAATTTCTGCTCCTTTTACCATTTTCTTGAATATTAAGTCAATTTTTTTGGTTATTTTTTAAACGTTAAATCAGTTCCATCACTTATGTCCTTGCGATACAGGCACGTCGATATAGCTAGAATTCGCAACAACTTAATAATCTTTTAAGCATAATATTTTCTTAATGTAAATAAGTTAAGATCCATATTATGCACAATATCCATTAAACAGTAATTACTTAGAAAATATCATGACTTTTATACACAAATTATCTGTAGCCTTAACAAGGAGACAATCGTCCTTTGCTTTTTTTGGTAACCAATTAAAATATTTTAATTCAACGCAAGATAAAGCTCAGCAAAATTATGATTTTAGCAAGCATCTCGCAGAGGTTATTGAACCAGCACCTGATTTGTTACTTCGCGGCTCCGTAGGAACTAAAGAATTAGAGCATGCCATGCGACGTGGTATTTTGGGCGCACCCCATTCTAATCGTCGAGAAGCGCATTTTGATATCGCAGAGTATGTCAGAGAAAATAACTCAGGCGTTTTATATTCAGCTACTGAATGCCACAAGACGGCTACAGCTTATGCCAACCTTTCTTTTATTCCGAAAAATGGGACGATTTTTGTCCTTGGCATGCCCGCTGTATTTACTAATCCCCGAAAACAACTCTTGGTTAATCCAGATATGTTTACTCAATATCAAGAACGCTTATTAAATAGTCATGAGCCTGATATTAAGTTACAGTGTATTAAAAATATGACTATAAATAATTCTGAAATTACCATTGTTACTGGTTCTGGCAAAAATGATAATTGGCATCCTCGACTTGATCGAGATGTTGCAAAAGTAATTATTATTCAAACACCAGGGATTGTAGGGCACTATCTAAATTACCAGCCGTCATTATTTGAAGTCGTTAATAATGCTGATTTTGCAAAACGTGGCTTTTCTTTAGAAATTTATTTTCCTGGAAATATTTCCTCTGAAGAAATGAATGAAAATGCATATAAACAAGGCATTATCCAGCCTGATCAGCGTTTGCTTACATTAAACGATGCAATAGTTGTAAATAATTCTATTGAATTAGAATCATTGCAATATAATGATTCGTCTATAACTCAAATCGTATCATCTGTACCCGCAAATATTCCCGAGGGTGATAGAGAGCTGATTCCTTATTTGGCAGAAAATATCAAATCGACTATTGATAAATCATGTCGTATTGCACCTTCATTAATTTCTCCTTAATGAAGGTGTAAATATAAGGACTAAATGTTCAAACTAGGTTATTATTGCTTTATTAAGTTAGTTTGAATTTTAGGAAGTTAAATAAGGAAAAGAATATGACTATTCCCAAAATAATCTTACAACATTTGCAAAACAACCGTCCTTATATGTGGGGATTATTTAGTGGAAATTTTGAACTGCATAAGGTTTTTTCTAAAACATTAGACACCATTTTTTCCCCAGTGCATCGGAAAAAATTATATATCGAAGCAGAAAATAACTTGCAACGCTGGCAAGCAACCAAGCAATCCACCCCAGGCGTAGTTGAGGTAGTTCCCGATGATTGGGGAACAGCGGTCGGTAAATTCACCGCACAATTCGGTAAAACCTATGCCGTATTAAATAATGCAAATAGTGCGTTTCCAGGTGGTGGGGTATTTGAACAACGCACAGCACAAGAAGAAAATATGTTCTTACGTACCACGCTTGGATTGATGTTTGCTGATGAACATGCCGTTTATTTTGATGAAAAATTAAAAACATTTTGTTATCAGCCATGGATGAGTGAGTTAATTAATAGTTGCGAAATGACTGAAGGTGAACGTGGTTTATTAGCTAGATTACCAGAATTAGGAAATCACCCGGCAAGAAAAGTTTTTTTCAATCCTCAGCAACAAGTATTGTTTCGTGATCAAGAATACTTTAAAGAAGCCGATGCACAAGAATTTCGAGCAAAAGGCAATTTCGTTACGGATTGTGCTAGCAGCTTTAATTTTCTCCCTCAAAACCATTACACCCCTTTTTATGAATTACGTTCAGCAGCTCCTGATTTATCTCATCAGCATGTTAATAGCGGTAACAATGCGCAAGCTAATTATCTGCGAATAATTACCGAGCGAATTCAGGCACAGCTAGATACCTTGATTATTAATCAGCAGCGCCATGTGGTTTTAAGCGCTTGGGGTTGTGGTTGTTTTAATAATAATCCAGAAATTATTGCTGAAACTTATGCACGTGAAATTGATAAGCGACGTGAACATTTTGATCATATCATTTTTGCTATTCGTTCTCCGATGCTTTCAGAACATAGAAACTTCACTAGTTTTAATAGCATTTTAGGTAAGAATCAACTTACCTTACACACGCCACCTCCTGAAAATAGGCCTTCTTCGTTAAGATTGTAGTAAATACAGATAGCGTTTTGGCATTTTAAGTAAATGTAGCCTTATTATTTAAATGAGGAAATTGCCTCTTTCACCTGCATTCCCCGCAACCCTGGTACATCATTTGTCAAAAACACATAGGGAGCATTGTCATCTATTACCAAGGATTGTCCGGTTACTTGTTCCATCACTCGGCCAAATAAATAAGTAATCGTTGCTTGCGAGTCATCTATTCCTGCTTGATAGCCCGGGGCTTTTACAGCAAATAATGCTGGATAAGCATCATCAAAATCTTGTTTACTGCTTTTGCCCTGACTTTCAATCGTCGGTGCAACAACTGGCAAACGTGAGCTATGATCGCCATTCACAATGATGATGGCATTATTCATAATACCCGCCTGTTGCCACGCATCGAATATATTTTGTAATTGCTTATATAAACAAAAAGTTTGGGTTTCATACAATTGATAACGTAATGCGCGTCGTTCCGGGGTATTGCCTTGTGGACCAAAATCATAATTAATCAGCCAATCCATTGGTTGTGAATGGATTTGACAATTTTGATCATAAATATAAGGAGAATGTGGCAATAAAATATGAGCAAAAAAAGCTGTGCCATCATCAGCATGATGTAACACATCTTGTTTTAAATCTTGTAACGCTGTTAAGGTCATGATGGTACTCATTTGATTTTGGTCCCAACCCCAACGTGGCAGACTTATACCTATTGCTTGAGCAACGGGACGTAATCCAAACATATAGGTATAAGCTGTCCCTTGAAAAATCGAAGAAGAAAATAAATAACTCTTTAATAAATACCCATATCGTTGTTGCCAAGGAAAATCTAATTGGTAAAAATATTTCAAACTATAAACTGGATAACTATAACAAGACTCATAATTCACTTGATTTGCATGGCAAAAATCAATATAGACCGGTTGCACAACATGAATTTTGTATCCCATGCTAGACAATAATTCAAAATCTTTATTTTGCGTTAAAATTTGCTCGGAGAATCCACCAGGAAAATAATATGAATCTTGTTGCTCAAGGGTGAAATTTAATAAGTTAGGGATAGAATCATATGTCCGACTATAACGACTATAAGCATTGCTATAAAGTCGAAAACCATAATGAGGATAAAACGTTTTAATTAAATCCTGCAATTGTTTACCTTGTGGTGTATCAGTCGGTATCGCATCCACACCAATATGCTCATCAAAAATAATATGAATAATCGGCGGTAATTTGCTTTTACTCTCTTCCCTCGTTTGTGGAGGAGAAAGGCCTGTCTGAGATCCATCTATAGCCTGCTTGATGTTTTTTTGCGAAATAGTTGTCTCATTAAATTGCTTCCCTACTGGAAATATTAATAAGGCTAAACAAAATATTCCTGCCATATAAGTAAATACTGGCAAGGCTTTTTTGCCTAACCAAATGGATAAGCCTAATATGACAAAGAATGCCACCTTAAGCCAAAGGGTATTTTGAAAACTGGGCAAAAAACTTAATGCAAACGTAATTAAAAATGTCTGTACAATGATCAGTCGTATCCACCCTGCCCGCCATAGCAACAAACTTGAGACCAGACTTATACCAATTATCGTTGCAACCAAGTAAATAAATTCCACATGCATCATGGGGACTTGGAAAAATTTTACAAAATAAATAAAGGGCGCGAGTAAAATCAATAATGGCGCAAGAATAATTAACATGTTTTTAATGCCTTAACACATTCTATTGAGATGCCCTCTCGTAAAGAGTTGACATTCGACATAGTATTTAATCTAAATTAAACAATAAACTATTTCCTAAACTGGATCAGCTCGCGTCCGCTTTCACTTAATTTCACTCGCAAGATAATATTAGCTTTTTGTGATAATAAATTGATAAAAGCTTCAATAGTATAATCAGTAAAAATATCTTGCCGTTGACTCAGCATTATCTGCACCATCGGATCGGTTTTAGGAACAAACTCAATCACACCAGTGGGTGCCAAATCAATGAGCCAATCAACGATCATGGGTAAAGGAATATTCGCGCCAATTGCTAAATGATGTACCAAAGCCAACGCTAATATTGCATCGGGTTTATTGCGTTTTGTTAACGATAATCGCTCTGTCTCATACCAGCCTTGTGCAGGAGATGGGTTAGTCATATCCATAAATAATGGCGTAAATGCCAGCTTATTTTTTTTTGCTGTTTCATACGCTACTGCTAAAGCACTATGATCATTATCAAAACCAATGACACGTTTTGCTCCAGCTTGTAAAGCCAACTCACTAAAAATACCAATATTGCAGCCTAAATCCCACACTAAATCCGGTTGAGTCTGCTCGATAAATTCGCTAACAAACACTTTTTTTATTGCAAACTGCTCATTCTCATAAGAATGTGTTTTTGCATAAGATTGCCAATGACTCGTCGGTGCTTTATCGTGTAATTTGCTAATCCACTTATGCAAACTCTGCCATAAATGCTGCAATCCATGTTTTGGCATGTGGACTTGTTTGGCCACTTTTGCGACATCAGGTCTTTGTGCTTTATCAAAATGTGCTTGCAACATAATATGAAAAAATACATGCCAATTTAATCGACATCGCAAAGGTAGTAATTTAGCGATTTCAGCAGTTGAAATACCGTTTACATTACCACGATACCATCCTTGAAAAGGAACGCCACAATAGGCTTGTAGCAACAATGGATTGAGAAATTGTTCGAAAAATTGTTTATGGGCTTGCCAATATTCACCAGGCACATAAGGACGAAAAGCTAAATGATCAATAAATACTGGATTAACGCCATTAAATTGAACATTAAACGCTGACGCATCATTTAACATAATATCGTGAGATAATGCATCTAACATCAACTCTAGATGAAACAAGGCTGCATCTTTCAACATGGCAAATGACCACTCATAAGGATAAGAAATAAAAGGAAACTTAGGGTGTTTTAATAATGCATAAGCATGTTGAGCGCATTCTAATTGATTTGTTGGCACTTGTTCTTCAGGCCAGAGCATACCTTTATCGATCCAGTTTTTAATTACCTGCGTTTGTCGTACGGCATCAAATGCTTCAGCAAAACCAGGCATAACCGTGCGATAAATAGTATCTTCTTGCCAATAGACATGTCCCGCGGGATCTCTAAAAGAAGCACTATCGCGTTTTATCATGATGTGATTTTTGATTGAGTGATGAAGTTGGTTGAGAAACTGGCTTGCTTTCAGGTTTTTGTTTGCGTTTGAATAAATGACAAAACCATCGCCAGCTAGCTTTGGCTTTTTCCCAATATAATTTCAAAATTGCTAATAACCCAGCAATACCTGCAAATAGCATTTGGATAATAACGCTACCTGTACCACTATCTAAATAAGCATACGCTGGTGCAGTAATAAGCATCAAAATACTGATAATAAGTAAGTTAAATTTTATATCCTTTATTTTCATATTAATGTTCAGCCGATAAATTTAAAAAATGACCTAAACTATCCCGCTTTGTTTGCAGATAATCCCTGCAAAAATCATACTCTGTTATTTGATGCGGAATCCTTTCAATGGTTGCATGCAATAATTGAGATAGTACTCGCAACTTGTCTGGATTATTAGTCATCAAACGCATATCTGACACCCCCAGGTGTTTTAGCATATCTGCCGCCATCGTATAATCCCTGGCATCTGCTGGCAAGCCCAGCGCTAAATTCGCATGTACCGTATCATATCCTTGCTGTTGCAAAGCATAGGCTAACACTTTATTGGTTAAACCGATACCTCGTCCTTCTTGATTCAAATACAAAATCACACCACAATTTTCTTCGGCGATTTTTTGCATCGCATTGTGTAATTGCTTACCACAATCACAATGTTTGGAGCTGAAAATGTCACCCGTTAAACAAGAAGAATGCAACCTCACTAATGGACTATGTGCCCCATTGACATCACCCATCACTAATGCAACATGTTCAAGTTGTGTGACTCTATCACGAAATACATGTAACTGAAATATTCCAAAATCAGTTTGTATAGCGCAATGTGCCGCTTTTAACATTCGCCCCGACTCTGTCACCGTTTTTTTTACTGTCTGAGGTTCATGTTGACGACGATACTCAATCAATGATCGTACACTTATCATTGTTAGACTATGTTGCTGAGCATATTGTTCTAGTGCTTCGCCTCGCAACATAGAGCCATCTTCGCCAATAATTTCACAAATAACCCCTGCTGGTTGAAGGCCCGCCAATCTTGCCAAGTCTACGGCAGCTTCCGTATGACCTGGGCGATCAAACACGCCATTATCACGTGCTCGTAATGGAAAAACATGCCCTGGTGTTATTAAATCAGCTGAATTTGCTTGTGGATTAACAGCAGTTAAAATAGTATGCGCACGCTCTGCTGCGGAGATACCCGTTGTAATCCCATACTTAGCATCAATACTCATTGTAAATGGCGTGGAAAGATCATCCGCTTGTCGATTAGGATCCATAAAATTGATTTGTAACTGGTCGAGTTTTTCTCCCGTCATGGCTAGGCAAATCAAACCACCACCCTGCTTAATCATAAAATTCACCCCTGCTGGGGTAATTTTTTCTGCTGCAATAATCAAGTCTCCTTCATTTTCACGAAATTCATCATCTGTGACAATGATCATTTTGCCTTGGCGAATATCTTCAATTGCTTGTTTTATGTTTTGCATGGTGATGACCTAAATAATATTTTGAATGACTTGCTCTTGGTGATGAATGAAATACTGATGTACATATTTACCAATCACATCAACTTCCAAATTTACTTTTTGTCCTGGTTGATAAAATTGCACAATACTGGCTTGAATGGTATGCGGGATAAAAGCAATGCTAAATTGATCATCGTGTTTATTTATCACGGTTAAACTCATGCCATCTAATGTAATAAAGCCTTTATTTACGACTAATAATTTCAACTCGTCCGGCAAACTAAAGGTAGCTAATGTGCCATTTTTATCAATTTCAATGGTGCGTAAATGACACACCATATCAACATGTCCTTGTACCATATGACCACCAATACGGCTGTTTGCAGTAATTGCTCGCTCCAAATTAACCGGTGAATCTATCTGTAAAAAACTTAAATTAGTTTTTGCCAATGTTTCAGGCACAGCTTGGAAAGTAAATGTTTTATCATCAATCGCAATGACTGTCAGACAAGCACCATTGACGGCAATACTATCGCCGATATGCGTTTCAACGAGAGTTTTTTCAGCTTGAATTTTTAATTGCTGCCACTCTGGAGTGATAAAAATTTCTTTTACCATTCCAATTTCTTCGACAATGCCACTAAACATGTTTTGTTGCTCTTATAAAAATATCTTGTTCAAAATGTTGTGATTCATGTACCGTCCAGTTTTGTTGATTAACAAAAAAAGGCAATGCCGGTTTATCTACCCAACCTGAATGCATTAATGCTTGATATATATGCGTCTCATCGACTAAGTCTTCTTGGAAAAATGCTGTTAAGGTATGAGCCCCTCCTTCAACTAGCACGCTATTACATTCTTGTTCAAATAACCAAGTTAATAATTGTTGTAGATCTATTCGATTAGGATTTTTTTCATGTGGCATAATGAGTTGATGGATTTTTCCAGTCACGTTCCCCTCTTCCCTTGCGAAAGAAGGGTAAGGAGAGAAGGAATTTTCTTTCGCGCTAACCACCCATGTTTCACCAGGTAATTTACTGAGTAAACTACTATCGATATTGCCATGGCTCGATAAGATAATACGACGTGGATGTTTAATAGTTGCAGGATCAATATTAGGTGGTCTAGCAGTTAACTGTGGTTTATCTAATCTTAGGGTATTGGCGCCAATTAAAATCGCACCAACTTGAGCTCGTTGTAGATGCGTATGATTTCGCGCATCTTCGCTAGTAATCCAACGTTGATGAGGATTTGCTAATGTTAATTGACCATCTAAGGTCATCGCCCATTTGGCAATCACATAAGCTCGTCGCGTTGCCATAGCATGTAAAAACATTCGATTTAATGCTGCTGCTTTTTTGGCTTCCACACCTGTGATAACTTCAATGCCAGCTTGTTGTAATTGATTAATACCATTACCATTCACGCGCGGATTGGGATCAGTAAACGGAATAATAACGCGTTTCACCTTTGCCGCGATTAAAGCATCCACGCATGGTGGGGTTCTGCCAAAATGGCTACAAGGTTCGAGATTAATATAGACATCCGCGCCAGCAGCTAAGCTACCCGCTTGGTGTAAGGCATAAACTTCGGCATGCGGCGTACCAGGCCGTACATGCCAGCCTTCACCCACAATATTACCGTCATTAACAATGACGCAGCCTACCATCGGATTAGGATGCGCAGTAAAACGGCCATGCGCAGCCAACGACAGTGCACGCTGCATAAAATAAGCGTGATCGTTCATTTGCTCCACCTTCTTTCATCCGGACTGTCGCCTCATTAAAGAGGTATTACCGTCGGCTCTGGCATCGCACCAGATCTGCTGACCACTTGGCCTTACCATCGATATGACAATAAAACTAAACCAAGCGCGCTCGCGGGCTCTTCCATATCACTATGGAAATACCGCCGGTGGGGAATTGCACCCCGCCCTGAAGGAATCTGTACAAATGTTAACAAATGAGAAAGAGATTGTAAATGGAAGTCGCACACTACAACCGCCTTCGTCGAGGGAAAATTCACGCAAACACGCCGTAAAAAATTGGTAGGATTGCCAATTTCGACGGCTGAAAGCCGCCCCGAAGGGGTGAGCGCCATGGATGGCGCGAATCAATCTTTCCTGTAGGCTCGCATCGCCATCCATGGCTCAGAACGGTTTGCTTTGCCTTTTCCCTCGCTGCAGGTTGCATTGTTTGAGCCGGTAGTTATTTTCCTTTCCATATAGCAAAATCTTACTAAAACCACGGCTGTGGCTCCCTCGCCTCGCAGCTATACGTGCTTAATTGTCGCTACATAAATATTGAAGCTCCGGCTGTGGCTCCCCTCGCCCCGCAGCTATACGTACATAATTGCCACCACATAAATATTGAAGCTGCAGTGGGAGAGGGGTTGGGGGAGAGGGGCTCTCGCCAGTTAGCACAATCTCACGAAAACTACGGCTGTCACTGCACACAAATCTCAAGATAACCTCAAAGAATTAGCATCCACATTCTCAACATGACATTGAATCTTCCTCAGCACCCCCTCAATATTTTCCATTACCTCGTTATTCCAACATCGCAAAACACTATACCCAATCTCTCGAAACCACTCATCACGAACCTTATCATATTCCAATTGTGTCGCATGCTGACCACCATCTACTTCAACAATCAGCCGATATTCATTGCAAACGAAATCAGCAATGTATCTCCCCATTGGAACTTGACGTCTGAACTTCAGTCCCATAAACCGATGAGCACGTAGGTAATACCACAATCGATGCTCGGCTGTGGTTTGTAAATTGCGGAGTTGTTTGGCGTGGGTTAGGTGGGGCGTGTTCATGCTTAATTTAGCCAGATTAAATGTGTTATGTGATTTTATTTACATTCTTATGCTAATTCAAGAGATGATTACCGTAAATTGATTGTAAAAATGGCATAGCAATATTTGTTCGTAATTTATACTTTAGACAAGATGCAAAGATTTGGGGTGGTGTTATGTGTGGTAATGATGTACAGAAAAAAATATTGAAAAATTTATTGAGTTTTCTGAATTAATTTCATGTTATATATTAACAATACTACTAATATTAATGATATCGCTGAAATTTGGATAGGTCCATCAAATAAATTTAAAGAAGCGGAATGTCATATTAAAAATATTTTACGAGAAAGTGGTTTATCTCATAATCAAATTGAGCAAATTAAAATTGAACAATCAAAGACAGTATATCGCGGATAGATCTGTACAGACGGCGAGAGCCCCTCTCCCCCAACCTCTCTCCCTCACAGCTTCAAAATTTATGCGATGGCAATTATGCACGTGTAGCTGCGGGGCGAGGGGAGCCACAGCCATCGTGGTTTTAGCAAGATTGCGCGAATTGGCGAGAACCCCTCTCCCCCAACCCCTCTCCCTCACAGCTTCGAAATTTATGCGGTGGCAATTATGCACGTGTAGCTGCGGGGCGAGGGGAGCCACAGCCATCGTGGTTTTAGCAAGATTGCACTAATTGGCGAGAGCCCCTCTCCCCCAACCCCTCTCCCGCACTTCGCAGGGAGAGGGAGCCACAGCTTATTTTATAACCCCAATCCTTTCGCCACTCGTGCGCCATAATCCGGATCAGCGGCTGTAAAATGTTTGATTTGCCGTTCTTGAATATCGCGTGGCACTGATTTCATTGCTTGTACGATATTATCAATCAACTGTGATTTTTGATCGGCATTCATTAAGCGGTACAAATCACCTGCTTGGCTGTAATCTTCATTGCCTTTGCGATGATCATATCGATCAGCATCGCCAGAAATTTTCAGCGGTGGTTCTCTAAATTTTTTATCATCAACTGGGCCATTAAAGCTATTTGGTTGGTAATTGACTTGACCACCATAATTACCATCAAATCGCATATGTCCATCGCGATGATAAGTATTAACCGGACAGCGTGGTTTATTAACTGGTAATGCTGCGTAATTAATTCCAATACGATAACGGTGGGTATCAGCATAAGATAAAATACGTGCTTGTAGCATTTTATCTGGTGAAGCACCAAATCCTGGCGGCATATTGGATGGCTCAAATGCTGCTTGTTCCACTTCAGCAAAGTAATTTTCTGGATTGCGATTTAATTCTAAAATTCCCACATCAACAGGTGGATAATCTTTATGAGGCCATACTTTTGTTAAATCGAATGGATGAATATGATAAGTTTCTGCATCTTTTTCTGGCATAATCTGCAATTGAACTTTCCACTTTGGATGATCGCCTTTTTCAATAGCGTTAAATAAATCTCGACGGTGATAATCTAAATCTTCACCCGCAATTTTAGCTGATTCGGCATTAGTGAGACATTTAATGCCTTGCATCGTTTTCAGGTGCCATTTCACCCAAAAACGCTCACCTTTTTCATTCCAAACACTATAAGTATGAGATGAGTAACCATTCATATTACGATAGGTTGCAGGTATCCCACGATCTGAAAATAAAATAGTAACTTGGTGTAATGATTCCGGTGACAAACTCCAAAAATCCCATTGCATAGTATTATCACGCAGCCCTGTTTGTGGGTGTCGTTTTTGTGAATGAATAAAATCTTGGAATTTCAGCGGATCACGTACAAAAAACACTGGGGTATTATTACCAACTAAATCCCAATTTCCTTCTTCGGTATAAAATTTACAAGCAAAACCACGTGGATCGCGTGCCGTATCGGCAGAACCTAATTCACCAGCAACCGTTGAAAATCGCAAAAAAACTTCACATTTATTACCCACTTTAGAAAATAATTTTGCACAAGTATATTTTGAGATATCCGCCGTTACAGTGAAGGTTCCATAAGCGCCCGCGCCTTTAGCATGGACAACTCGTTCAGGTACCCGTTCACGATTAAAATGGGCCATGCGCTCCATTAATTGATGATCCGTCATTAATACTGGCCCACGTGGCCCAGCAGTAAGACTGTTTTGATTATCTGCTATAGGAATACCCGCTGCAGTAGTCATGATGGGACATTTAGACATTAGTTCACTCCTTTGTACTAGATTATTGATACTTAAGATTCTAGCTTACAAACCGTTTTTTAGTAAATTACGTAAATCATTAGGGTCTGTTTACAGTTCGCTAGGCTGAGGCAGAAAGACTTGATTTTTGAGCACCGCAGCGGAGCATACTTGGCCGTCTGTGAGCAGCGGAGCGCC
>JAGVJQ010000024.1 GCA_020051015.1 Gammaproteobacteria bacterium
ATCCCCGGGTTACAATACTCGCAAGCAAAATGGGTGTATGCAGAACGCCCCTACAATTATTTTTTAAACGTTATTTCTTTATCTTTCAATCCCACTTTAATCACATCTTTCGGGCCAAATTCACCGCGCAATAAGCGTTGTGCCAATGGATTTTCCAGATATTGTTGAATACAACGTTTCAAGGGTCGTGCACCATATACCGGGTCATAACCCATATTAGCCAAGAAAGTCATGGCATCAGGCGTCACTTCCAACATGATATCTTTATCGCGTAAACGTTTAGCCAAGCGTTGAATTTGAATATCGGCAATCTTCATGATTTGATCGCGTTGTAAGGGATGGAAGACCACTGTCTCATCAATACGATTGATAAATTCTGGTCTAAAATGTTGTCCAACCACTTCCATCACCGCATTCTTCATAGCTGTATAATCATTTTTCTCAGCAAACTCTTGGATTAAATGTGAACCCAAATTAGATGTCATGACCACTACCGCATTACGAAAATCAACAGTACGGCCTTGACCATCTGTTAAACGACCATCATCTAAAACTTGCAATAAAATATTAAATACATCTGGATGCGCCTTTTCGACTTCATCCAATAAAATGACTGAATAAGGGCGGCGACGCACGGCTTCGGTTAAATAACCACCTTCTTCATAACCAACATACCCAGGAGGTGCTCCTACCAAACGTGAAACAGAATGCTTTTCCATAAATTCTGACATATCGATACGGACCATTGCATCTTCTGTATCAAATAGGAACTCAGCCAATGTTTTACATAATTCAGTTTTACCAACACCTGTTGGCCCTAAAAATAAAAATGAGCCTATGGGTCGATTAGGATCAGATAATCCAGCACGTGACCTGCGAATAGCGTTAGCAACAGCATTAATTGCTTCTTCTTGTCCAATGACACGTTTATGCAAAGCATCTTCCATTTGTAATAACTTTTCACGTTCACCTTCCAGCATTTTGGACACGGGAATATGTGTCCATTTTGAAACTACTTCAGCAATTTCTTCTTCAGTAACTTCATTACGCACCAATTGTGTAGTCTTTTTACCGCCTTCTGCTGCTGCTTGTAATTGGCGTTCTAGCTCTGGAATTTTGCCATATTGTAACTCTGACATACGGCCTAAATCACCAGCACGTCGTGCCGTCTCCATTTCTTGCCGCGCACGTTCTAATTCTTCTTGTACATGTTTCGTGCCCTGCAAAATTGCTTTTTCAGCTTTCCACACTTCTTCTAAATCAGAAAATTCTTTTTCTGCACGGCCAATGTCTTCTTCTAACATATTCAATCGTTTTTTTGCCGCTTCATCTTTCTCTTTTTTGAGTGCTTCACGTTCAATTTTCAATTGAATAATGCGACGATTTAAATGATCCATTTCTTCAGGCATAGAATCAATTTCCATGCGAATATTACTTGCAGCCTCATCGATTAAATCAATTGCTTTATCCGGTAAATTACGATCGGTAATGTAACGCACTGATAATTTTACTGCGGCAATAATGGCTGAATCATTAATCCGAACGCCGTGGTGAATTTCGTAACGTTCTTTAAGACCGCGTAAAATTGCCACGGTATCTTCACCAGAAGGCTCATTCACTAAAATCTTTTGGAAACGGCGTTCCAAGGCGGCATCTTTTTCAATATATTGGCGATATTCATCTAACGTTGTAGCACCGATACAATGCAATTCACCGCGTGCTAATGCAGGTTTTAACATATTACCTGCATCCATGGCGCCTTCAGCTTTACCCGCACCAACCATGGTATGTAATTCATCGATAAACAGAATAATTTGGCCTTCTTGTTTGGCTAAATCATTTAACACGGCTTTCAAGCGTTCTTCAAATTCACCGCGGAATTTAGCACCGGCAATTAAGGAACCCATATCTAACACTAAGAGACGTTTATTCTTCAGTGTTTCTGGTACTTCGCCATTGACTATGCGTTGTGCTAATCCTTCTACAATCGCTGTTTTACCAACCCCTGGCTCCCCAATTAGAACTGGATTATTCTTGGTGCGACGTTGCAATACTTGAATAGTGCGGCGAATTTCTGCATCGCGGCCAATCACTGGATCGAGCTTGCCTTGTTCTGCTCGTTCAGTTAAATCAATGGTATATTTTTTCAATGCTTGGCGATTATCTTCTGCATTAGCATCTTGAACACCTTCGCCACCACGTACGGCATCAATTGCTTCCATCAAAGCTTGTTTATTTGCCCCTGCTTTTTTAAGAATATTTTGTAATTCACAATCCGTTTCCATGACGGCTAAGACAAATAACTCACTTGATATAAATTGATCATTGCGTTTTTGTGCCAATTTATCTGTCGTATTTAATAATCGATTTAATTCATTAGAAATATGTAATTCACCGGCAGCTCCGCCACTCACTTTTGGCAATCGATCAAGCGAAGCATTAAGTTGATCATCAAATTGCCTCATATTAACGCCAGCTTTAGTAAGCAAGGGACGAATACTGCTACCTTCTTGATCCAATAATGCTTTCATCAGATGTTGTGGTTCGATCACTTGATTATCGCGACCAACCGCTAATGACTGCGCATCCATCAATGCGTTATAAAATTTTGTTGTTAATTTATCCATTCGCATAGTACAAACCCCAAATTGTATATACTTAAAGAATAAGGCTTGATTTGATAAGTTCAAGGGGGCACAATGAAATTAGTTGATTTACATCATGGATAAAGTAATGAAAAGACGACTATTTGGATTTACGTTAATTGAATTATTAATTGCCCTCATCATTATTGCTATACTGGCGGCAGTTGCTTATCCCTCATACGTTGGTTACATAACTAAAACTCGCCGTAGCGATGGCCAAACGGCATTACTTGATTTAGCTAATCGGATGGAGCGTTATTTCACTGTCAATAATACTTATGTTGGCGCCACGTTAGCTAATGTTGGCACGACCGCTACCACACCAGGTGGTTATTATACGTTGTCCATTAGTGCCTCGGGCGCTACGACTTATACGATTCAAGCAGCACCGGCTGGTTCACAAACCAGCGATACGCAATGTGCTACGTTAACATTAAATCAATTAGGTCAAAAAGGTAAAACAGGGACGGGTACTGTCTCGGATTGTTGGCAATAGACCCTAATTCTTTGAGCAAGGACTATTTGCTGCAGATATTGGTGCCTGAAAAAGACGGCCATTATGAAATTCAATTAATACTGCTGGCAAATTAGGACCTTTATCATATTGCCAAACTGTAATTTCAAGGGTACGACCTAATGTAGAGGTAGGATTAGTGCTTGTTGTTGGATTAATAGTGTTTGAGCTGTTATTAATCTTATAGGTCGTATTGGTGTTATAGGTTGTATTAGTAATTTGTGTTAACTGATGGGTGCAGGTTTCAACAAGACTGGGGGTCCCGCATTGTTGTTGTACTTTATCCATGGTATCACCAACTTGCACAAAGCCACTCGTGGTATTGTGCGAACAATAATAAGCAAAGACCGGCATATTTAGACAAAGCAATCCCAGCATCAAGCATACTTTTATCAACTGATTACCACGCATCCTGCACATGCCTCCTAAGATTATTATTCAGCGATCTCCAGTATCTCCACTTCAAACACCACACTCTGGCCACACAATGGATGATTAAAATCCAGTATTACTTCATCATCATTAAAATCACGAATAATGCCTAACAAAGGATGGCCATTTAATTGTTCGAATTCAATAATGGTGCCCTTTTCCATTTTAATTTTATTATCAAAACGTTGTCGTGGCATTTTATGGATATTGGCTGGGTTTGGATAACCAAAGGCATCTTGTGGCGCCAACGTAAAACTTTTTTTATCCCCCGATTTTAAGCCAATTAATTCGTATTCAAATGCTGGCGTTACTTCACCACTACCTAAAGTGATCTTAGCAGGCTTATGGGATACACGTGTACTATCAACAACTGAGTCATCGGTTAGTTTCATATTGATATGCAAAATAACAGTTGAATTTGAAGTAATTTGTTGCATGCTTAATCTCGTCTAAATAATAATAAAAAAACTAAAATAGCCGCACCGATGGAAATGGCTGAATCGGCTACATTAAAAGTGGCAAAATACCAATTGTTAATATGAAAAGAAATAAAGTCAGTCACATATCCTGACCAGAAACGATCGATTAAATTACTGACGGCACCGCCTAAAATTAGCGTTAATGCAAATATTAGCCATTTTTTGTATGGTTCTGCCTGCAAAATCCAAATCAGCAAATAACCAATGATTAATATCGCAATAGTAATTAATGTCCAACGTGCCCAACCAGGCTGGCTATTCAAAAAACTAAATGCCGCGCCACTGTTAAATGACAATGTAAAGTTTAGCCATGAAAATACTTTGAATGGGACAAAAAGCAATAACTTTTTTCGCACCATAAATTTAGTTAGCTGATCCAAAATAATAACGATCACTGAAACAGCTAACCAACGTGTATTTTGCGGGCTCCAGGTTTTGACATCCATTTCCATTATGCAAAATGCCTATGTTCACCTTTCCCATCCACGTTTTCGATACAACGTGAACATAACTCTGGATGCTTCGCATCTTTGCCAACTGAATCACGACGATGCCAACAACGTGCGCATTTAGTATTAGGTGAAGGAGTAACTTGCACCCATAATCCTGGAACATCCGTTGCTTCAGCACCTGCCGGGGCATTATCAGCTAAAATAAGTTCGGCTGATGATGTGATCAAGACAAATCGCAATTCATCCTTTAATTTACTTAACAAATCAATCATGCCACGACCACAGTATAATTTCACTTCCGCTTCTAAACCGGAGCCGATTTTTCCAGCATTACGGGCGATTTCTAATTGTTTATTGACGGCATCTCTGATGCAAATAATTTCATGCCAAAACGCTTGCCCCATATTTACGGAATCAGGTGCGATAAATAAACCTTCATACCAACTTTCAAAGAAAATACTTTCGCTATGTTGCCCAGGGAGATAACGCCAAATTTCTTCTGCTGTAAAACTTAATATAGGTGCTAACCAACGAACTAATGCTTGCGCGATATGATACATTGCCGTTTGTGCTGAACGACGGGCAATACTGTTATTTTTCGTGGTATATTGTCGATCTTTGATGATATCCAGATAAAAACTACCCATATCAATACTACAGAAATTATGTATTTTTTGGGTGACTAAATGGAATTGATATTCATCATAGTCATGTCGTATTTCTTGTTGCAAGTGATATGCTTTTTCGACTGCCCAAGCGTCTAAACTTAAAAGTTTCTCGGCGTCTACTAAATCAGTTGCCGGATTAAAACCCGCTAGATTTGCTAATAAAAAGCGAACGGTGTTACGAATACGACGATATACATCGGAAGTACGTTTAAAGATTTCATCAGAAACTGTCATTTCACTACGATAGTCAGTTGACGCAACCCACAAGCGTAAAATATCAGCTCCCAATGTTTTCACCACTTTTTCTGGAGCAATCACATTGCCAAGTGATTTCGACATTTTGCGACCTTGGGCATCTACCGTAAAACCATGTGTTAATACCTGTTTATATGGCGCATGCCCCGTCACCGCAACGGAAGAAAGTAATGATGTTTGGAACCAGCCACGATATTGATCAGAACCTTCTGAATATAAATCAGCAGGGAACTGTAAATCATGACGTTGCTGTAATACACATGCATATGTCGCACCTGAATCAAACCAGACATCTAAGGTATCATTCAATTTATCATAATCAACAGCATCGGATCCCAATACTGTTTTAGGCTCTAATTGGAACCAAGCTTCAATACCATCTTTCTCAACTAATTGAGCTACTTTTTCCAATACTTCTGTGCTGTTTGGATGTAATTCACCGGTATCTTTCTGAATAAAAAATGGAATTGGCACTCCCCAATTACGTTGTCGCGAAATACACCAATCAGGACGTTTTGCCACCATATCATAAATACGTGCTTGACCCCATTCTGGCATCCACTTGACCTTATTAATTTCTGCCAATGCTTTTTCACGTAAATGTTGTTTCTCCATGCTGACAAACCATTGCGGAGTACCACGGAAAATTAATGGTTTTTTATGTCGCCAGCAAATAGGATAACTATGAACAAGATGTCCCGCATGTAAAAGATTATTTTGGATTGTTAAAATTTCAATAATGGCGCGGTTAGCATCAAATACATACATTCCACCTACGATCGGTGCTTCAGGCTTGAAATGGCCATTAGCCATGACATCATGATCAACAGATAAATGATATTTCAAACCAATTTCATAATCTTCTTGACCATGTGCTGGCGCGATGTGGACACATCCAGTACCCGTATCAGTCGTCACATGCATACCTAAAACAATAGGCACACTACGGTGGCAGAATGGATGTTGTAATTGCAAACCTTCTAATTTATTGCCTTTTACGCGTGCAATTTGCCTGATGTCTGTTGCATTAACACGATTGGTAAATGATTCTTGTAATGCTTCGGCAACCAATAGTGTACAAAACCGCTGATCAACATTACATGAAAAAACGACATATTCTAAATCAGGATGCACTGCTACCGCCTGATTGGCAGGCAAAGTCCAGGGTGTCGTCGTCCAAATCACAACATCCATTTCATGAGCAACATGTGCTTGCGCTAGAATATCACAACGCGATAATAATTCTTTTGGATCTAAGACTTTGAAAATTACATCAATAGCTGGGGATTCTTTATCAGCGTATTCAACTTCAGCTTCAGCCAATGCTGAACCGCATTCTGTACACCAATGCACAGGTTTATAACCACGATGCACATGACCATTGGCAAATATCTTGCCTAATGTCCGAATAACATTAGCTTCAAATTTTGGATCCATGGTCAAATAAGGATGTTGCCAATCTCCAATCACACCTAAGCGTTGAAACGATTCTGATTGAATAGCAACTTGTTCCGTTGCATAAGCGCGACATGCCAAACGAAAATCTTTTGCTGGAATATGTAAGCCTGCCTTACCTAATTTTCGTTCTACGTTTAATTCAATAGGTAAACCATGACAATCCCAACCGGGCACATAAGGTGCATCAAAACCGCTTAAGGTTTTTGACTTGGTAATAATGTCTTTAATAATTTTATCTACCGCATGGCCAAGATGAATATCACCATTTGCATAGGGTGGGCCATCATGTAAAACAAATTTAGGCTTGTTTTTGCCTAATTCGCGCAAGCGTTGATATAAGCCCAATTGTTGCCAATAAGCTAACATTTGTGGCTCACGTTCAGCCAAATTTGCTTTCATAGGAAAATCGGTTTGTGGCAAATTCAATGTGTCTTTATATTCAGTCATGTTTCTTTTCCAGTTCAAAAAATGCCTTGGCTGCAATAACATCTTGCCAAATTTGTTGCTTTAACGCATCAATATCAGCAAATCGCTGCTCATCACGAATCTTATATTTAAAAATTACTTTTAACCGCTGACCATACAAGTCACCAGCAAAATCAAACAAATGTACTTCCAGTTTGCGGCGTAATCCATCAACCGTCGGCCTAACGCCTAAATTGGCGACACCATGGTAATATTGATGGTCTTCTAGCATTACGTCAACTGCAAAAACGCCAGATAACACAAGTTTATCATGCTTTAGCAAAATATTAGCCGTAGGAAAGCCTAATAATCGTCCGCGTTGGTCACCGGGTTTAACGTGGCCACTCAGAGAATAGGGTCGCCCCAGTAATAATGCCGCGTGCTTAAAATCATGGTGGCGCAGTGCCTGTCGTACGCGCGTACTACTCACTCGTAACTCATCTTGCATTACTGTCGGAAAACTGGCCAATTCAAAATGATGCTCCAACGCAGCTGCTGCTAATAATTCGTGATTACCCTCTCGCTTATAACCAAAACGAAAATCATCACCAACCAATAAATAGCCGGTTTTTAATCGCTCCAGTAAAATGGTATTAATAAATTCTTTTGCCCGCATACCAACCAGTTTTTGGTTAAAATAAAGACACACCAGATAATCCAAACCCATCTCGCGCAATAATTGTACTTTTTCATGGAATGGTGTTATTCGTGATGGGGCTTGTTCAGGTTGCAAAAACTCCAGCGGCTGTGGTTCAAATAATATTAAAACCGATGGCATATGACGTTGTTTAGCAGTTGCTAATAAGGTTTCCACAATACGTTGATGGCCAAGATGAATGCCATCAAAATTACCGATAGTTACTGCGGTTGCTTGTGTAAATGTGGGCAGATTATGTAATCCGCGGATTATTTTCATTATTTTCGTGCTAAAGAATGATTAATATGCGGGTATTTTAGCATAATTGCTTTTGGATGGCGAAGGGTTAAGATTTTGCTATGTAGTAAAAAAGTAACTGTCGGATCAAATAATGCAGAAATGTAGCCCGGGTCAAAGCGTCATAATATGAATGAAATGCTAATAACGTAATAATTCACCATTAGCGATAAAACAACGTTTGACGCGTAACCCGGGATCGAGCAGGCCTCGACCATGATTCCCGGGTTTCACGCGTTAACAAACGTTTTTCAATTTCTCTGATTATCAATGCCCTATGATTTTTTCATTCGCAAAACGCGCTCACACCGGGCTACGTTTGACAAATTATTGTTTTACTTCCGCCCCGGTTTCATGCACAAAAACGCCAAAAATAATCGCTAATGCTAAACAAATCGGGACAATCGACAATGCAAAACGGTAATCACTATTCGTCAACGCAATGCCACTAAGGTGCAATGCATTTCCCGAATGCCAATCTAATAATCTACCGATGACTGGTTGAAACACCATCCCACCTAACATGGTTAAAAAGTTAGTCATGGCAATGGCTGTACCTGCAAATCGGTTAGCCACTGATTCACGACTTACGGCAAAAGTAATAACTTCTACACTAGCAAATAAACCAAGCAAAAATAGTAAAACACAAATTTGTGTTACTGAAAGATTTGGCACGTAAAACAAAATACATGAAACAATTAATGCTAACGCAGCACCCACAATAATAACAATTTTGCGACGTTCAATACGATCTGAAAGCCAACCAAAAGCGATTCCACCTATTGAAAAGCCAACAAATAATAATGGATTCACAATTGAAGCATGAATTTCAGGAAAATGCTGTGCTTGTTCTAAGTATGGAATGCCCCATAATTCAGCAAATACGCTAATGGGTAAATATAAGAAACAAGCAATAATGCCGGCAAACCATACTTGGCGCGTACGTACCATAAATGCCAAACCTGAAAATAAGTCTCTAAAACTTGTCGATTGATGCAACTCATCAGCGGCATTAAGTTGTTGTGCTGGATTTTTATCTTTTATGGAAAACCAGATAATTGCGGCTAAAATCACCCCCAGAATGGCGGTGATAAATACTGTTTGATGCCAACCAATAATATTAACCATCGGCGTTAATAAAATATCACCCAACACTGGCCCTAACATACCTAAAGCAGTCACTAAACCACAGACCATCGCAAAACGACTTGGTGGTAACCAAATGGATGCTAACTTCATTACCCCAACAAAAGCAAAGGCCGATCCAAAGCCAACTAGAAAACGGCCGAATGCGGCAATTGAAAATATATTCGCAGCAAATAAACAGGTACCAACGACACAAATCAAACAAGCAAAAGTAATTAATCGGCGTGGACCAAAGCGATCCATGAGCACCCCAACGGGAATTTGCAGTGGTGTATAAGCGTAATAATAAAACGCAGACAAAAATCCAAACATCATATTGTCAATATTGAAAGTTTGCATTAACTCATGTTGCATCACACTGGGTGTAACGCGTAAGAAATATTCATAGCAATAAAATAAAGCGCCAATACCACACATAATCCATGGCAGATATTTGGGGCTAAATATTGATGATATTGTCTTTGTTTGTGTATTCACTTTTTATTTCCTTTTTATGCAATGAACTTACAGATGGCGACATCATTCGTCTAGGCCGCAAAACACCATCATCTGTTAACTCAGCTATACCAATAAATTGCTCATTTTCATCATAAACTCGATAAACAGTAGGAATTCCTTGTTGACCGGGAATTCGCTGTCCTAACATTAATCTTAATGCCGAATGCAAGTCCAAGTGGAATGATGGGATATGTTGCATCGCATCTGTGATTGGTAATACAACTGGCTGGCATGTGTTTTCTAATACGTCCAAGCTTTGCATTTGTATTTCATTAAAAGGAGCCACATAGGTTCGTCTTAATGCCTGCATGTAAGCACCGCAGGTTAATGCATTACCAATGTCTTCGACTAATGAACGAATATAAGTTCCTTTACTACACACGACATCGAGTGTAATGGTATTCTCAGTAAATTCAATTAACTCTAAGCGATGAATCGTTACTAGACGTGCAGTTCGCTCAATTACATGTCCTTTACGCGCCCAATCATACAAAGGTCTACCTTGATGCTTGATAGCAGAATACATAGAAGGTACTTGTTGAATTTCACCACGAAAATTAGTTAATACTGATTCAATTAATTCGGTATTTAATGGTGGAACAAGTCGATAACCGCTGATCTCACCTTCTGCATCGCCCGTTGAGGAAACGGCACCTAATTTTGCGACGGTGCGATAAGCTTTATCCGCATCAAGTAAGAATTGAGAAAATTTAACTGCTTCGCCTAAACAAATCGGCAACATTCCACTTGCTAATGGATCGAGCGTGCCTGTATGTCCAGCTTTTTCAGCTTTAAATAAGCGTTTAACTCGTTGTAATGCGCGGTGGGAAGAAATTCCTGTTGGTTTATCCAACAGAAAAATACCGCAAGAATTGTTGGACATCATTCAGGTTTTTCACGTGTTACTTTGTCAATTAACGTAGCGATTCGATTCCCCCGTAATAAAGAATCATCATAATAAAATCGCAACACCGGCATCGCACGTAATTCAACACGTTGTGCCAATTGGTAGCGTAAATAACTGGCTGCGTGATTAAGTGCTTCAATTGCTTCAGGAATTTTTTCATCGGGTTGTAACACACTAACATAAACTTTAGCATGCGCTAAATCACGGCTAACTTTGACATCAGTAACTGAAACCATACCAACACGTGGATCTTTAATTTCCTGCTGTATTAGTAGTGATAATTCGCGCTTTAGCATGTCACCAATGCGATCTAGTCTAGAAAAATCTTTAGCCATTTAATTAATTCCGATACATTGATTTCAAAAAGCTTCCCTCGCCCGACAGCCCCCTATCCCCCACCAGTCCCTCCCCCGCGAAGCGGGGGAGGGACGCACATTATGCAAGCATACGGAAGAATATTTACAGGGTTTTAGCGACTGCAACCATCTCAAATACTTCAATTTGATCGCCAACTTTAACATCATTGTAGTTTTTCACTGCGATACCGCATTCAAATCCACTACGTACTTCGCCCACATCTTCTTTAAAGCGACGCAATGATTCTAATTCACCTTCAAAAATAACAACATTATCACGCAATACACGGATACGTTTATTACGTTTGATGAATCCTTCAGTTACCATACAACCAGCAACGGCACCGAATTTCGGCGAGCGGAATACATCACGTACTTGCGCCATACCAATAATTTGTTCACGCATTTCTGGTGACAACATACCTTGTAACGCTTTTTTCACTTCATCAATGACATCATAAATAATGCTGTAATAATGTAGATCGACGCTTTCTGTCTCAACTAATCGTCTTGCGGAAGCATCAGCACGTACGTTAAAGCCAATCATAATAGCTTTGGAAGCAATTGCTAGGTTCACATCGGATTCAGTGATACCGCCAACACCGCTAGCAATAATTTTTACTTGTACTTCACTCGTCGATAAACGTTGCAACGCATCGTTTAACGCTTCAACTGAACCTTGCACATCAGCTTTTAATACGATATTTAACGTATTAATCTGACCTTCACTCATACGATTAAAGATATCTTCTAATTTAGTTGCTTGCTGTTTCGCCAGTTTCACATCACGGAATTTACCTTGACGGAATAACGCAACTTCACGCGCTTTACGTTCATCAGGTACAACGATAACATCGTCCCCTGCTTGTGGCGTACCAGACAAACCTAATACTTCAACTGGCATAGATGGGCCCGCTGAATCTACTTGTTTCCCAGTTTCATCCAACATAGCGCGTACACGACCGAATTGAACACCGGTCAAGATAATATCGCCACGATGTAAGGTACCACGTTGAATTAACAAGGTAGCGACAGGACCGCGGCCTTTGTCTAAACGTGACTCAATAACCATACCATGAGCTGGACCGGTTGCTGGCGCAGTTAATTCTAATACTTCTGCCTGCAACAAAATTGCTTCTAATAAATTATCAATACCTTCGCCTGATTTAGCCGAAATATTAACAAACATCACATCACCACCCCATTCTTCTGGAATAACGTTGTGATTTGATAATTCTGTTTTTACACGTTCTGGATCAGCTTCTGGTTTATCAATTTTATTGACGGCAACCACAATAGGTACTTCAGCCGCGCGAGCATGTTGAATTGCTTCTAAGGTTTGAGGCATCACACCATCATCAGCAGCAACAACTAAAACGACGATATCGGTACATTTAGCACCACGTGCACGCATTGCGGTAAACGCCTCGTGACCTGGTGTATCAAGAAATGTTATCGAACCACGTTCAGTATCAACGTGATAAGCACCAATGTGCTGTGTAATACCGCCAGCCTCCATACTCGTTACACGTGTGCGTCGAATATAATCCAGTAATGATGTTTTACCATGGTCTACGTGACCCATAATGGTAACCACTGGCGCACGCGTTGTTTCTTCAACTGTACTTGCTGCAGATTGGGCAATATCATCTTCAAGCTGATTTTCTTTTAATAATTTTGCTTTATGCCCCATTTCTTCAACAATAATCGCTGCCGTGTCTTGATCAATAACTTGATTGATAGTTGCCATTGCACCTAATTTCATGAGAGAGCGAATCACTTCTGCCGCTTTCACTGACATACGCGCAGCTAATTCCGCTACAGTAATCGTTTCAGGAATACTGACTTCATGAATAACTGGCGCAGTTGGTTTTGCAAACTCCTGCTTCAATGCGGTCACATGTTTATTCTTAGCCACTTTATGACGTGAAACTGAACGATCTTCACGTACTGGTTTTGGACGGCGCTCTGGTGTAATGACACGCGCAATGTTTTCATCAATTTCTTCTTCATCAAGAACGATGGCACGCTTGACGTCTTTCTTAGGTTTACGAGCTTCGGCTTTACGTAATTCCTCTTTTTCACGCTCAAGTTCGCGACTGGTTTTTTCTTTAGCTTTAGATGGTTTTGTCTCTGGTTTTGGCGCAACAGGAATTTCTTTTTCGACAACCCGCGCCCGTTCTGTTTCGATGCCAGATGTAAGTTCTTCAGATATTGCGGGGCTTATTTCCGCTTCAATTTCATTGATATCTGTCAACACGTCGGTTAGTGATTCTTTATTCGCGTCGTCAGTTACGGCGCTAGATTCTGTTTCTATCGCATGTTCTTGATCAAGAATTTCTGTTTCTGGGACACCGCTTGTTGTTTCTTGCTCTAAAGTTTCTTCGATTTGTTCATCTGTTTTTGCTTCAGATTGAACATAATTACGATTCTTTTTGACAACAACTTTTACTGCAGTTTTACGCCCTTCAACTTTGAGTTCAAACTCACTTTTACGTTTTAACGTCAATTTTTTAGGGGCGCCTGCCGTTGCGCTAGATTTAGTATCAGACGAGCTTTTCAAGTGCAATTGTGACTTGTCATGTTCGCTATTTTGTTGGTCGGTCATATGGTTGACTGCCCCTCTCAAGTTAACTAAGTTCATTAAATTTCTTTCGAAATTTTTACTATGGTAATCCATTGCTTGGGAGCAAAAACCACCAGGTTCTTGCTCCGATGTGTCTTAAATTACTAGTAATTTAAGACTTCTATTACTACTTTCAACAACTGTGATAAATCACGTTGTTATAGAAAATTTTTATTTAATTAAACCAAGGCTCACGTGCTGTCATAATCAGCTTAGCGGCGGTTTCTTTATCCAAACCTTCCACATCCAGTAAATCGTCAACAGCCTGCTCTGCTAGATCTTCCATGCTAATGATACCATGACTGGCTAATTTCATAGCAAGTTCTGTTGTCATTCCTTCCATATTGAGCAAATCTTCGGCTGGTTGTGGCTGCGCTGGACTTGGACGTTGCGCTAATACTTCCTGCGCGCGGTTACGCAATTCTTCAGCAAGCTCTTCATCAAATCCTTCGATAGCCAATAATTCTGAAACAGGTACATACGCAATTTCTTCAATTGATGAAAAACCTTCTTCAATTAAAATATTTGCAAAATCTTCATCAACGCCTAATTCGTTAACAAATAAATTCAATAGTGTTTCCGCTTCTTGGGCTGATTTTTCTTGCGCTTCTTCCAGTGACATAACATTCAAATTCCAGCCAGTTAACTCACTGGCCAATTTAACATTTTGTCCATTTCGACCAATTGCCTGGGATAAATGTTCTTGCTTAACAGCGATGTCAATTGAATGACTTTCTTCATCAACAACAATGGACTCTACTTCTGCTGGGGCCATGGAGTTAACGACTAATTGCGCTGGGTTTTCATCCCATAAAATAATATCAATACGTTCGCCACCCAATTCACCAGAAACGGCTTGTACACGTGAGCCACGCATACCTACACAGGCTCCGATAGGGTCAATACGTCCATCATTGGTTTTCACTGCGATTTTCGCCCGCACACCTGGATCGCGAGCTGAGGCTTTAACTTGAATAACGTCTTCGCCAATTTCAGGAACTTCCAAACGGAATAATTCAACCAACATATTTTTATCTGTGCGGCTAACAAAAACTTGTGGGCCACGTGGCTCGTAGTGTACATCGTATATATAAACTCGAGCACGATCATTGGCTCGATAAATATCAGATGGTAGCATTTGTTCACGATATAAAATTGCTTCCACATTATCGCCAAGATCTAACAAAATCATTTCACGAGTAACTTTCTTTACGACGCCAGTAACAATAGTGCCAACTCGGGTTTTAAATTGATTAACCATTTGACGACGTTCAGCATCACGCATTGCTTGCATAATAATGCCTTTAGCAGTTTGTGCATCAATACGGCCAAACTCAATTGCTTCCATTGGTTCTTCGATCGTATCTTCAAGCTCTGCATTTGCTTTAATTTTACGAGCATCGCTTAAGCGGATTTGAGCTGCATCAGGTTCTAAATCATCTTCTATAACAGAATAGCATCGAAAACTGCTAATTTTGCCGGTATTCTGATTGATTTCAACACGAATAGCGACTTCTTCTTCAAAACGTTTTTTAGTCGCCGCTGCTAAAGCAACTTCTAATGCTTCAAATACGTTCTGTTGCAAAATACCTTTGGCATTTGCCAGGGATTCGATTAAAGGTAATATGTCTTTACTCATGTTTGCCGCCCCACCTTTTTCAATTCTGGAAATTCTAACTCTACATGCGCTTTATCAATATCATGATAGGGTAATTCCATCACAATATTATCAACTAATAATGTAATACTTTCTGCATCCGCTGCTTGTAGCACGCCAGTCAAATTACGTCTACCTTCGCGTGGTGCATGTAACTTTAACTTAATTTTCTTGCCGATTACCCGTTGATAGTGCATAGGCTTAAATAAAGGACGCTCTAAACCTGGAGAGGAAACCTCCAGCGTATAATGTCCTTGTATTGGATCTTCCACATCCAGCAGACTATTCACATGACGTGTTACTTTCGTACAATCCTCAACAGTCACACCACCCGGCTTATCGACATAAATTCGCAATAGTGTACCACGTCCATGCTGCATCAGCACACAACCAACAAATTCATAGCCCATACCGCTAATTTCAGTATCTAGCAGTGCTTCTAGTTGCGCCTGTTTCGTTGTCATACACCCCTCACGGATAATATCATTCCCTCAAAACATGAGTTTTGAGTATAAAAAATGGGCATATAGCCCATTTTTTGTCGATACAAAAAACCCCTTGAACAGGGGTTTTTTCGTATTATTTATAAATTTGGTTGCGGGGGCAGGATTTGAACCTACGACCTTCGGGTTATGAGCCCGACGAGCTACCAGACTGCTCCACCCCGCGTCAACAGGCACATAGTATAGGTCATCGCAATGAATAAAGCAAGTTTGTTTTCATGTATTTATTTTGTAGCAAAGCTGGGGTGACTTTCTTTGGTTGATTAAGCTTGTTACAATTGTTCTTTATAATTTAGTGAAAACCTGTCTTAAAATTAAACCGCTCCAATAACTAATTAAAGAATATTATTTTTTAAAAATAGGGGCTATTATACCGCATGGCCAGCTATACCCATTGCATCATGTTTATATTAGAGAATTGAAGAAGCAAGATTTCACAGAGGAAATATATCATGGCAAAAAATGGCAGTTTGAATATTAGTCTCCTTATGCACTTCACAAATTGTAAAAATTCAAAGCTGCTTGCCCAGCTTAATAGCATTTTAACCGCCCCCTACAACAAAGATAAAATAATTAACGCACAAGACTGGATAATCAAAAACAAGGATTCTTTGTCATCAATCTTTGAACGAAATCGAACAAACATTACTATCCCAGAAAATAATGCTGATCCGAGTTTCATGACAGAAGTTCCAGGCTTACTCCAACTTGCCTATAGGGCGCTTGGTAATGATAGTATTGAGCTCTGGGACATTTTCTTTAATCATTATTTTTCGACAGATTCATCGGAACTTATTGAATCAAAACAAGTTTTCTGGGATGTTTTAAAAAAATTCATGCATTCTGGCCATCATACTGATGATTTCCTACAACGATTAAACCGCATAAATTTTTTAGAACGTATGCCTGAGGATGTATTAACTGAACATTGTCTTTATTATCTTAATAATCAAACAAGAGCAGGAATTATTCCTAATATTTATAAAAATGAATCGTTAAAAAAGAAAATTAAACAATTTATTGAAAAAGATTCCACGGCGAAGGACAAAATGAATAGTCTCCTTCTACCCCCAGTGCACACTGACAAGTCTAAATCTAAATTGAACAAGCAAAAAAGGGAATTAATTCAATTCTTCAATCCTGCCGCTCGTTATAGACTAGCTCCAGTTAGACCACCAGCAAAATTAGTGCAAAGAGCAATGAATATACAATTTAGCCAATGGGCACCACCACGTTCCACAGACTCAATAACGATTGACAAATTAATCAATAATGCACCTCCAATAAGTGAACCTTCAACAAGTTCATCTCGACGCATAGAAAAGCAACCTAAACCAAAGCAACATATCCCATATACAGCAGATTATCCTCGCATTACCCCCACAAAGGCAGCCGCTCTTGCGCGACATCCCTCTCAGATGGTTTTTTGGCAATGTTCACCCGATGATGAAACAGTCATACCAGAACCCGTAGACTCACAACCTGAAGTAGCTCTCCATCACGCCAATAATGATTTGCAAACAACCTCTTTTCCTCAAGAAAATGAAGCAGCTTCAATTGTTCCCCCATCATACCCACACTATCCAGATAACTTCGCGCATTTTCGAGAACACGTCGCAACAACAAGTTATGCTCAAAGAGCAGTCACTACTGCCGATGATCCTTTTACGATATATCCACTAGGGCTTCCTCATGTTCCTCAACCAACAACATACCCCCAAGAACAACCTGTCGTAACGACGCCGCATACTCAAGCAATGTACTCATCATCTCACCAGAGTGCTTCATTTTATTCTGCAGCAGCACCGATGGAGCCATCAGACCCGGAAGTAAGAATCTCGTTACGCATGTTGCCTTTTTTGGTGACATTATCTGCATATATGCAGCAAATACCGCCAGTCCCTCAATATGGAGCGCCCCCGCCATCGCAAGGATCTCCTTATAATTATGGAGGTATGTACCACTCATCTCCTGCTATGGATGAAGGACCAAGAGGTAATCATAGTAAGGGAATGCCACCCCCTCTAAGTGGTTATCGGCCTTTTAGACAATAAGGCATGTTGAAGCAATGGTGCTTATTTTAAATATTTTGCGATGTTGGAAGATGGGCGTATGCAATACGCCCCTACGAAAGATTGGTGATAAATTAACGTTTGTGGATCACATTTTCCCAACTAACAAATTTTAACTCGCACTCACCACAAACTGTGTTAATTGCTGTAAAAAGATAGTCGTAGCTTGATTCGCTGCTTGCACGCCACCATAAGGGGTATTACTTGGCGCTGGGACGGTGATAATAAAACGTTTACCCGCCACAATACGTTGAGTTGCAGTTTGCACTAACCGTGCATCAACAGTTAATTCAATTTGGCTAGGTTTCGTTAAAAAATCCTGCTGCAAAGATAAAACCGTGGTATCCAATCGCCAATCCGTTGCGCCACTAAACGGCGCACCAGTTACTGCGGCAAAATGGTGACTATCTTGTAATGTCTGCACCATTAATGGTTGCAACATGGATGCCGGATCATCTACCCATTGGTTTTTGGTAAAATAACCTAATTGATATTGATGTTGAACATAAGCCATTTTTTCTGTGTCATAACCAGCTGCATTTTGTGGTAACGATACTAGCAATGTTTGAGCAACAGGTTTATTGACTGGTGCAACTACCGGCATGGTTGGCGCAAGCTGATAAGTACTAGGATTGGGTAATTTAACGGGTGAGCAACCTGCCATTAACAAAACAGCTGCAGCCAATGTTAAGATTTTTCCTATAATTCTCATACTTATTCTCCTGGCCCGGCAGGCGCTGGCACTTTACCACGAATGATCACAGAGGGATCGTCTGACATTTGCTGACTGACACTTTTCACATTACCGATAATATCTTGAATATTTGTCATCGAGCTAATAATTTGCGGCATCAATTGATTGTTAACTGTTTGCATCGCCGTCGCACCATTACTCAATAGAATATTCGCTTTACTAGCACTGGCCGCTAATTGATTTGAGCTTTGCTTGATACTAGTTAAAACTGAAGGTAATTCTTCGCTTGCCGTGGCGGTATTTTTTAGCGTTATTTGTGCATTATCGATGATTTGATCGAGCTTCACACTATTACGATGTAAATCATCAGAAATCGATGAAAAATTTTGTAAGGTATTTTTTACCGCTTGTGCATTTTCTGGATTTAAAAAATCTTTTAAACTGCTACTGATATCTCTAATATTCGTTGTAAGATTGTCTAACGCCGAATCCAAACGAAATAACAATGATGGCGCCGAACCAATTTCTGGATATTTCTTACCTTTTTTGGCAACCAATAATCCTTGACTGACAACGCCACCTTTTAATTCCAGGTAAGCAATACCGGTCAGTCCTTGCGTTTCAAGAATAGCTTTCGTGCCATTATAAATAGGGGTTCCATCTTGAATAGAAAGTAATAGTCTTACTTTTTGTGGATCTTTTCTATAAAGATCAATTTCATTGACGTAACCAATTTCTACACCGTTATATTTTACCGGCGCTTTAATACTTAATCCTGAAACGGATTCATGCATGTAAACAACATAGGTGTTATAAGATTTACCACTTAATCCAACAGACAGCCAAAGGCCACCGATAATTAAAATCACGGTAAAAATAATTACAAATAAACCGACACGTGTATAATGTGCTGTTGTTTCCATAATATCCTACGTTCTCGTTTCACTTTGCATAGCGGCTCGTGCGCGCGGGCTGCTAAAATATTCTTGAATCAATGGCTCTGGGTTTTTCACTAACTCTTTCACCGGTTGGACAGCTAAAACCTTTTTATTGCCTAAAAAAGCAACTCTATCTGGCACCCGCCATAAGGTATCCATATCGTGGGTAATAATCACCACGGTTAATCCTAAGCTAGCCCTCAGTTGTATCACGAGTTCATCAAATTCGCTAGCACTTTCCGGATCGAGCCCGGCAGTTGGTTCATCGACAAATAATAACTCTGGGTCCATCGCGATCGACCGTGCTACAGCAGCACGTTTAATCATCCCGCCACTCAATTCAGCTGGAAATAAGTGGGCAGAATGTGGTGGTAAATTAGCTAAATTAATTTTTAGCATCCCTATCGCTTCAATCTCGGCTTGCGATAAATGCGTAAACTCTCGTAATGGAAAACAAACATTTTCCAATACCGTCAGCCCACTAAATAACGCGCCACTTTGAAACATCACCCCCCAACGCTGCCGCAAAATATTATCATTGGTAGTATGTGTTCCAACAATTTCCTGGCCAAATATTTTAATCGAGCCCGCAAATGGTGGCTGTAACATGACCATTTCACGCAACAAGGTAGTTTTACCCGAACCACTACCACCAACAATAGCTAAAATTTCACCACGTTTTACTTGCAATGACAAATGTTCGTGAACAATATTGCTGCCAAATCGCGTACCTAAATCTTGAATATCAATAACAATATCATCGGTCATGCTTATAACCCCAACTTACTATAAACAATGGAGAAAAAGGCATCCGTTACGATAATCATAAAAATAGCGTGTACCACGCTGATGGTAGTATGTTTACCTACACTTTCAGCACTATTTGTCACTTGTAAACCTTGAAAACAACCGATTGACGCAATTAACACGGCAAATACCGGAGTTTTAATCATTCCCAACACTAGCATTTTTAGTTCGATTACTTTCCCAAATCGATCGAGAAAATCCATGTAGGTAATGCTAAATAATAACTTGGCCATTATCATACCGCCGAAAATTCCAGCACACATGGATAATATGGATAATAACGGTAATGCAATCACTAAGCCGGAGATTTTAGGCATCACCAATAACTCTGTTGACGATAAACCCATGGTATTTAACGCGTCTATTTCTTGATTCAGTTTCATGGTACCGATTTGAGCTGCAAATGATGAGCCTGTTCGGCCGGCTACAATAATAGCTGTTAATAACGGCCCAAATTCACGTAAGATCGAGATACCGAGCAAATCAACGACATAAATTGTGGCACCATAGGTTTCAAGCTGAACTCCCATTTGATAACACAACACTACCCCAATCAAAAATGATAGCAATGATACAATTCCCATTGCTTGATAACCTGTTGCGTCAACACAATGAAAAATAGCGGTCCATCGAATTCGTTTAGGATGCTGAAGCCAAAGCCATGTTGCCTCACTGATCTGCCCTAAAAATGATGTAAATTGTATGGTTTGGCGTTTTAAATAAAGAGCAGCTGTACCAATATTGGCAAGTCCTGATAATTTTTCAGGTGCCGGCTCAGGAGACAACTCATCCCCTTTTTCCGCCAATTGCATCAAGCGCGTTTGCTCATCGTTTAAATCAGCAAGCTTACAGGTCACATGGCGTTGTTCAAGCTGTTTTATAAATTGGTGGATTAAACAAGCACCATTCGTATCTAAGCCTTCTATTTTTTCAAAATTCAGCGTTATGGTTTGATTTGATTGGAAAACTCGCGAGTGACTATCGAGAATATTGGCCGTCAAAAAGCGGGTACACCACATGCCGGTAAAAACCAATGTGTTATTAGTAAATTGAAAAGATGGGAGCTGAACTTCGCTCAAAGTCACTTACCTTAAAAATTTTAAGGTAAAGCTTACCGTGGGTGGAAGTGTAAAGCAAGGGAGGAATTGTCGATACTCAACACGCTTGAGTTTTTGGAGTTATGTAACCCGGGTAGTAAGATCCCCGGGTTACAATACTATATTACCTAACTCGTATAGGGGATGGCGTAGGAAGGGTATTGTTTCCTACTTCCATCTCAAAACCAGGTTGAGGTTGTTGCTTTTGCAACATATCCTGTGTAATTCCTTGGCCTTTCGCGGCTACCGATAGCAATTTGTCATTGCCAACTTGCATCATGAATTCTGGAATTACGCCTTGCTTTACTGCGGTATTAATTACTTTATCTTGAGCTGCATCGACAGTATCATCTCCTGGAGCCGCGCCAGTTGCCGTTTTCGTCGGCACAACATAACTAACAATCTTATCCGCTGGTGTATCAGGCCCAGCAATACCATCCTCTGTAAAGGCAATGGGTTCAAATAGGGTATCTTGATTATCAAGCTTGGTTTGTTTATTAGCTAACGTACCACCATCGGCAGGTTGTGATGGATCATAACCTAAATCTCTTAATTCTTTTCTTCTACTCTCCAGTGCTTGAGCATTTTCTTGATACAACTTCATATAATCATCAAGGGTATCTAAAAATCGTTGATCTGGTTTTTTAAGACCAAACATTAACCAATAAAAATCAGATAGATTGGAACGCATTCCACGATCAATACAGGTGATAATAGCACTATTTATGTCACCTTTAAGCGCCTTATCACGGTCAGTTTTCCGCTCAATATCTTTACGTAACTCATTAACTTCTGTTTCTGTACCATCCGCTCCGACTGATTGGCGAGGTAATGCATCTAACATTTTCTGACGTGCATTTTTAAGCTCTTCTATTTTGCGATTGGCGTCTCTTTTAAGGAGATCACCGGTCGCGTTAGGCAGAACTGAATTTTTTTCACGATTTATCTCGAGCTGACTGTCTCTTTTGTAATTATCTTGTATGTCACCAATCACCTTATCAAACGCAGTAGCTGTCTTTTCTGGAGTTAATTTGTCAGGATTATTAAGATCTAAGCCTGCACTTATTAAATGTTGCTTTAAATCAGAAGACAAATTTAAGCTATCAATTGTTTTCTTAATCGCCACATTGTCTTGCTCAGCTGTTGGTTTTGAACCAGCACCTAAATTATCAATTGCTTGCTTAAGCGCTTCTGGGTTTGGCTGATTTTCATTTGACATAATCATTTACCTTTCAAAGTTATAACCATTGGTTATACATTTTTACATGCTTTATATTAGCACATAAAACTTAAGCCTTGCTTAGCTGTAACCAGGCTAGATACTTGGCACAACCTTCTTCTACCGTATTAAATGGGGCCTCATAACCCGCCGCTCGTAAAGCACTGATATCGCCCTCTGTAAAGCTTTGATAACGTCCTTTTAGGTGCTCAGGAAAAGGGATATAGTGTAGTTTAACATGGGTGTGTATTTTTTGCACAGAATGAGCAATATCATTAAAACTTTGGCTGCGGCCCGTACCGACATTGAAAATGCCTGATACTTTAGGATGCGCGGCTAACCATAAGTTAACATTTACCACATCTTCAACATAAATAAAATCACGTCGTTGCTCACCATCACCATAGCCATCACACCCTTCAAATAATTTAATAATACCTTCGTTAACTGCTTGATTATTCAAGTGAAATGCTACGCTCGCCATGCTACCTTTATGCTGTTCACGCGGACCATAAACATTAAAATAACGCAAGCCAACAATTTGGCTCTTAGCCATCGGTAATATACGACGTACATATTGATCAAATACTAATTTGGAGTAGCCATAAACATTCAATGGGCATTCAAATTCAGGTTGTTCTTTAAAAACTCGACCCGCTCCATAAACTGCAGCACTGGATGCATAAATAAAGGGAATTCGATGAGCTAGGCAATAATGTAATAAGTGCTTGGAATAAGTGAAGTTATTTTCCATCATGGCTTTACCATTCCAGTCGGTCGTGGTCGAGTTGGCGCCATCATGAAAAATTACTTCGATTTTTTCAGCAAAACTATCATCCGCTAAGATTTTCTTTAAAAACTCATCTTTATCGTAATAATCAGCAATAGTGGCATCAGCCAGATTTTTAAAACGCGTACCATCAGTCATATCGTCAACGACGATAATATCAGTACGCCCTGTTTTATTTAGTTGATGAACGATATTACTACCAATAAAACCTGCACCACCTGTTACGATAATCATTCTTTTACCTCATTAATCTTATTTATAATTGCGGTTGTCGAAATACCTTCTTCAAATCCTAATATTTTCACTTCGCCACCATTAGCAATGACTTCTTTAGCGCCAGCTATTTGATGTACTTGCCAATCTCCACCCTTTACTAAAACATCTGGCAATAACTTTGCAATGATGTTTTGCGGAGTATCTTCACTAAATGGCACGACCCAATCCACCGATCTTAATCCTGCTAATACAGCCATGCGACGGTTAAGATTATTCAATGGCCGACTTTCACCTTTCAAACGTTTCACGGAGGCATCATCATTGACTGCAACAATTAATCGATCGCCAAGTTTTTTTGCTTGTTCAAGATACATAACATGGCCCGAATGCAAAATATCAAAACAACCGTTAGTCATGACGATGCGTTCACCTTTAGCTTTAGCATGACGCACTTCATCTACTAGTTTGTCTTCATCCATCACGCCCGATACACCTTCATGCATTTCATCTAATGCCGTTACTAACTCAGGGACGGTAACCGATGCAGTACCTAATTTCCCGACCACAATGCCGGCCGCCGTATTTGCTAATGTGACGGCATGCAATAAGGATGCGCCAGCTGCCAGCGATGCAGCAGCGACAGCAATAACCGTATCGCCCGCACCGGTAACATCGAAAACTTCACGTGCATTGGCTGCTAAATGAAAGGCTGGTTGATTGCGCTCGATTAATGTCATGCCTTGTGAACCACGAGTCACTAATAACGCTTCAAAATCATAATCGGTTAATAGTTTTTCACCTTTACTCACAATGGTTTGTTCATCAGGACAAGGGCCAACTACCGCTTCAAACTCTTTTAAATTAGGGGTAATCAATGTGGCGCCACGATAGGTATTAAAATCATTGGTTTTAGGATCAACTAATACCGGCAAACCCACTTTTTTTGCAGCATGAATAAGATCTTGTAAATTGTGGACCCCACCTTTGCCATAATCTGACAATATCAGTGCTTTAGCTTTTTTAAATTCATCAATACAAGCGGTTATTAGTGCGCTTTTATCAACATGATCAAATCGTTGCTCAAAATCCAGCCGAATCAGCTGCTGGTTCATGCTTAACACGCGCAACTTAGTAATAGTACTTAAACCAGGAATTTTTAACAGTTCAGACTCAATCTGATTATGGCTCAGTAAATGCTCTAACGTTTCACCCGCTTCATCTACACCACATAAACCAAATAATTTAACGTTGGTGCCGAGACTATGAATATTAAGCGCCACGTTGGCTGCGCCACCAAGACGATTATCATGTGACTTGATATGCACAACAGGAACAGGCGCTTCAGGGGAAATACGCTGTGTATCACCTTTCCAGTATCGATCAAGAATCGTATCACCAAAGACTAATACACGAGCCTTATTAAAATCTGGGATGCTCACTCTACTAATATGCATTCTACGTTTTAATCCTTATAAATATTATTATCCATCGTACTTGAAAATGTGGCCAGTGGATGGAGCAAAGGGAGGGCTCCCGTCTGCGCGGAGCTTGCAAGCACGGCGGGATACCCGCAGCTCCGGGGCCCCACTTGCGTTACTCCCAACTTCGCATTTTCATTGGTGATGGATATGGCTATTCTTAGCAGAAGTATATCATGGCCACCGCACATACTAAACTAACATCAAAATCTTCTTGACAATTAAAAATGCACATGCATAAATTCTTTTCAGGTGTCTCATGAAAAGGATTTTTGATGAGGGTATTGGTTTTATTACTTTTTTGTTTAATCTTATCAAGCTGCATGAATGCTGCCATGTCCAGCGCTAATGCCCTTTATGATCACCGTAGCGTGCAAAATAATATTCAAAATCACTATCAACAAGTTGCCGTTTACAATGCTATTAAGCAAGACCCTAAAATAAAGCAACCGACCGATATTGGTGTTTCCGCCATTAACAATACCATTTTACTCACGGGGCAAACACCGGATTTTGCTAGCCGTCAAGAAGCTGGTTTAGATGCCAAAATGACACCAGATGTTACAACAGTATTGAATTTTATAGATATTTCGCCGCCAGTTAGTGAAGGAACCAAACTAGCTGATTCGTGGATTACAACCAAAATTAAAACAAAATTTGTTACTAGCAATGATGTAAGTCCTGATAGCATAAAGATTATTACTGATGATGGGGTTGTTTATTTAATGGGCTCCGTCCCGCGACTGGAAGCCAATGCCGCGATTAATATTGCGCGCGATACAGATGGCGTTAAAAAAGTGGTGACAGTCATCTATTTCCTTGACCCAAGCACGAGCTAGTATATCAGGGCTCCCTCATTAAAAATTTCAAAGCTCGATGCTGCCTGATTTGAAGGGCGCCTCGGACCATGGATGGTATGGAGAGCGAGGCCATGGATGGCCGTCCCTGAAAAACCAGGCAGCATCGAGCTTTGAAATTTTTAATGAGATGGCCCTGGTTAGTATATCCGTTGCTCTTGAAAAATTTTTGAAATTAAGGTATAACACTCGTCTTAATAAATTGCACATTGTTTGACCTTCTGAAATTTAGGAGATGTTTCTTATGCGTTACGATGAAGACTTGCTGGTAGTAGAAGATACCCAAGAAGAAGACGTCGACATCAATAGTATTCTGGCCTCTGCTGAAGCCAAAAAGCAACAAGTAGAGAAACGCCGCCGCATTGAAGATATCCTTTCTGATAAAGAACTCAAGAAAGTTTATGGCGATCCTTTGCTAGAAGATGAATAAGTGTCTGTTCAAGACAGAAATTAGTAATCAGCTTTAGGGGCTGTAAGCCCTATTATCCCTCTTTGTGTGTTAGCAGAACCCGCTTTGCATTGAGGGACTTTCCTTACAAAAACCGATTCCAAGACCACTAACACTAAGAGAGTGATAATGACGAATAACAATGCACTTTTTTCTTTCATTAATAACTTGTGGGATACCTCTATTACACCAACCCTCGAAAAATTTATTCGCATCCCTAATAAATCTCCAGCCTTCGATGCTAATTGGCAACAAAATGGCTATATGGCACAGGCAGTTGAGTTGGTTAGTAACTGGTGCTTACAACAATCCGTAGCAGGATTGGAATTAGAGGTTGTGCAATTACCTGGTCGAACACCCTTGATTTACATCGAAATACCTGGGCAAATTGACGAAACAATTGTGCTATATGGTCATCTTGATAAACAACCTGAAATGAGTGGATGGCTAGATGGTTTAGCACCATGGGAGCCGGTGATCAAAGGCGATAAATTATATGGTCGTGGTGGTGCTGATGACGGTTATGCTGTTTTTGCATCCTTAGCGGCTATTAAAGCGTTACAAACACAAAATATTCCGCATGCTCGTTGCGTTATTATTATTGAAGCCTGCGAAGAAAGTGGCAGTTATGATTTACCCGCTTATATTGATGCATTGGAATCACGTATTGGCAATCCTAATTTAGTTATTTGTCTTGATTCTGGCTGTGGTAATTACGAACAATTATGGAGTACCACATCATTACGTGGCTTAATTGCTGGTGTTTTAAGTGTAGAGTTATTAACAGAAGGCGTTCATTCAGGAAATGGTAGTGGCATTATTGCCTCAAGTTTTCGTGTTATACGTCAATTATTAAGTCGTGTTGAAGATGAAAATACTGGTGAACTGCTACTTGAAGAAATGAATGTCAATATCCCGCAGCAACGTCAACAACAAGCAAAGATTGCAGCCGAAGTACTTGGTGCTCATGTCTATGATGGTTTTCCAACTCAATCTGGCGTGAAACCTATTTCCAGTAATTTATCAGAGTTAATTTTAAATCGTACTTGGCGCGCCACATTATCAGTGATTGGTGCCGATGGCATTCCTGACTTAGCTAATGCCGGTAATGTTTTACGCCCTAAAACAGCCGTAAAACTTTCATTACGATTACCACCAAGTTGCGATGCGGAAAAAGCGAGCGCCGCACTGAAAAAGGTATTGGAACGAGATCCACCTTATGGCGCAGTAGTCAGTTATACCCCAGAAAAAGCCTCTGATGGATGGGACGCACCTGAATTAGCCCCGTGGTTAGCTAAAGCAGCGGAAGAAGCATCAAATTTATATTTTGGTAAATCTGCCGTATACATGGGTGAAGGTGGCAGCATTCCGTTTATGGGTATGTTAGGTAAAAAATTCCCTCGAGCACAATTCATGATTACTGGTGTACTGGGCCCTCATTCCAATGCACATGGCCCTAATGAATTTTTACATTTACCAACCGGTAAGAAATTAACTGCTTGTATTGCTCATGTTATTACTGAACATGCAAAATGTAGTTTTTGAAAATGTAGGGTAGGCTAAATATTGTTGCTCTCGAAGAGGTATCGCATAACAATATGTGTCCACCCTACATTTTATTTACTAACTGCGCCAAATCTGCTTGCACGTTGCTAATGACACTGCCCCAATCTCCATTTTTGCGTTGTCTATATAAGCGTGCTGACGGATACCATGGAGAGTCATCTCGATCACGCATCCAACGCCAATCTGGTAATGTGGCTAACAAAATCCAAACCGGCTTACCCAAGGCGCCCGCTAAGTGTGCTATGGCAGTATCAACACAAATAATTAAATCCATTTGCATTATCATTGCAGCAGTATGATCGAAATCGCTCATCTTATTAGTTAAATCTAATAAGTTATCTGCAGAAAATCCGACCATTTCATCATTTTCTTTTTGTAAATTATAAAACTGGATATCCTTATTATTTAAGATTGGCGCAAATTGCTGCCATGACATAGAACGAGTTGCATCTTTAGCATGATGTTTACTTCCTTTATAAGAAATGCCTACTTTTAGCTTACGCGTCGTATCTGGAATGGTTAATGCTACGGTGGGTGAAAGATAAGGCTTTTTAGCAGCCATTAAATCTTTTTCCCTTATTTTTAAAATAAAAGGGAGGCTCATCATTGGTAAGTAATAATCATAACCCGGCACATCATCTCGATTAATGCAAAAATCATCGATTACGGAAATTGATTTAAATAAAGGGATTAACTCTTCTCTGGTTTGTAAAATGATTCGACAATTATCTTGTTTAATCCGTGGTAAAAATCGAATAAATTGTATTGCATCACCGCGTCCTTGTTCAGCAATCACTAATAAAGTTTTATTCTTTAATTGCTGTCCTTGCCAACGTGGATAACGATCATCTTGTAACAACATATTATCTCTGACATCCAGATAGGCATTGCTAAAAAAACGCCATTCATATTCTAGCCAACCCGCCTTAAAATCTCCTTGTGATAATAAACTCAACGCCATATTCCAATGTGCAGAAGGATAGTTTGGCTTATATTCTATAGCTCGACGATAATAAGATGTTGCCGTTACACTATCACCTTGAGAATAGTAATAAAATCCTAACTCAAAACATAAACTCGCAGCATCTAATTTTGTTTTCAAAAACTCATGATATATTTGCAAGGCTTGTTTACATGTGGCTCCTTTAACAAAGTCTTTAATACCTACTAAAGAAATTGCACGGTAATTTTCTGCTTGTTGTTGATAAAGCTCCGCTAAACTTTCTTTGCTTTGAATATCATTTGGTTGTTTATTTAAGAAGTATTGTAAATCTCGAACTGCAAGATTAATCAATTTCATGTTTTTATACGCAATGGCATTATTCTTGCGAAAATGGATAGCATTAGGATTTAGTTCAATTGCTTTTTCCAATAAAGGAGCAACCAACTCATATTCTTTGTTTTGATAATAAGCTAAGCCCAAATAATGTAAAGCATCTGCATCATGTGGATGCTCAGTAATGATTTCTTGATAACATTGAATTGCCGAAAGCAAATCACCAGTTGCTTGTTTTTTTTGTGCATCTTCAAGCCGCATTTTTATCAGATTGAATTGCTTATTTTTCTTATCATCCATGATAGTACCTTTTTAAGCACTGTTATTTCTCATATTTGTGTACAAAAAACAGTAAGCATAAACATAATAGCGAAATAATCGGTAATATTGATAAGGCCGCATGATAAGTTTCTATCGAATACCCGCCAGATTGTGTAGTTGATTTCCAATGATCAAGTAAAATACCTAATAAATCTTGAAAGACTGCACCTAAGATAACAATAATCATATTAGTAAACGCAGCAATAGTTCCATTATATTCCCGTGGAAATCGTTGTTTGTTGATCGAAAAAGCAATTAACATACTACTCGTGCAAAAACCAAAAGCAAATAACAACATAAACAATAACGGTACAAATTGTACATTAGCATAAATAATTGTTAGTAAACAAATTAGGGCCCCGAAATTTCCTAATAACATGACTGAGCGTTGTTTGTTAAAGTAAGTAGAAATCCAACCATTAATTGGACCCCCAAAACCTATTCCGATAAAAATTGCTGAATTGATATTAGCCGCCATTACCGGTGTTAAATTATATTGTTTAGTTAAAAATGGTACAGCCCACAATTCACCAAATGCGATAATTGGTACCACCATTAAACCGGCATAAAGTGCTGTTACCCATGATTGTGGTTGTCGCGAAATTGCGATTAATGCTGTTTTTAATTGCCCTTCTGGTAAAGTATGTCTTTGCTTTTTCACATGCTGATTTAACAAGCAAACCGGACAATCAAGAATAGTCAGCCAAATTAAAATGCTAATCGCAAAACCAATTACCGACAAGATAATCATACTATCTTGCCAACCACTTACTTCTACTAATTTTGCTAATGGTGCTTGACCAAATATCGCACCGGCAACACCAAGTGAATTAGTTAAACCCACCATCAAGGGATAACGTCGATCAGGAAACCAACTTGATGCTAATTTTAATACTCCGATAAAAGCAAATGCTGAACCAAATCCAATTAAGATTCGCGCCAAGCCCAATACCCATAACATTTGTGAAACTGCAAATAATAAACTACCTAATGAAATCACTGCGCATGCTAATGATAATAAACGTCGGGCACCAAATCTATCTAATAATAATCCCACAGGAATTTGTGCTACCGCATATGAATAAAAGTATAAAGATGAAATAAAACTTAAGGTTGCTGCATTCATATTAAACGTTTGCATTAATGGTTCAGCCATAACGGTTGGCGCTACGCGCTGCAAATATTCAATTCCATAAAATAATGATGCGACTAACCACACTACCCATGCATAGCCTAAGGTATTTTCTTTAGTAATACTTTCAGATAATTTCATGCCACAAACCTCAATCAACTGACCAAAATAAAATTTACCATATCATATTACCCACAATACAGAAACTTCGAAAACTCAGGTGTTGTGAGTATAACATAGTCATTTATATACCCATCATACCTCAAGGTGCGATGGGCATAGTAGTTAGGGGATTCACCTTTGATAATTCAAGCTGTAATTGGTAGATTTTTTAAATTTGACTTATGTTAATTAAACATTAATCTTTTAATTGCAATGCAAAAGAAATCATTTATAATGATTTGATCCTTATTTTCTTCTACTCTTATCAAGGAATGAGATATGAAACTGAAACACATTGCCCTCGTTTTACCCATGCTGGGATTAAGTGCCGTCGCTTTCGCAGGCGCTCCAGGCAATAACATGGTTATCCCATCAGGCATTAATTTGATCGCACCAGACAGTACTGGTACCTGGATGTTCGGTATTGAAGCATTATATATGCAAAATAATGAAAACTATCAATATGCACCACCCGATGGCATAAGCCCTACTGGTATAGTCCATACTCAATCCGTGGGTAATGATTGGAATTGGGGGGTAGAAGCTGATATTGGTTATATGTTTGCCGGTAGCAGCCGTGACGTCAATTTATCATATACTCACTTAGGCTTTGAAGATTCAGATTCTGTTACCTTGCCAGAAATTCCTCCAATCTTTGGTGTAGGTTCTGCCTCTGGTAAAATCGACCAAGACTTAAATGCTGCTAGCCTAACATTTGGTCAGTTGTTTACCGTCGGTCAACGTGTCACCTTACATCCATTTGGTGGTGTACAGTTTGCTGATATTGATAGCGACTTCACCTCAACTTTCAGCTTTCCATTCACAATCGGCGATACTGACACAACATTGTCATCTACTAGTAAACTTCATAGTGACTTTGTTGGTGCGGGTCCTCGCGCTGGTATTGATGGTGCAGTGCATTTAGGTGGTGGCTTCTCAGTCGTGGGTACCTTCGCAGGTGCTTTGCTTGTCGGTAATATGGATGCCAAAAATACCGTTACAGCTAGTGTATTAGGCCTCACAGCTCAACAAGTATTTAACCCTGATAGCTATACAGCGGTAGTTCCTGAGTTAGATGCAAAATTAGGTCTTGATTACTTGTTTGCATTTAACCCAACCGTGTCCATGAATGCACAAATCGGTTATGAAGCAGTCAATTACTTCAATGCCGTTGTTGCCGATGTAAATGATATACAACAGATCAACAGCATAAATAATACCAATGATTTTAATTATCATGGCCCTTATTTCCGCTTGCAATTGAATGTTGCCTAGTTGATTTCTTGCTTAAAAGTGAAAACGCCGTCAAACAGAAATGGTTGATGGCGTTTTTTTTTGCCGCTCAATATTAGGAGCTGTTGATAATTCACTAGAGGGAATGCTTGACGAATAGGCGTGCTGCTGCTTTAATTGTCCGGTTAACAATTTGTTAACTTATAAATAAGGATGTTTGCAGTGAAAAGCTGGTTTAAAAATAATCTTATCAAACCCGTTACCATAGCTCTTGGTATGGTTGGCTTATTAAGCCTGAATGGCTGTTCATTCAACGACCATCCTTATGATCCCAATGATCCACTACAAACAGTAAACCGAGCAACCTTCGCCTTCAACCAACAATTTGATACCTATTTGTTAAAGCCTACCGCAGTTGCATATAAAACTGTTATTCCAGCACCAGCACGTAAAGGTGTTAACAACTTTTTTATGAACTTGAATGAAATTCCAACCACAGTCAACTACTTATTGCAGGCTCAGCCTGGTCCAGCTTATGAAAGCTTTTGGCGTTTGTTGATTAATAGTACGATCGGTATTGGTGGTTTGTTTGATGTTGCATCACATATGGGCTTGCAAAGAACGTCCAATGACTTTGGTATTACATTAAGTAAATGGGGATTTAGTTCATCACCTTATTTTGTTATTCCTTTCCTTGGTCCAAGCAATATCCGTGATGGCCTTAGCATGTTACCTGATTATGAATACTTTACAGTTTGGCCATATATGCATGATGTTGCATTACGTAATGTCTTGCTTGGTCTTGATATGGTACGTATTCGTACAAATCTGCTGGAAAGCGAAGATATTCTCAACGTGGCGGCATTTGATAAATACACACTAACACGTGATGCCTATATCCAATATCGTTATCAATTAGTAACTTCGCATGGTGGTAAATACGATCAAGGCGCAACTTATCAGATTAGTAACGCTGAATTAGAAGGCGATCTTGATCTGGAAATGAATACTAGTGCAACTAGTACTGGTATGGTCACGCCACCCTATAAAGAACCGGATAGTGCAATTCGCTCAAATGCAGTAAATAATGCTGTAAAACATACTGCGGCACATCAATCTACGACAACAAAGGCATCGACCACTAAGACATCAACAACAGCAAAACCTACTGCAACCGCTCAGTAATTATTTATTGTAGCGTGGATTAAAGAACTGTATGGTGGGCTAAATATTGTTGCTCGCGAAGAGGTATCGCATAACAATATATGCCCACCATTGGTGATGTCGGCTGGATAATGAGGTTATTTCTTTCTAAATAACATATCAAATACGTCATGACCTAATCGTTGACCGCGCATTTCATATTTTGTGATTGGCCTATAATCAGGTCGTTCACTAAATTTGGCATCCCCAGCCACATTTTCAAAACTTGGATGCACTGCCATTATTTCAAGAATATGTTCGGCATAAGGAGCCCAATCTGTCGCAACATGAAAAATTCCATCTGGCCGTAGTTTTTTAGCAATTAAACTCATAAACTCTGTTTGCACCAAACGACGCTTATGATGTCGTGTTTTAGGCCACGGATCAGGAAAAAATAATTGTACCCGCGCTAACGATGCATCAGGAACTGAGTTTTCTAATGCCAATCTTGCATCGCCAATACACACTCTGAAATTAGTAATATTTGCCGCGCCAATTTTTGACAATAGCGATCCAACACCAGGTCTATGCACTTCAATACCAATAAAATTTTCTGTAGGATGGTTAGCAACCATTTCAAATAATGAATTGCCCATGCCAAATCCAATTTCTAAAATGGTTGGTGCATCACGACCAAAAATAGATTTAAAATCCCAAGGCTGATCAATAGATAATCCTAACTTAGGTAAATATTCTTCTAATGCTCGTTGTTGTGCATCTGTCATTCGACCCTCACGGATGACATAACTTTTTATTGTTCGCAATTTCTTTCCTATTGTTTTTCATAAATCATTTTGTAGGATGGATTAGCGCGGCGGTGGATTACGGGCCTTGCGGCCCTAATCCACCCTACATTTTTTCACGTAGCGTCGCTTGACGATAAATCCAAACTAATAAACCAATAAACGCAACCAAACCTAAAACCACTGGAACATCTACATGGGCTGGCGAAATAATTGATAATCCTTCAGGATTTTCCATAATCGCGAATGGAATTGCCAACAACACATCCATAAGCGCTGCGCCAGTTACTAAACCACATGCAATTAAATTACCTTGTTGATTATCCTGCTTTGGATTACGACGTGCTGCAATTTTTTGTATCATACTGCCAATAAAAATAGGCGTGGAGGTTGTTAGCGGCAAATACATTCCCGTTGCAATACCTAAAATTGAAAAGCGAATACCGCGCGGTCTAAGTATACGATGCAGAATAATAAGCACGATACCAATTCCAACACCTAAGCTGATCATATTCCAAGGCATACTCTCGTTAAAGACGCCCTGAGTTACCGCAGCCATCATGGCTGCCGGCGGCGCCGGTAATGCATCCGCTATATTCATACCTGGTCGTGGCAATACATCACCAATACCATAAACATTCAATAGCAATTGCATAATAGGTGGAATAATTGCTGCTGCAATGACAACACCAAATAACAACATGACTTGCTGCTTCCACGGTGTGGCGCCAACTAATTGTCCAACCTTCAGATCTTGAATATTGTCATTAGCAATACAAGCTGCACTGGTAATCACTGCGCCAATTAAAATAGCGATAGCCGCAGCATGCATCTGCGTATTGCCGCCCAATTCATGATGTCCGGTAGTAATGCATAAAACAATACGTAATGACAATGCCGCTAAAAATAGTGCCGCAATAATAATTGCAGAACCAGGGCTTGCAGTAACACCAACCATACCAGAAAAATAACCGCAAATGGCAGAAAAGATAAATCCCGCTACCAATACATAAATTAAGCCACCCCACAATAAACTGGTTTGCAATATTTTATTAATCGGCATTGCGGGGAAAGGAAATGAATAAGAAAAAATATAATATAAAGCTAATAAACATAATAACAAACCTAAACACACATAATGTAATGGAATATCCATTTCTGTTCGTAAATAATTATTACGTTCGGAGTTAACTGATGTTTTCAGCGCAAGTGCTGCATCAAGTAAACTAGCAATGAATGGTTTCAATAATGTGCTTAATGTCCAAATACCTGCTGTTAACATTGCGCCAATACCAACATAGCGAATTTTGCTACCCCATAATGATATTGCTGCAGTTGTGGCATTAGTGGTAAGTGTAGGATGTGAAAACCAACCTAATACGGGAATGAGAATTCCCCATGACACAATCGCACCAATCAATAAACTGATACCCAGTTCGAAACCTACTAAGTAACCAACCCCCAGCATAGTGGCCGAAAACCCGACACCAAATCCCCATATGGTTTTTCCTGCACTAAACCAACCCTGTATAGTACTAGTAAATATTTTTATTCCCGTTTGCGCAAACTCCATCCCAGCACCCAATATTGCGCCCATTACCATAGGTCTTAAGTGAAATGATTTTTGGGTACCTGCAATCAATACTTCAGCAATGGCTTTACCCTCAGGAAATTTTAAGTTTGGATCATTCACTAAAATATGGCGCAAGGGAATAGAAAACATCACCCCTAAAACCCCACCCGCCAATGCAATGGCTACATTTTGCCAATAATTAAAACTGGTCCAATAATGAATTAAAATCAGTGCGGGTACGGTATATACAATTCCTCCGGCAACAGCTTCGCCAGCAGAGGCCGCCGTTTGAATCAAATTATTTTCCAAGATATTCGATTGTTTAAACCACCGTAAAATACTCATTGACAATATGGCAGCAGGAATAGAGGCTGATGTTAACATTCCAACCTTAAGCGCCAAGTATGCGTTAGAGGCAGCCAAGATTAAGGTCAAAAAAATTGAGATGACAACGACCTTTAACGTTATCTCTGGTAAGGTAGTTGTTGGGGCAATAAAACTATTACTCATTGTGCTTTTCACATGTTAGTAAATTGTCGTTATAATATAGAGGCTAATATACCATGTCACGGGTAATGTGCACATTAATTTTACGATTAAAGGATAAATCATGCTGAGAGTGTTCAAAATTTGTCTATTAACAGTCGGAGTTTTGGTAGTTGTAGCCATAGCAGGTGCTATCACCCTAGTAACCTTGGTTAATCCAAATCGATACAAAGGTCAAATTACCCAGCAAATTTATAAAGCTACTGGCCGCCAAGCCACTATCGGCAATATCAGTTGGTCCGTATTTCCATGGATTAAATTACAAATTAATGATGTAACATTGAACAATCCAGCCGGTTTCCCCAGCTCACCATTTGTTTCTGTGGGGCATGCAGCAGTTAGTGCCAATGTTATGGCTTTACTGAAACGTGAACTCATCATAGATAGTATTGCGGTTAATGATATGCAGGTTAATTTAATTCGTACATTGAATAACAGTAATAACTGGACCATGCAATCGACCACGGATACCGCAACGACATCTTCATCTAAAGCAACAACGAGCACAAATAAAGGAACGATTAAAACATTTAACATTAATGCCATCGCTATTTCTAATGCTACGGTTAATTGGCAAGATGCAACTAAAAATCAAAATATTTCCTTTAAAATTAACTCATTGAACACTAAAAACATTAACTTCAATGGCAATACTTTTACTCTAAACTCAAGTTTTACTTATCAAACTGCCAAAATACCTCAGCCCGTTAATATCAAGTTAAGCGCCGATATTAACGCTAATAAAAATACTCAACAATACAATATTGATGATCTAGAACTAAACGTAAACCAATTTGAAGTCACTGGTAAAGCAAATATAAGTCAATTACCATCACCAACTCTCAATGCAAGTTTGTCAATTCCAACAGCAAATATAGCTACATTGTTGAATGAGTTAGGATATCCAATTAATTTTCAAAACAAATCTGCCCTAACCAATGTCGGTGGTGACATTACATTAGTTGTTAAGAAGAATAGTGCACAAATTAATAACTTAACACTTGGGATTGATGGCGCTAAAATAAATGGCCAAGTAAACTTAACTCAGCTCAAACCATTGAGCGGTAATTTCACTCTAGCAGTTGATAAGTTTAATCTTGATCAGTATCAAACAGTAACGACCACTCCCGAAAATAATACACCATCAACAACAGTTGCTAGTAATATGCCAGCGACTGTACCCGCTCAGACTAGCAATCAAAGCACCCTACCATCTTGTTTACAAACAGCCAATATTACTGGGAAATTAACGGTTGGGTCATTGCAAGTTAATAAAATGCAATTGCAACAAGTGAATGTACCCATAGCGATAAAAAATAGTGAATTTATTGCATCGCCTATCACTGCGCAATTTTACCAAGGAACGTTACAGGCTGATGCAAAAGCAAATTACTCAACGGCAGTGCCAAGTTATTTCCTATCTGCTGCATTAAACAATGTTAATATGAATGCCTTATTACAACAGGCTGCCGATTTTAATAAATTAAATGGTACCGGCCAAATTAATTTTTTAGTGAATACCAGTGGAAATGACAAAAATAGTATTTTAGAAGCCTTAAATGGAAATGGTAAAATTGAATTAACGAATGGTAGCTATGTAGGTATTGATATCATGAATATCATCAACTCAGCCGCCAGTTTGTTCTTTAAGCAAGAGCCAGTTACCGCGACTGGCCCTGCACAAACTAACTTTACCGCCGTTAAAGCAACATTCCAGATCAACAATGGTTTAATTGCTAATAATGATTTATTACTGTCTTCACCGGTAATGAATGTAACAGGTAATGGGACGGTTAGTTTAGTCACGCAAGCAATCGATTATAATCTATCGGTTACGCCAATTGGTAATGTCATTCCACAATTGGCTAATCTACAAAAAGCAATTGGTGGTAATATTCCTGTCAAAGTAAAAGGAAGCATTAGCAATCCTAAAGTAACACCTGACATGGAAAAAATTTCTATGGCGGCCACCAAGCAAACTATCAACAAAAATTTAAATGATATTAGTAAAGGTGTAGATGACTTTAGCAAAGGCGTGGCAAAAACATTGAACCAAATGTTTGGGAATTAAACGTGATTTTTAAATAATTATGAGAAAAAATAAAGAGCCTCAACTCACCGCTATTCAATTTCAAAAAGCGGTACTTACTTGGTTTAAGAAAAATGGGCGTAAGAATTTACCGTGGCAATTAGCCATTACGCCCTATCGCGTATGGGTTTCAGAAATCATGCTGCAACAAACTCAAGTCACTACCGTGATTCCCTACTTTGAACGTTTCATGAACGAATTTCCTACTATTGAAAAATTAGCATCTGCTGATGCTGATCATGTTATGCATTTATGGACTGGTTTGGGATATTATTCACGCGCACGTAATTTACATAAAACTGCAAAAATAATTACTACTGATTTGCAAGGACAATTCCCCAATACACTTGAAGCATTAAGTGCTTTACCTGGAATTGGTCGCTCGACTGCAGCAGCCATTATTTCCATTGCATTTAATAAACGTGCCACCATTTTAGATGGCAATGTTAAACGTGTGTTAAGTCGCTATATTGGAATTGACCAATGGCCTGGTAATAAAGCTATAGAACAACAATTATGGAAAGTTGCTGAATTTTATACCCCCCAAAAACAATGCCGTGAATACACTCAAGTTATGATGGATTTGGGAGCAACTCTTTGCACACGAACTAAGCCCGCTTGCCATGAGTGTCCATTGCAAGCTTCTTGTGTTGCCTTTGCATCGGGTGAGCCAGAAAAATTCCCTGGAAAAAAAGCCACTAAAGCGTTGCCCATTAAAAAAGGGTTCATGCTGGTTTTATATAAATCTGATGGTACTATTTTATTAGAACAACGCCCCCCGGTTGGTTTATGGGGTGGCTTGTGGTGTTTGCCCGAGTATTCTGCCGAATTCGAGAATATTAATGAGTGGTGTAAAAAACAATATGGTTTAGAAATTGGTAAATTAAATGCTGGCATCGGTTTTCGCCATACTTTCAGTCACTTTCATTATGATATTTCACCACTCCATGCTTTAGTTAAAAAAGATGTTTTACGGATCAGTGAGCAAAAAACATTTCTCTGGTACGACTTAGATAATCCAGCAAAAATTGGTTTAGCAAAACCAATTCAATCGATTTTGTCAGAAATAAAAATGAATGCTGCTTAAGAATGAAAAATAATCTTCTTAATAAATTAAAAACGACTAACATTATACAGCAAACAAATATTCCTTCTGCTGCAAAAATGGCAGCGATTATTGCGCCTATTGTTAATAAGCAAAATGAATCATTCATTTATCTTATACAACGGCCAGAACATCTTTATGAGCATGGTGGAGAAATTGGTTTTCCTGGGGGAAAAATAGAAGAACATGATGCAACCCCATTAATCGCCGCGAAAAGAGAGTTTGAAGAAGAGTTAGGGGTATCGGCACAACTATTAGATATCATCAACGAGTTACCGATCCATTGCACTTTAAGCGGGCGTTATTGTATTTATCCATTTATTGCTTTATTACCAATAACACATCAATTACATCCTAATCAAAATGAAGTTGAAACTATCATTAGTTTACCGCTCCAATTTATCTTGAATGATAATAATTGGGGAAAAGAAACTATTAGTCGCCATGATAAGCAACTGACATTTGATGTGCTTTATTATGATAAATTTCGCATATGGGGTGTTTCTGCGAGAATTCTACTCACGATTAAACATTTATTATCGGCTTGAAATCAGCACAAAACATTGTTGGTTTAAACTCCGTAATATGATAATCAGCAAACTCATTTTTGAAAAAATTATCTTCTTTAAGAATATCATTCAATGTTGCTAAATTTTTTACCCGCGCAATAATGACACCACCCGTACGTGGCTCTTTTCGACCTGAAACAATAAAGCTGCCGTTATCATAATATTTCTTCAAAAATTCTTTATGCGTCTCAATATGTTTATCAATTAAGTCTAATGGAACAGTGTAAGTAATCGATATAATATAGAGTGAGGGGTTTGCGTTCATAAAATAAATCCTTATTTTTTACAATTCTATTGTCCAATGAAGTTAATAATATCATTCTTTAACCCCGCTGTTGCCAAAAGCAATTGATTATCTTCTTGACCAAAGCCTGAAAGGTAATTTTTTCGTTCAATAATAATGGGGCCAGCAAAATTATGCTGATATAGATAAGATAACAACTTTTGATAATAAAAACCTGACTTTATATTGCGCTCGCTAGGCAAAGTATTTGCTATATAGACTTTGCCTAGATACGGCAACAGACTCCCAAGAATATTATGGCACCATTCTTCACTATCATAAACCGTTTTATATTGTGAAATATTTAATGCCAATTCAAAGTTAAATTCTTTGCATATTGACATCAAATCTGCCATATCAAATCCAACATGGTAATTAGTTTGTATTGGAATATATTCCAATAATATTTTAATATTTAATTTATCTGCATAAAAAGCCACTTTTTCTAATGCATGTCGAAGATTTTTTAACCTTACATTTTGATCAAGTTTTTTATTCATATGATGTAGATAATAAGTAACATTGTTACAGCCAAGATCAACAGCTAACTCGATTGATTCCATCATGCGCCATAAAGCTTCTTGTCTTATAACAGGATTAATTGCTGACAAATCTGTTTCACTACCTACATAAGGCGCATGTAAACAAAAATTTAACCCTTTCCTATTTTTTAATCGCAATAATTTTTTTATTTCTTCCACGAATGCGTATTTATCAGATTCAAAAAAATGGCGAATTTGATTTTCAAGCTCAATTTCAATGATATTAAAATGCTGGCTTAAGTGATTTACTGCATCCAGCAGATTAATGGAATAGTGACAAATATTCGTCGAAACGCCAATTTGTCCTACAACTACAGACGCGCTCATACCGCTTCCTTGCCAATTAAATTTTTTATTGAATGTAGGACGTGAGTGATCACGCCCTAATGATCTCGATGCGTTGAAGCCATTGAGAAATTACATTGGATCTCTTTCGAAACTCTACTTCTATGGGTCAAATACTGCGTTGCTTCGGTGCTCGACAAAACGACAGGAGGTTGTTTTGCACGCAACGTAGTTGCGCCCGAAGGGCGAAGACCAGGGATGGCCTGAGTGTATTCCTCACAGACGGCCATGTATGCTCCAGTTCTTCGCTCCGATGCGCCTTGTATTTGACCCATATAAGCGAGTTTCGAAAAATGAGGTCCATTACTTCGGCTTGAGTTGGACAGAAAAATCATGAGCTGATAAAATGCGTCTGCTAATGATGTCCTGTCATTAGTCCTCGTAATCGGCAGTTAGGTATGCGGCCCCTGCCGATTACACCAAAGTATTTATAATGTTTACCTTAATTATCTATTCGTCAATCATTTTTTAACTCTTTTTTTTATATAAATAGATTTTATTTTTTTATTTTCATATTTAAGCTCTATTTGAAAATGCATGCAAGCGTAAATGTGTTTTCAAAAAAGTTCCCCGCAGCTACACGTGCATAATTGCCGCATCACATTTGTAGAAGCTGTGTGGGAGAGGGTTGGGGAGAGGGGCATCTCGCAGATTCGCACCAATTTAGATTAATTCACTTCTCCGTCTGGTATTGTGGGGCACTTCATTTCATGCTAAAAACAAGCCTGACAGCCCCCCTCTCCCCCAACCCCTCCCCCGCACTTCGTGGGGGGAGGGGAGCAGATTGTGCATAATGCACGTTCAGTGCTTCGTACAAAAATTGACGAGGATTAGTCCATATGCAATATGGCCCTGCGCCTTCGCGAGGGCAGGCTCTACATTAGATCAGTGATGCGTTGAAGTTAACTCTTTCGATACCAAACAATTTCATGCACATTTTGCATGTCATTGCTGTTGAGAGGGGTTGCGCGATCAAGAGGATGAATGGTTAATTCATCATGATATTTTACTGTTCCAAAGCCTTTGGCCCCGGTATGAGTAATATAAAAAACAATATGATTTTGCCAATAATGTAATTGATCCGTTGGAATTTCTTTGAAGCCAAGAAAATCGCCTTTGTGCGCTAATGGTTTATAACAATCATCATTCACATTGACAATATTGATCCCTGGAAAGGCTGCCTTAATCGCATAAACTTCATTTACTAATGGATTATCAGCCCCGCCTTCCCTGACAGCCATACAAGAAGAGTCTTTCGATTCAGCATTGGCTTCAAATAATGAGATAGGAGAGATACCTTTACCGTACATCATCCAGTCGAAGGTACATGCAAAACCAATTTTAGTCAGCTCACTGATAATTTTTTTGACTGCTTTTTCGCCAAAATGCTTTTGGCCATTTTCCCAGCTACGGATCGTGAAAGGGCTAGAGGCAATGACTTTAGAAAATTCTTCACGAGTCATTCCCAAATATAATCGAATTTTTTTCAGTCGCTTCGCCTGTTCACTCACTAAGTCTGACATATTTTATTTCCGTGCTGGCACATTATGCGAAATTTTAACATCAAACAGGTGAAATCCAAAATATTGCGCGCTGGCATCACGGGCCTAGCTTTTTACTGGTTGGTATTGCTTGACAATAAGGGCAAATATTATACAATTCGAGGCTTGATTTTTTATCCCTCTTATAAACAAAAATGTGGGTTTTCAGGTAGGTCGTCATAATATTCGTTTTTTATCGACGGTGAGATTGTTTGTGTCCATTTTTAGCGATGCGCTATCATCAAATCTCATCGTGATATACTACCGATCTTTCGTAGGGGCGTATTGCATACGCCCATTTACCAGACATTAGAAATCTTTCATCTTGTATGATATTTCCAATATCACTATGCTAATGTATTAGCTAGATTGGTGATTGGGCGAGATGGGCGTATGCAATACGCCCCTACGAAAGATCTATCTAACCTGAATGATGAAAGAAGGGTTCAAATTCGAATATTGAGGCAATATCTATACTTTAGTTATTGTCCGCAGGAGCAAACCTATGACTTGGTATTTGGCCGCCACCAAAAATGAATTCAAAACCGATCATTTTAAAACTGTTTTTATCGATGATATAAAAATTTTAATTATTCATCTTAACGGTCGCTTTTATGCCATTCAAGATTTATGTACCCATGATGGTGGCGATTTAGCTGGCGGTGAAATTGAAGATGATGAAATCATTTGCCCACGCCATGGTGCACGTTTTTGTATCATGACTGGCGAAGTACGCACCCCACCTGCCTATGAGGATATTGAGACATTTCCAGTAAAATTGGATGGCGATGACATTTGGCTTGATGTGTAAATCAAACCATCCATTCGCGCAAAGTAGTCACCGCTTCAGACAAGCTACTCACCCCCGCAACTTGCAATCCATCTTGTAATTGTTTGGGTAAATTACCCTTTGGCACAATCGCACGTTTAAATCCATGCTTAGCTGCTTCGCGTAAACGTTCTTGTCCACTTTGTACAGGACGAATTTCGCCCGCCAATCCAACTTCACCAAATACCACTAAATCATTTGGTAAGGGTTTATTACGCAAGCTGGAATACACTGCAAATAATAAGGCTAAATCCGCTGCTGTTTCTGATAATCGTACACCACCCACAACATTAATAAAGACGTCTTGATTGAAAGTGGCGACTTGCCCATGGCGATGTAAAACCGCAAGCAAAATTGCTAATCGATTTTGTTCCATTCCCGCCGTTACTCGACGTGGATTGGGTGCATGTGAATCGTCAACTAAGGCTTGTACTTCTACTAGTAACGGTCGACTGCCTTCCCATGTTACCATGACAACACTTCCAGAAACGGGTTGATCATAACGCGATAAAAATAATGCGGAAGGATTTGTCACTAAACGTAATCCTTTTTCAGTCATCGCAAATACGCCTAACTCATTGACAGCACCAAAACGATTTTTAATCGCTCGTACTACACGAAAACGACTGTCTTTTTCACCTTCAAAATATAAAACCGCATCTACCATGTGTTCTAACACACGAGGTCCGGCAAGACTTCCGTCTTTGGTAACATGTCCAACCAGAAAAATCGCCGTGTGACTTTGTTTAGCAAAACGAACTAATTGCGCGGCACTTTCACGTACTTGCCCAACACTACCTGGGGCTGATTGCATCATTTCGGTATAAATAGTTTGAATAGAGTCAATGACCATAATTTGGGGTTTTTCTTGCTGGGCAATTGCCAAAATTTGTTCGACCTGTGTTTCTGCTAGCAATTTTAAATTATCTTCGGGTAATCCAAGTCGTTTTGCGCGCATAGTGACTTGTTGTAATGACTCTTCACCAGTGACATAAAGTGATGGATATTTTGCACTCATATGCGCAAGTGTTTGTAGTAATAATGTTGATTTACCAATGCCAGGATCACCACCTAATAATACGACGGAACCCGCAACCAAACCACCGCCCAAAACACGATCTAGTTCTGTTAATTCTGTCGCCATGCGTGATTGCTCTTTTAATTCAACTTCGGTCATTGGCGTTACTTTGCCATTTACCGCAGCCGCATAACCTGATTGTGCTTTTTTGATATTCATCGCTTGTTCTTCTTGTAGTGTATTCCATCCACCACAATCCATACATTGACCTACCCATTTTGGAAAATTTGCTCCGCAGGCCTGACAGCGAAAAATTGTTTTGATTTTCAAGTTAGTTTCGACCTTTTTATTTGATAAAGATTTATTTAGATAAATGAAAAATACCACTATTTAGGGTTTTAGCAAAATATTAGAAATATGGTGTATGGTAAGGCCGGCCTTGTGCCCATACACGCCAAGCTAAGACCTGCTAATCTTAAATAACCCCTCTCCCCAACCCTCTCCCGCACAGCTTCAACAGCAATGATACGGCAATGATGAGCGTGTAGCTGCGGGGCGAGGGAGCTTTTCGTGCAACCTTTAAACTCTTCTCACTTAGCTTGATGCATATGGGTCTTGTGTCTACCCTGGCGACTTTGAAAAGGCGAAAAAACAAAAAAGGGATTAAAACCTAAAAGTCTTAATCCCTTTTTTATACATTTAACTTGATATTATGAACTTACAACATGCCATTGGCCAGTTGAATCACGGCAAGCGGTACTATACACCTGTTGCGTTTGGCCACCAACCAAAGCAGAAGCAGTGAAATCACGGCAAGGTTCGCCGGTTGGGCTAGTGAATGTTCGAGTCGGTGTAACAGTATAGGTCGTATTAGAACTTGGGTTAGTCCAGGTTAACGGTTGATTGGTCTTGCTGGATTCTAACGCTTGATTGACTCTTGTATTGTCGCTGTCATCCATTGACTTACCAACGTCACCACCTAGCGAACCACTCATCATCACGCCAGTATTGCTGTTTACCGTGGTTGGAACATTATTGACGGTGTTAACTGTCGTTCCACTCGCACTCATAGTATCCACTGGAGCAGGAGAGTTATTGCTCATTAACGTTGAACATCCAGCCACTGACAAAGACATTAATGCAGTTAACGAAAGCGCCCTAACTATCTTCATGATATTTCCCCATTTGCTATACATTAGACATTTTTACCAAACTTAGTTTACTTTAGCATAGTTCATTTTGATAAGAAATGTTGGTATTTTTCATACAATTAAGATTGTAATGGTGTATAAGAATAATCCTGTCCACTTTCTAAAGCTTGAATAATTGCCGTTGCTTCCGCTAATGTCGTAGCGCAGCAAATACGATGCTGTAATGCGGCACGACGCACAGAAGCAGAGTTGGCAATGGCGTGGCGTTCACTGGCAGTATTAATAATAAAAGTTACTGCTTGATTTTTGATCAAGTCAATAACATTAGGACGCCCCTCATGAACTTTACTGATTGCTGCACCATGGATACCAGCAGCCTTTAATGTTTGTAACGTACCGTAAGTGGCTTCGATGGTAAAACCAAGCGTCATTAAGCGTTGCGCTAATTTTACTAGTGCAAATTTATCTTCATCACGCACACTCAATACCGCTTTGCCACGCTTGGGTAATTGTAAACCAGCCGCAATCATCGCCTTGCCATAAGCTTGACCAAAATTCTTTGCGCGCCCCATGACTTCACCTGTTGATTTCATTTCTGGGCCGGGAATAGGATCGACGCCTGGAAATTTTATAAAAGGAAATACAGGGACTTTGACAGCAAAACCTGTTGTTTCAAATTTAAAAAATGAAGTTTGTCCATCGACGGTGATATTTTGAAGGGCGTCTCGACCAGGGATGGTACGAAGAGCCGAGTACATGGATGTACGTCCCTGAGAAACATCACCGTCGATGGACAATACATTTTTTAACTTCTGCCCCAACATCACTTGCACCGCTAATTTAATAATCGGCACGCTGATCGCTTTCGCCACAAATGGCATCGTACGTGAAGCACGTGGATTGACTTCCAATACATAAATCTGGTTATTTTGAATGGCAAATTGCACATTCATCAATCCAATAACGCCCATGCTTAATGCTAATTTTGTTGTTTGACGACACAATTCATCTTGCACATCTTGCGACAAACTAAATGGTGGTAAACTGCATGATGAATCACCCGAATGCACACCAGCTTGTTCGATATGTTCCATAACGCCAGTAATTAATACCGTTTTCCCATCACAAATTGCATCAACATCGACTTCAATCGCATTATCAAGGAATTGATCGACTAATACCGGCGTATCCGCAGCAGCGCCCAATGCTCGCACTAAATAATGTTCGAGTGCTTCAGGATCATGAACGATTTCCATCGCCTGACCACCAAGAACAAAAGATGGCCTTACTAACAATGGATAAATTAATTTATTTGCCGCGTGTATACCTTCTTCAAGGTTAGTAATTGCGACACAAGCAGGTTGTTGTAAATTTAGCTGATTAATTAAATTTGAAAACTGTGCTCTATCTTCAGCAAGATCAATCACTGAAGATGGCGTACCTAATAATTTAAACCCGGCATGCTCAATGGCATGTGCCAGTTTTAATGGAGTTTGCCCGCCTAATTGTACAATGACGCCATCTGGTTTTTCTAATTCCAAAATGGCTAATACATGTTCTTCTGATAGTGGTTCAAAGTATAAACGATCAGCAGTATCATAATCTGTCGATACAGTCTCAGGATTACAGTTAATCATTATCGCTTGATAACCAGCTTGTTTTAATGCATATGCCGCATGCACGCAACAATAATCAAATTCAATGCCTTGGCCAATACGATTGGGACCGCTACCAATAATCACAACTTTAGGCACATTCTCAACACGAGCTTCACAAGAATCCTGATAAGTAGAATACATATAAGCGGTAGAGGCAGAGAATTCTCCGGCACAACTATCAACACGTTGAAAAACAGGTTTCACACCTAATGCCATACGTTGTTCACGCACTTGGGTTTCAGTTACGTCTAACAATTGAGATAAGCGTTTATCAGTAAATCCTTGCCGTTTTAGCTTTTTCCATTGATCAACATCTAATTGTTGTAATTTTGAAAATTTAATCGCTTTTGCCGCTGCAGCTGACATAAATAATTTTGAGCCCACTGAAATTAATTCTGCCCCTTGCTGCAAAAACCAAGGATCAATACCTGTCAGTTGATACACCTCTGCTACTGTTAATCCCAAACGAAAGGCATCAGCAAAATAAAGTAATCGCTCAGGACCCGGATTATGTAATGCTGCTCTCACTTGCTCTAGTGCATCCGGTTGCGATAAACAAACACGTGACTCAAAACCGCATAAACCTGTTTCTAAGCTGATAATTGCCTTTTGAAAGGCTTGCTGGAAATTTTGACCGAGTGCCATCACTTCACCAACTGATTTCATTTGTGTTGTCAATGTTGTGTCAGCTTGTGGGAATTTTTCAAAATGAAACCGCGGTAACTTTACTACCACGTAATCAATCGATGGTTCAAATGACATTGGAATAACGCCATTAGTCATATCATTTCGAATTTCATCTAACGTATATCCAACAGCTAATTTAGCAGCTACTTTTGCAATAGGAAAACCCGTTGCTTTTGAGGCTAAAGCTGATGAACGCGAAACACGTGGATTCATTTCAATGACTAACATGCGACCTGTTTTTGGCTCCACCGCAAATTGCACATTAGAACCACCCGTTTCTACACCAATTTCGCGTAAGATCGCAATCGACGCGGCGCGCATGGCTTGATATTCTTTATCTGTCAATGTCTGAGCAGGCGCCACTGTAATTGAATCGCCGGTATGAATACCCACTGGATCCATATTTTCAATTGAGCAAACAATAATGCAATTATCATTTTTATCACGTACGACTTCTAATTCAAACTCTTTCCAACCTAAGATTGACTCTTCAATTAATAACTCGTGATTGGCGGACAACTCAAAACCACGTTCACAAATTGATTGGAATTCTTCGAGATGATAAGCAATGCCACCACCGCTACCGCCTAAGGTATAAGAAGGACGAATGACGACTGGAAAGCCAAATTCCATTTGTGCTGTTAATGCATCGGTCATTGAATAAACTGCTTTTGACCGCGCAACTTCTAAACCAATTTTTTGCATAGCTAAGCGAAATAAAGCACGATCCTCCGCTTTTTCAATCGCCTCTTGTGATGCACCAATTAATTCCACGTGAAAATCAGCAAGTACACCTTGTTGCGCTAATGCTAACGCACAATTTAATGCGGTTTGTCCACCCATGGTTGGCAATAATGCATCTGGTTTTTCTTGTTCAATAATACGCGCAACGACTTCAGGCGTAATAGGCTCAATATATGTTGCATCGGCTAATTCTGGATCGGTCATAATCGTGGCTGGATTGGAGTTTACCAAAATCACTCGATAGCCTTCTTCTTTTAATGCTTTGCATGCTTGTACGCCGGAATAATCAAATTCACACGCTTGCCCAATGATAATTGGCCCCGCACCGAGAATTAAAATGGATTGAATGTCAGTTCGTTTTGGCATGAAATAACCTTAAACAGCTTCTAAAAATTCGTCAAAAATATTATTCGCATCTAATGGACCAGGACTGGCTTCTGGATGGCCTTGCACACTCATGACGGGTTTATTAGTATGACGAAAACCTTGTACCGTATCATCAAATAATGATCGATGGGTTATTTGTAATTCAGGTGGCAATGTTGTTTCATCGACCGCAAAATTATGATTTTGACTCGTAACTTGCACGCGACCATTTCGTAAGTCTTTAACGGGATGATTAATACCGTGATGACCAAACTTCATTTTAAATGTTTGTGCCCCAAGTGCTAATGCTAACAATTGATGGCCGAGACAAATACCCAATATCGGCAATTCAGCCGATAGTAATTGCCGAATTTCTTCAATAATTTGACCACATGCATCAGGATCCCCAGGGCCATTAGATAAGACTACTGCATCAGGTTTTAGCGCCAAAACCTCTTTGCTCGGTGTTAATGCAGGCACAACCGTCACTCGACATCCGCGATCAACTAATTGCCGTAAAATGGCATATTTTACGCCAAAATCGTAGACCACAAGATGCTTCTGGTTAGCTTGAGACTTCGGTATTTCTTTTGCATGTTGTCGTATTAACATTGAGCTTCCTTCAGTCCACTCATAAATTTTTCGTGTACTTACTTCAGCTGTTAAATCACGACCTAACATTAATGGTACTTCTTGCGCAAGATTAATGGCCATTGTTGCATTAGGATCTTTAGCCATAATACAGGCCATTTGCGAACCACGTTCACGCAAATAAATTGTCAATTGCCGTGTATCAATCCCGGCAATACCCACTAATTTTTGCTCAATTAACCAATCAGAAAACGATTGTTCTGAGCGCCAATTACTGGCTATGGAGGAACACTCACGCACAATGACCCCTGTCGCCCAGGCTCGATGCGACTCTCGATCTGCGTGATTGACACCGACGTTACCAATGTGCGGCGCAGTAAACATCACCATTTGCCCAGCATAAGAGGGATCAGTTAACACTTCTTGATAGCCGCTCATGGCTGTATTAAATACCACTTCACCCGTAGTAATTCCATGAAAACCAATAGCCTCACCCCAAAACAGGGTACCATCGGCAAAAGCTAATAAAGCAGGCACAGCTGACACATTGACTCCAGTAAAGACAAGAAAGTGCGGCTATTGTAGCGCGAAGTGGGGGGAAAATATACCCATCATACTTCAAGAGGCGAAGTTTAGCGCCTTCAAACCAAGGCAAACTCTACCAAAGTTTTGGGGGCAATTCTCAACATTGGAGAAGGTCAAAATATGGTCAACGCTTCCTCAGGGCAGGCAGTTTCAGCGAATCACTCGCTAAAAATACACCTAGACAGGCAATCAATGTTATTGCTAAAAAACCTAAGCCAAATACGTTGACTGCCTGTCTATAATTGTTGATTATATTATGATGCACATCATTCAATCGCAACCCAACACTAATTAAAATCGAAGAAATCGCCACCCCCAAACTAATAGCAATTTGTCGGCCCGTATTAAAAATACTATTAACTTGTGACAATTGTTCTCTATCAGCATCTACTACACTCAAGGTTTGAATCGGTGCCCCACATAAACCACTAAAAATACCTCGTATAAAAAACAAACCTAGCGCCAGTATTGAAACTGTTGGTGAATCAATCAGTAAAATACATGGACTTAATATCGCAATACCTAATAAACCAATAATGATAGGCCGTTGTGCGCCATAATGATTAAATAATGTCACTGAATAACGACTGGTTGCCATCGCACCGAATGACTGCATCCCCATAATTAATCCAGCCATACTAGGCGAAAAACCAATCCCAATTTGCAAATATAATCCTACTAAAAAAATTGCTCCAAAATGACAAGCTTGAAAACATAATTGCAACAAATTGGCTTTAACAAAACTGACTTGCTTAAATAATGTTAAATTAAACAATGGATATTGAAATCGATTTTCACGTTCTATAAATGCTATTAAAATCAGCACAGCAAACACACACTGCATTGAAAATTTAATGCCTAAATCCTCTTTGCCAATCCAGGATAAGATCCAAAATACATCCATTAAAAAGATGCTACACAACAAAAATCCCATCCAGTCAAATGGCTTGGCTTTACTCACTGTTTGTTCTGGTTTAATAAAAAAAACAGCTAGCAGTGCTAACACTAAGGCAATAGGTCCAGATATTGAATAAACATAACGCCAACTAAATGCTTGCAATATTAACCCGCCAATCAATGGCCCTATTGCTGGCGCAACTAATGAAGGTAGAAAAGTATAACTCGTGATGCTAGCATACTCTGACTTATCATAAATACGATACAACATCGTCATTCCAACCGGAATGAGCAGCCCACCACCAATACCTTGCAACCATCGTAAAAAAATCAAAGCCCCTAGATTAGGAGCAAACATACATAATGTTGAACCCAAGCCAAAAATTATCATCGCAATGACGTATATTTTTTTCTGTCCGAACCGGTCTCCTAACCAACTGCTAATAGGAATAGAAATGGCTAAAGCTAATAAAAATACAATTGAAATCCAATCTGTAGCAGTCATAGTCACATGAAAGTAAGTCGCTACCGTTGGTAATGTCACATTGACGATAGTAAGATCAAGACGATCAAGGAATAATACGCAAGCATAAATTAAGGCAATAAATATTTTATAATGAGATGTTTTCATAGTTTAATATTGCCTTTCCTCATCCCAACTATAAACAACGTAATAACATAAGCCAAAATAGCTGAGAAAATTAAAGTCAATAAATGTCCCCATCGCACTACATACGATAAACTCATCCAAAATGTTAATGGTTTTGACCACCACCATAACCAAATAATCATTACCGTTAAAGCCGTTAATAATTGCAACATAAATCGACGCCACGTTAGCATCCAAGCTAAGCCTAATTGTTTTAAAGAATAAGCGCCAATTAATATTGCATTTAACCAAACCGCTGCCGTCGTTGCATACGCTAATCCAACATGTGCAAAACGACGCATTAAAAATAGACCTAATATGACATTTAATAGTAATGAAAATAGTGCGACCACACATGGAATAGCAAATCTTTCACGCGCATTGATCGCTGAAACAAATACTTTAATAATCATGAGACCCGGCAAACCATAAGCAAATGCCGCCAAACAAGTATGTGCTTGTTCAACATCAAAAACAGTAAAATGACCGGATTGAAATACCGTAGCAGTAATTGGCCCCGATAACATGATAAGCCCAATTGCTGCCGGAAATCCCAATAATAAAATCAATCTTAATCCTGCATCTAGTGTTCGTTGATAAGCTTGCGGACAATTTTCAATTTGAAAATGTGATAAGTAAGGCAAAATTGCTGATGAAACAGCAACGCCAATTAATCCTAGCGGCATAGACACTAAACGATCAGAATAAAACAACCATGAAATACTGCCCGAGGGTAAGTAACTCGCTAAAATTACATCCACCACTAACCCTAATTGACCAATGGAAACGCCAATCACTCCCGGGGTAGTATTAACCATCACATGCCATACTTCCGCCATTTTCGTGCTCAACTTGGGTAATAATGGCCATCCCATTCGTCTTAGCAACGGCAATAAAAATACTACTTGTAATAAGCCTCCGCTGACAATACCCCAAGCTAAGGCAGAAATAGGAATCATTAAATGGGTCGTTAAAAACCATGCTGATAATAATGTTGCTACATTGAGCCAGATGGGAGCTAATGCTGGCCAACCAAAACAATACTTAACGTTTAGTGCGGCACTAAATAAAGCCGTAATTAAAACAAAAAATAAAAAGGGAAAAGTAATACGAAACAAGTAAACCGTTAAAGCAAACTGTGAGGGTTCATGATTAAACCCTGGTGCAAATACATGTACCCATAATGGCGCCGTCCACTCCGCAAATATTGTTACCAGCCCCCCCAATAATATTACGCCAGCCAATAATGATTGAAATAATTCCCGAGGATGCTCGGAATGAGTTAGCATTGGCACCAAGCCTTGTGCAAAAGCGCCTTCGGCAAATAAACGACGTAAAAAATTAGGGATTTTAAAAGCAACAAAAAAAGCATCTAAGGCTGCCGACGCACCAAACAGATGAGCAACAGTAATATCACGCGCCATACCTGCGATGCGTGTTAGTAAGGTCGCAAATGCGACTCGGCCACTGGCGCGAAAAAATGATGGCGTCTGAGACATGTTTAAAATAATCGCTATGATTAATGGGACAAATCAGCTTGCATCATAACATTAACTTATTGAGTTTGATAACAATTTATCTCTAATGTAGCCCGTATTAAAGCGAAAAAAAATGAATGAATGTCTGGTGATCATTAATGTTGTAAGATGAACATAACTAGATGATTCACAAACAAAGCGTAATACGGGGCCGAGCTATGGGCAGCCACCGATCCCGTATTACGCGCGATAGCATTTTTTAAAATCTTAAACATAGCACACATGCCGGTTTTTTTATGTTATAGCCGCGCTAATACGAGCTACACGGATTAATAGCGCCAAAGTTAAGAGATTCTTTGGCTGGATGTTGACTTTTGCCCAATTTACGGGCATTATCGCGAGTTCTAAAAATTGTTTGGTTTCTACACTTTTGTCTGGAGAAAAATCTTGGCTAATATCGCATCAGCAAAAAAACGTGCGCGTCAGAGTGAAGTACGTCGTATTCATAACGCTGGCTTACGTTCTATGGTTCGCACTTATATTAAAAAAGTTGTGAAAGCTCTTGAAGTTAAAGATGTTAATGCTGCTGTAACTGCATATCATGATGCGGTGCCCGTCATTGACAGCATGGTTAACAAAGGCATTATTCACAGCAATAAAGCTGCTCGTCATAAAAGTCGTTTAACCAAGCAAATCAAAGCCCTAAGCGCTTAATTATATTGTAATTTGTAGGCGTTATTGACAATTTGCTAGGCTTTGTGCCCAGTATAATAGAATTATCAATAGCGCCTAATACACGTTCACTATTTGGCGTGTACTACAGAATTCAAGGATTAACCACGATCATCGGGTTTCTCAAGCGGCCGAAGGAACACAGTTATGTTCAAACGTTTACGCGAAGATATTAACAGTGTATTTGAACGTGACCCTGCAGCCCGCTCCTTCTGGGAAGTATTAACTACTTATCCTGGCATTCATGCTAACATCTGGTATCGATTTAATAACCGTCTTTGGCGCGCTGGTTTAAAATGGCCCGCACGATGGTTTGCTACCATTAGCCGCTGGTTAACTGGTATTGAAATTCACCCTGCCGCTAAAATTGGTCGCCGATTCTTTATTGATCATGGGATGGGGGTTGTTATTGGAGAAACTACCGAAATTGGTGATGATTGCACTATTTATCATGGTGTTACCTTAGGTGGCACGAGCTGGCAGCCGGGCAAACGTCATCCAACCTTAAAAAATAAAGTCATCATCGGTGCTGGAGCCAAAATCTTAGGCCCTATCACTATTGGCGAAAATGCTCGTATTGGTTCTAACTCTGTTGTGGTTAAAGATGTTAAAGCCAATACCACTGTAATTGGCATTCCCGCCCGCGAAGTCATTCATCCTTTACCCATCGACGAGTTAAATCAGCAAGCTATGAAGGAAAAATTAGGATTTGATGCTTACGCCGTTGCTGAAACATTAAAAGATCCCGTTGGCCATGCTATTACCAGCATGTTAAATCATATGCTTGACGTTGATAGACAGCTTAATGATATAAAACAAGCTGTCACTAAACTAGGTGGCTGTATTGAGGACAAAAAACCCTGCCAATTAAATGATGAAGATTTAAATGCATTTAAAGAGTAAACTCATTAGGGTCTGTTGATAATCACAAGGTTTAAACATGAGCAAAAAAACAACTGATTTCAATTTTGAAAAAGCATTAGGCGAATTAAATACCTTAGTCGAACAACTCGAAACAGGTAAATTAAGCTTAGAACAATCGTTAACGGCATTCGAACGTGGTATTAAATTAACCCGTGAATGCCAACAAGCACTCACAAAAGCCGAACAAAAAGTGCATATTTTATTAGAACAAAGTGGCGAAGCAGCACTAGAGCCATATGAAGATCATGACTGATTTCCAACAATTTACGCAATTTTATCAACAACGTATCGAGCAAAAATTAGCTGCCTGTCTTGTTGAAGAAGCTGAATCGCCAGAATGGCTACATCAAGCTATGCGTTACTCATCGTTAGGTGGTGGTAAACGGTTTCGAGCGTTGCTCGTTTATTGTTGTGGCCATGCCTGTGGTGTCAGCGAGGATGATTTATTGGATGCTGGCGCTTGCGCAGTAGAGCTCATTCATGCCTATTCCTTGATTCACGACGACTTACCCGCCATGGATAATAGTGATTTACGCCGAGGTAAGCCAACTTGCCATTTGGCATTTGATGAGGCGACGGCCATTTTAGCGGGTGATGCATTACAAGCTTTAGCATTTGAAGTACTAACAACACAAACTGCCGCCCTACCTGCTGAAAAGCGCCTGACTATGACCATTGAGCTTGCAAAAGCCTGTGGTACCCGCGGCATGGCTGGTGGCCAAGCATTGGATTTACGTTCAGGTCAAGTGAATTTAACATTGACCGAATTAATCCATTTGCACCACTTAAAAACAGGCGCATTAATTGAATGTAGCGCTACCATTGGTGCCCTTTGTGCTAATAATCTATCGCCCGAGAAGTTACAAGCAATTTACTCATATGCACATCATTTGGGGTTGGCGTTTCAGATTAAAGACGATATGCTTGATGTAGATGGTGATACGGCAACTCTTGGTAAACCAAAAGGAATTGATGATATTAACCAAAAAACGACTTTTGTCAGTTTATTGAATTATCAAGGGGCGCAAACTTTTCTATTGCAAGAGTACGAGCAGGCGATCACAGCATTACAGAAGGTAAATTTGGTTCATCCGCAGTTAATGAACCTAGCTAAATTTGTAATCAATCGTAACAGTTAATTTTTAGGGAAAAATCATGAATAAATTAGCTACCACTCTATTTTTTATGGCTATCTCTGTCGCTGCTTATGCGGGTTCTCCTGTCGTTTGCAAACCACTTCCTAAAGCTGCAAAAGATTTTAATGTAAATGATTACAATAATTGCATAACGAGTGTTTATCAGTGCCCTAAAAATGGGCCTTATTATGATGATAATTGTGTTACCAAAGCGGCTGAACAAAATGCCGCGTGTAAGTCAGTATCTGCTATTGCAAAAGCAGTCAATGCATCCATTACTCAACTGAGCTTTTCGCCAATTGATGCATACAATATTGTTACTGTTACCTATCCTGCTGATGGACAAATTCAAAATTATATTTTATCACCCAAAGGATGTTTAGTTGATACAGTAATCGATCCTCGCAAACTTAGCACTAATTTAAAAAATCAATATCCAGAAAAAGAGTTGATGATTGTTAATACTGAATTACCAACTGGTAAGAAGCATGACGATGGTTCTGAAACATTTAATGTCTTATTACGTGTCACAGAGGATTGTTTAGCTTGTACTGTTCTTGGCTGGGCTAATGTTGTATTTGCATTTGACGCACAGGGTAATTTAGTCAGTACCACGTTAAAACATTTTAGCCCAGAGCCTATTATTGGCTTGAATACTGAGAGTACACACAGTCATAATTAGCGCTTGATTTTATTAATTGGGATGGCAAATTCACCTGCAGAATTTTTTGCAGGTTTTTGTATCTTCCACGCATGTCCATAAATTATTTCACATGTCACCGGTAATTTATTATCATCCGTCAATAATGTTTTATATGCTTGTTCAAGCTGTTGTAAATATAATTTTCCTCTGTAATTGACAGGCATCACAGGTATGCTATTGACACGTACATCGTGTAGTAACTGCTTAAAATTCTGATAATAAACTGTCAGCATTTCCATATCCATCACCGGATCAGAAAATCCTCGATGCAATAACATGTCACCAATATCGTGCATATCAATAAATGGATTAAATCTGCTTTGTTGTGATGCACGCAATTCTTTTAATGTGTCTGGCCCCAAAGAAGAAAATAAAAGTAAGCCATTAGGTTTTAACACTCGATACCATTCTTGAATTAATGTCGGTAAATTCCAACTACTGTAAAGCAGGCAATTACTAAAAACAAAATCTACTGATTCATCGGGTAATGGTAAATGATGGAAGTCAGCAATAATATTTTTCCCCTGTCGTTGCCAACGTTGCCATAAACTGGTGGGATTAATTATATTAGGATTGATAGTTGCTGTAAGTATTGTTGCATCAGAATAACGTTGTAATAATTCTTTAGTTTGATGATGAAATATATTACTAGCATCAAGAATAATTGTAGGTTTAAGTTTAATTAAATCCAATCGTTCAATGAGTCTTGTACCAATTTCTTTCGTTAAAAACGTTGCTTTTTCAGCATGCGGTTGCCAGCGATTGATATGTTGCTGTAATTGGGAAAGTGTAGACATCAAGTTTGCTTAATGAAATAAGTGAGTAAATGCAGATATCACACCCACACCTGCAAGAACTAAACTAGCAGTTAAATAAACTTTTTTGAGAATGGTTTCTCCCATCTCTTTAATTTCAATCCGTAAATCACCATGTATTTGTTTCATCTCGAGTTGCAAATCTCTCATTTCAGAGCGTAACTCGCCTTGTAATGAATTAAAGTCGCGACGTATTTCTTCGCGGTCACGATCCATTTTCTGAGAAAATTCTTCACGATCACGATCCATTTTATGACGAAACTCTTCGCGATCACGACGCATTTCTTCGCGAATTTGTTCGCGCATCTCTACTGTGCGTTCATCAAAACGTTTCAATGCAGCTTCGTACATAGTATCTGTCTCATTTTTAGAATAAATATTCTGTCCTAGTACATCGTTTAAAGCACTGGCATGTACATCGGGATGTGAAACACCAGAGCTATCTAGTATTTTAGCATAATTTAAGGTGTCAAACATTAATTTTCGGGCATGATTTTCCATATTATTCTCACTGTAACCGCATATCATCAACATGCCAACCTTTGGTCATGGCAACTAACGTTGCTTTGCCATTTAATGTTCCTTGAAATTGTTTACCCAAGGTCTCTTTCAAGTTATCAGGCATACCCTCGACCTGATAATTAAAAATAACCTCTACCACTTTTTTCCCAGTATATTGTTCCAAATCTTTTAATTCAGCATAATCTTGGATATTAGTAATGTTGACCGTTCCCAAACAGTAATCAGCTTTTTGCATTGATATAGATGAGCTTGCATAAGCTGAATGCGGCATTGGTTTTATATCAATTACCCATGTTTTACCTTGATCCGTTAATGCCGTTGTATACTTATGCCCAACACCCAAAAAACCTTGGTTAATTTCTTTAGATGTAAAGCTAATATAACCCGCTTGTTGCAATGCTTGATAATTCTTAATTTCTTGTGAACCCAGCACGGAAAATCCATTACCTATTGCAATCATGCCACAACTTGGATTATTGGATTTATCAGCAAAATATTTGTTGAGGGTATCCTTGAAATTACTTTCTGTTTCAGCTGTTTTGGAACAAGCTGCTAACAAAAAAAGGCTTAATCCTATAATAGTCGAGGTCAATGTTAGTGTTCGCATGATAAACTCCATCTCATTAATTAAATTAAAATATACGAATAGATATTATCATGTGCAAAAGCTATGTAAATAGATCTTTGCATATTTTTAATAAATAAAAAAGAATTGACAAAGCGTCTATAAATCCACCACTAACAATGAAAGGATTAAGAATAATCGAGGATTCTACGATTGATACCGTGTGGGATCGGCAACTCCGGCTTCACGGAAACCTTTCTCACGAAAATGGCAACTATGACAACGACCACAGGCGCGCCCGTCTTCATCAGCTTGATAACAAGTAACCGTTAAACTGTAATCCACCCCAAGCTTTATGCCTGTTTTTACTGTATCCGCTTTGTTGAGATGAATGATTGGGGTATGAATCGTAAAATGTTGGCCTTCAACACCTGCTTTGGTAGCGAGATTCGCCATTTTTTCAAATGCTGCAATATATTCTGGACGGCAATCAGGGTAATTAGAGAAATCGACCGCACTAACACCAATAAAAATATCATGAGCACCCAACACTTCTGCCCAGCCTAAAGCAATTGATAGAAATATAGTATTACGTGCAGGGACATAAGTAACAGGAATACTATCCGCAGAAGGCGCATCTTCGGGAATCGCTATGTTGCTATCGGTTAATGCTGAACCTTGTAAGGCACCAACGCCTAATTCAAAAATACGATGCTCAATCGCACCCATTTTTTTTGCAATTAATTTAGCGGCATTTAATTCTGATCGTAGGCGTTGTCCATAGTCAAAACTCAATGCATAAGGCTCAAAACCTTGTGCTTTGGCAATAGCTAAACACGTTGTTGAATCTAATCCACCCGATAGTAAAACGACTGCTTTTTTCATAATGTTGACTCAATACAATAATTTTTGTGTGTTGCGACGGTGTCGTTGCGAATGGCTATTTCGAGCGGCGGTGGATTACGAGCAAACGCGTGGGCACATATTGTTATGTGATACCTCTTCGAGGACAACAATATTTAGCCCACCTTACGCTCTAATCCACCTCCCCCAAATTATTTCGTTGGTGGAATATCTACCGTAGTAGCCGGGATCACCGTTTGTGATGGAGCCGTAGTTCCATCAATCGCTACTTTTTGTTGTTCTTGTTGTTGAATCATGGCAGCAGGAATGGAAATTTGTTGTGCTTTTTTCGCTTGCACACCATCGTAATAGCCTAAAGCTAAGCTGCTAGCGAAAAAGAGTACCGCCAATGCGCCCGTCAGTTTAAATAAGAAAGAACTAGCGCCAGGGCTACCAAAAACTGTACTAGAAGCACCGGAGCCAAAAGCAGCACCAATCTCAGCACCCTTACCTTGTTGTAATAAAACCAGTGCTACTAACGCAACACAAGTTAATAATTGAAGCAAAACCAATAAAATTTGCATTAACTTACCTTCCTTTGATTGCCGCTTGGCATATCAATAAAAATTGGGTTGGGTCTAACGACGCGCCGCCTACCAGGAAACCGTCGATATCAGGCATGCTACTTAAAGCAGCCGCATTATCAGCTTTTACGCTGCCGCCATAAAGCAAAATTACTTGCTCAGCAATGACGGGGCTATATTGTGCCAAAAATTGACGGATTTGGCTATGGGTTTCTTGTGCTAATTCTGGCGTTGCCGTCTTGCCAGTACCAATTGCCCATACCGGTTCATAAGCAATGACCATTTTTGACAAGATGGTTGTACCTTCTGAACGATTTAATACTACTGCCAATTGATCTTGCAAGACTGTCATCGTTTCGCCTGCTTCGCGTTGTGCTGCTGTTTCACCGATACACAGCACAGGCGTTAATTGACATGACATTACGGCCGCCACTTTCTGTGCCACGAGTTCATTTGTTTCACCATACAATGCTCTGCGCTCCGAATGCCCCACGATAACATAACGACAACCCATCTCCTCTAACATCGTGGCAGATACTTCGCCGGTATAAGCGCCCTGTAAATGTACAGCACAGTTTTGCGCGCCAACGGCAATGGACGTATTTTTTGCCTGATGAATCATATCTGAAAGATAAACATAAGGTGGAAATAGCACGATATCAGCTTGATCCGTAGTATTTTCAGCTAAGGTATTGACCATGGTCGCTACCAATTTGTGCGTCCCATTCATTTTCCAGTTACCAGCAATCATCTTGCGTCTATTGGTCATATTTTATACTCCAAATATAGTGTAATTTGCTGAAATTATATCAGTTTTTTATGGAAAATTGATCACGAACTATACTGGATAATATCAAAGCAAAAAAAGAGAGGGTAATATCATGCCTGGTGGTACGTCTAAAACAGTAAGTAAACTAATAGGTATTCCAAAGGAAAAAAAATCTTTTGAAGAAATTGCAATAATCCCAACTTCAGCGCGCCAAATTGCAAAATTAATGCAGGAAGGTATAACAAAAACTAACATATCTGAAAATCATGGTAAGAAAAAGCATCGTACTCGTACCAATGCCACAACAGTAAGACATACTTATCCATCCGAACGCTCTACTGAACAAGCGCGTTCTATATGGAAAAGAACATCTTATTCGCCAACTAATTCCTCATTAATAGAGACACTTCAAGCATATGGCAAGTTCTCAGCTGTACCAGCTGATGCCATC
>JAGVJQ010000125.1 GCA_020051015.1 Gammaproteobacteria bacterium
TGAATTTTTTGAAATTCGAGTGGCAAATTTAAAGCATCATGCCATGGTCGAAGCTAATCATAAAGAACTAGCAAATGGCTTTAATGTTGATGATATCCTGAAACAAATTAATGATCGTGGCCATCAGCTGGTATATGATTTGTTCAATGTTTACAATCATGAAATTTATCCGGAACTAGCTGAAAATCATATTTATTTTTTAAAACAACATGACTGGACAAATACGCAACGCAAATGGATTGCAAAATACTTTGAGCAAGAAATCTTGCCAGTTATTAGTCCAATCGCATTAGATGTTGCTCATCCTTTCCCTAAGCTGGTTAATAAAAATCTTAATTTTATTGTTAGTTTGTCAGGTAAAGATGCATTTGGTCGTGATAGCGGCATGGCTATTGTACATGCCCCGCGTAGCATTCCTCGCTTGATTCCCTTACCCGATGAATTAAAGAAAAACGATTCAGATAGTTTCTTTTTACTAACCTCTATGATTAAAGCCCATGTCGGAGATTTATTTCCAGGTATGAAGGTAAATGGTTGTTATCAGTTTCGAATCATTCGTAACAGCGATCTTTTGCTGGATGAACATGAGATTGAAGATTTGCCCATGGCGGTAAGAACTAGCTTGTTTGAACGTCGTTATGGTTTAGCAGTACGTCTTGATGTCGAGCATGATTGCCCAGATGAGCTTGCAAATTATTTATTGCAGCAACATCATTTGCAACAAGATGATTTGTTTAGAATTGATGGTCAAGTTAATTTTAACCGGTTATCTGCGGTATTGGGGATGGTACAACGACCAGATTTACTATTTAAATCTTTTATCCCCGGTTTGCCGAAAGAACTTGAACATCACGTTGATATGTTTGCTGTGTTAAAACAGCGAGATATTTTGTTACATCATCCTTATCAATCATTTGAACCGGTAGTGAATTTAGTACGACAGGCAACATTAGATCCTAATGTGGTTGCAATCAAACAAACGTTGTATCGTACTACGGCGGATTCAGCAATTATCAATGCTTTAGTTGATGCGGCGCGTGCTGGTATTGAAGTTACTGCTGTCATTGAGCTTCGAGCTCGCTTCGATGAAGAACAAAATATTGAATTAGCTACGCGCCTACAAGAAGCAGGTGCGATTGTTGTCTATGGTATTGTTGGTTATAAAACGCATGCCAAAATGTTATTAGTTGTTCGGCGTGAGGATGATGAACTACATCGTTATGTGCATCTTGGAACAGGAAATTATCATGCCAGAACAGCGCGTGAATATACCGACATCAGTCTTTTTACAGCTGATCCTGATATGGGGCATGACGTACAATTATTGTTTCAAGAATTAACAGGCATGGGTAAGGCTATTGAAACGCGTAAAGTATGGCATGCACCCTTTACGATGTATAAAAATCTCGACAAGATGATTATGCGAGAAACACATCACGCCAAACACGGTAAAAAAGCGCATATCATGATTAAAGTTAATGCGCTTACGGATTCATCAATCGTAGATTTATTATATAAAGCATCACAAGCCGGTGTAAAAGTTGATTTAATTGTGCGTAGTATGTGTGTACTTGTACCCGGTATCAAAGGGATCTCCGATAATATTACCGTTCGTTCTATCATAGGTCGATTTTTAGAACATTCTCGTGTTTATTATTTTTATGACGATGGTAATGAAAAAGTATATTGCAGCAGTGCTGATCTTATGGAGCGCAATTTATATCATCGCCTCGAAACTTGTTTCCCGATTCTTGATAAAGAACTGGCAAAACGGGTCAAGCATGAATGCCTAGATGTATCTCTACAAGACAATTGCCAAAGTTGGCAATTAGATGAATCCGGACACTATGTACAAAATCAACCTGGCAGCAAAACGCCATTTTCAGCACAAGTGTATTTGTTGTCGCTTTATGCGGAGTGAAACATAATGCTTAATTTAGAAACAAACCTTGTTCTAAAGTCATAAGTATGGTGCGAGCTATGTTTTCATTATTTTTTTCAACAAGGGATTGATTCTGAAATTGCTGATCATTCAATAAAATTGCTGTTCCGTGTACGGTAGCCCAAGCAGTATGGGCTAAATTTTCCGTTTTTCCACGCATGAAACCATCCCTGATTCCTTGTTCAATTTGGGTATATAGCACTTGATATGCCTTTAAACTAAGCTCTGCCAAAGTAGAAAATTTAGCTTTATCAATATAAGTACCAAACATTAACTGAAAATATATTTTGTGATTTTGAGCAAAAAGGATGTAAGCCATACCGATGGCGCGTAATTTTTCTTTTTTATTGCATTCGTTTTTTTCAGCCTCAGCCATCACGGTTATTAGTTGCCGGAATCCCGACTCAGCCAATGTGGCTAATAAATGCTCCTTACTCGCATAATGCCTATAAACAGCGGTAGACGAGACATTGCATTCTGCTGCCAACTCACGCAAATTTAAACCAGCAACCCCTTTAACGGTGATTAAGGCTAAAGCGTATTTTTGTAAGTCTTGTGGCAAATTACCCCGATGATAATTCATAGTGTAAACCTTTGTCCTTTGAATGTTGACATTGTTAACATTGTTCATTTACAATGTTTCCAATGTTAACATTCATACGGTAACAGAAATATTTCTAAAATTCCAGGAGAATAACTCATGCTACAAAACCTTGTTTTAGTTAAATCCTTTCATGTATTTGGGGTGGTTTTGTTTTTAGGGAATATTGTGGTCACGGCCTTTTGGAAAGTCTTTGCTGACTTAACTCATGATAAACGCATTATTAAATACGCTCAAAAACTTGTAACTTATACGGACTTATATTTTACCGCACCCGGTATACTTATTATTACAACGACCGGAATTTATATGCTTTTATCAAATAATTATGGGCATTATTTGCAGATGTCGAGTATCAAATGGGGATTAATCTGCTTTATTGCTTCAGGAATGATTTGGATCTCTATCTTAGTCCCCACTCAGATTAGGTTACATCGCATGACTAATACTTTTGGTGAGAATGAATCAATACCTGATTTATACTGGCGATATGAAAAATGTTGGATGCTATTTGGGTCGATTGCGACAATACTACCTCTAATCACCTTATTTTTGATGACGTTTAATCCTATTTAGGGGTTGCGGTGTCGCCCCACGCAGCGGGATGCTAAGAGTATTTGTTGTCGCTTTATGCGGAGTGAGGGGCGGTTGTATTACACAACGTCTTGTGTAATACTATGTGTAGGAGGTGCGTTATGGCAACTAATTTAGCGCTAGATGATAAGCTGATCCGCGAAGTACAACAATTAAGTGGGCAAGCGACAAAAAAGGCTGCTGTGACTGAAGCATTACAAGAGTATATTCAAAAACGTCAGCAATTAAAAATTATCGACTTGTTTGGTACGATAGAGTATGGCGATTACGATTATAAAAAACAGCGTAAAAAGTCATGAAAGTAATTGTAGATACATCAATATGGTCATTGGCTTTACGTCATATCGCCCCAAAAACAGATGTCTTGGTCGCTACCTTGTCCGAATTAATAAATGAATCGCGCGTGCAAATGCTAGGACCAATTCGACAAGAATTATTATCAGGCATAAAACAAGAATCCCAATTTAAGCAACTACGAGATTATTTACATGCCTTCCCAGATTTTGCCGTGAATGAAGTCGATTTTGAAGAGGCGGCGCATTATTTTAATCTTTGTCGAAATAAAGGTATTCAAGGCTCTAACACCAATTTTTTAATTTGTTCCATTGCTGTACGGCATAATATGCCGATATTTACTTCAGATAAAGATTTTGAGCTTTTTAGTAAAATAATCCCAATCAAGCTACTGCCAATCGAGTTAAGTGCTTCACATTGAAAGATAAAAAAAAACTGACGAACGCACATTTCATTTGCACATTTGTTGATTTATCTTTATACTCTGCGCTTTTTGGACGTACCGGATTCGGTGCTTATGAAAGTTGCTTATCAATTACTCTTGGTTCAATTAGGTATTGCTGTGTTAGCGGTAGCTGCTTGGGCGTTACTATTAGATAAGCAGGCGGGGATATCGGCCTTGGCAGGTGCCATTTGCTGTATAATTCCTAACTTATTGTTTGCTAACCGATTATTTGCCTATTCAGGGGCGAGGTCGGCGTCTAAAATAGTAAAATCATTTTATCGTGGCGAGATGCTAAAAATCGCCGCAACTGTGGTATTATTCGTGCTTTGTATTAAGTACTTGCACGTAACGTTCTTACCATTTATGGTAACGTACGTACTGTGTCAAATGGCATTTTGGGTAATGCCATGGTTAGGTTCAAAACATAAGGTAAAATCTGCATGACATCAAGCGGCCCTGTCGATTCATTTTATTATATCCAGCATCATTTGATGAACTGGCATGCTAAATTGGCAAGCGGCAATAGCTTTTTGCGTTTAAATCTTGACACTTTATTGGTTTCTATTACTTTAGGCCTCCTCTTTATTGGTATTTTTCGGTTGGTTGCGGCGAAAGCCTCATCTGGCGTGCCAGGCAAATTGCAATGTGCCATTGAAATGGTGGTTGGGTTTGTCGATACGCAAGTTAAAGACACCTATCATGGCACGAGCAAAATCATCGCTCCATTAGCATTGACAATTTTTGTCTGGATATTTTTTATGAATGCTATGGATTTACTGCCAGTTGATTTAGTTCCACGTATTGTAGAAGGTGCAGGCGCCGAATCCATGCGTGCGGTACCTACTGCTGATTTAAATATGACCTTTGCTTTATCACTTAGTGTATTTGTATTAATCATTTTTTATAACATTCGTATTAAAGGCCCGATTGGGTTTTTTAAAGAAATGTGTTTATCCCCATTTGGAATATGGGCATTACCGGTCAATCTTATATTGAATGTTGTGCATGAGTTAGCTAAGCCATTGTCATTATCGCTACGGTTATTCGGCAATATGTATGCTGGTGAATTGATCTTTATTTTGATTGCAGCCTTATTGCCATGGTGGAGCCAACCTTTCTTGGCGTTGCCTTGGGCTATTTTTCATATTTTAATTATTACCCTTCAAGCCTTTATTTTTATGATGTTGTCAATTGTTTATCTAAGCATGGCGCACGAAAGTCATTAAAAGTAGGTTGAATGTTAATTTTCGACATTTGTGCCTGAAATCGGTACAATAGCAACCGAAAAAGAATACCGCGACGATTTATCGAAGCGAGTTGTGTAGGGTCTGTTTACAAATCGCTAGGCTGCGGCAGGAAGACTCGATTTTCGAGCACCGCAGCGGAGCATACTTGGCCGTCTGTGAGCAGCGGAGCGCCGAAAATCGAGTCTTTATGCCCAGCATAGTAGATTTGTAAGCAGACCCTAATAAGATGTTTTAAGAAAAAAGTGGAGTAAAAGATGCAGACGATAGTTCCTGTTGCTAGTTTAATTGCCAGTGTTCAAGGTATGACAGCAATTGCTGTAGCGTTACTTATTGGTTTAGGTGCGTTAGGTACCGCAATTGGCTTTGGCTTGTTGGGCGGTAAATTCTTGGAAGGCGCTGCTCGCCAACCAGAAATGGTTCCTATGCTGCAAATTAAGATGTTTATTGTTGCAGGCTTGTTAGATGCTATCGCGATGATTGGTGTGGGTATTGCATTATACTTTACCTTTGCTAACCCATTTGCTAGCGCTGTTGCTCGCATCATTATTCAAAATGCAATTCAATAAAGTAATTAACAGTTTGAGGTATAGTCGGTGAACCTGAATCTAACACTGCTAGGACAAATGCTTACCTTTGTACTTTTGGTAGCATTTACCATGAAGTATATATGGCCTCATTTAATGAAGGCTATTGATGAACGTCAACAGAAAATTGCTGATGGCCTGGCTGCTGCCGATCGCGGTAAGCATGAGTTAGAACTTGCTCATCATAAAGCAGCTGAAATTTTGCGTGATGCAAAATTACATGCCGCTAATTATATTGAACAAGCCAATAAACGTGCGGCAAGTATTGTGGAAGAGGCAAAAGAACATGCTCGCGGCGAAACCGAGCGCATGCTTGTTCTCGCACGCAATGAAATTATGATCGAACGTACGGCTGCTCGTGAAGCGTTACGGCAAGAAATTGCTGGTATTGCTTTACAAAGTGCGCAAAAAGTATTGGGTCGCCATATTGATAGTGCTGCTGACGACAAATTGATTGAACAATTTATTGCTGAGGTGGCTGGTGATTAAGCTGGAAGAAATTGCAAGACCATATGCCGCTGCGGCATTCGAATTTGCGACTGAGCATAAGCAAGTGCCGCATTGGGCTTCTATGCTACAGGTTTTAACCACCATTTGTCTTGATCCCAAAATTCAACGTGCGCTCAAATCGCCACAATATGATATTGAAGTGAAAGTTAAACTTTTATTCGATTTGGCTGGTGATTTGATTGACGATAATATTAAAAATTTTGTACGTGTTATAGCTGAAAATCGTCGTTTCAGAGTGATCCCAGAGATTTATCGTCAGTTTATTGCGTTGCAAGAAGCAGCTGCCAATGTGGTTGAAGCTGAAATTGTTACAGCACAAAAACTTTCACCAGAACTTAAACAACAATTAGTTGTTGCGCTCGAGAAACGTACAAAAGCTAAAGTTCAATTACATAACCGCATCGATGAAAAATTACTCGGTGGAGCACAAATCCGCGTAGGTGATGAAATTATCGATGGTTCTATCCTGGGTAAACTACAACGGTTAGCCCATTATTTGCAGTTAAAGGAAAGCGTATGTCAATAATGCCATCTGAAATCAGTGAAATTATTAAACAACGAATTGCATCCTTTGTGCCTACTTCTGAAGTGCGCAATGAAGGTGTTATTTTAAGCATTAAGGATGGAATCATTCGTATCCATGGTTTGGAAACCGCCATGCAGCATGAAATGCTCGAATTGCCCGGTGGCGTTTATGGCGTGGTGCTTAATTTGGAGCGCGATTCAGTTGGTGCAGTTGTATTAGGTGACTATAAACACTTACGTGAAGGTCAAACTGCACGCTGTACAGGTCGTATGTTAGAAGTGCCCGTTGGCGAAGCCTTATTGGGGCGTGTAGTGAATGCGATGGGCCAACCCATTGATGGTAAAGGTCCAATTAATACTACAGAAGTTTCACCGATTGAAAAAGTTGCACCAGGTGTAATTACACGTCAACCCGTTACCCAACCCTTACAAACCGGGATTAAATCAATTGATGCGATGGTTCCAGTTGGGCGCGGTCAGCGTGAGTTAATTATCGGTGATAGACAAACCGGTAAAACTGCAGTCGCCATTGATACCATTATCAATCAAAAAGGCACTGGGGTTAAATGTATTTATGTGGCTGTCGGCCAAAAAGCATCATCCGTTGCTGCTGTTGTGCGTAAATTAGAAGAATATGGCGCAATGGAGCATACCATTGTTGTTGTTGCGGGTGCTGCTGAAGCGGCTGCTTTACAATTTATTGCTCCTTATACCGGTTGCACCATGGGTGAATATTTCCGTGATAAGGGTGAAGATGCGTTAATTATTTATGATGATTTGACTAAACAAGCGTGGGCTTATCGTCAAATATCATTGTTATTACGCCGTCCACCAGGTCGCGAAGCTTATCCTGGCGATATTTTCTATTTACATTCACGTTTGTTAGAGCGCGCTGCGCGAGTTAATGCCGAATATGTTGCACAAATGACTAATGGTAAAGTGCAAGGTAAAACCGGCTCATTAACAGCATTACCTATCATTGAAACACAAGCGGGTGACGTTTCTGCATTTGTACCTACTAACGTTATTTCGATTACCGATGGTCAGATTTATCTGGAAACAGATTTATTTAATGCGGGTATTCGTCCTGCCATTAATGCTGGCTTGTCAGTATCACGGGTTGGTGGTGCTGCACAAACTAAAATTATTAAAAAATTGGCTGGTGGTGTTCGAATCACCTTGGCACAATATCGTGAATTAGAAGCATTTTCTCAATTCGCCTCTGATCTTGATGAGCCAACTCGTAAACAGTTGGAACGTGGCCAGCGTATGACAGAAGTGTTAAAGCAAAAACAATATTCACCACTTACTGTTGCAGAAATGGCAGTGTCTTTGTTTGCTGCAGAGAAAGGCTATCTTGATGATGTTGAGATAAATAAAGTAGTGGCATTTGAAGAACAATTGCTGGCCTATGCGAAAAGCACGCAAAAAGCATTGCTTGAAAAAGTTAATGCAACGTGTGTAATGGATGATGAAACCGAACGTGCATTCCACGAACTGTTGAAATCCTTTAAAGAAACACAAACCTGGTAATTGCCGATGTCAACATCCAAGGAAATCCGTACTAAAATCAGTAGTGTTAAAAAGACGCAAAAAATTACGCGTGCAATGGAGTTAGTTGCAGCAAGTAAAATGCGTAAAGCACAAGATCGTATGGCTGTATCTCGTCCCTATGCACAAAAAATGTTGCAGGTAATCGGACATTTAGCAAATAGTCATCCAGAATATCGTCATCCTTATTTTGATGCGCGACCAGTAAAACGCGTTGGTATTATTATTGTGTCTACTGATCGTGGTTTATGCGGTGGTTTAAATATTAATTTATTTAAAGCGGCGTTAGGAAAAATGCGTGATTGGCAGTTAGCCAAAAAAGAAATTGATGCATGTTTGATTGGTAATAAAGCAGCAGGATATTTTCGACGCTTACATACTAATATTGTGGGTCAAGCTTCGCATTTGGGCGATACCCCAGGTGTGGCAGATATCGTTGGTGTGGTCAAAGTCATGCTAGATAAGTTCGATAATGGTGAAATTGATGAATTACATATTTGTTCAAATGAATTCATTAACACCATGAAACAACGTCCCAAAGTACAACAATTATTGCCGTTACCACCGGCTGCTCACGAATTAAGTCAAGAGCATCATTGGGATTATATTTATGAGCCTGAGTCAAAAACATTGATTGATCTATTGTTAAAACGTTATATCGAGTCACAAGTTTATCAGGCGGTGGTAGAAAATATTGCGTGTGAGCAAGCTTCGCGAATGGTTGCTATGAAGAGCGCAACAGATAATGCTGGTTCTTTAATTGAGGAATTGCGCTTAGCTTATAACAAAGCACGTCAAGCAGCAATTACACGTGAAATTGCGGAAATTGTGTCTGGTGCAGACGCGGTCTAAGAAACCTTAGACCGTTAATTTAATTATGTGAGGTATAAATGAACGCAGGAAAAGTTGCCCAAATTATTGGTGCTGTGATAGATATTGAGTTTCCACGCGATGCAGTGCCGGAAATTTATGATGCGTTAAAAATTCCTGAAACAGGGTTAACGTTAGAAGTTCAGCAACAAATTGGTGATGGCATGGTCCGAGCTATCGGTCTTGGTCGTACTGATGGTTTGCGTCGTGGCGCACTTGTTGAAAATACTGGCGCACCAGTCAATGTTCCTGTCGGCAAGCAAACCTTGGGTCGTATCATGGATGTCTTGGGTGAACCCATCGACAACATGGGACCTATTGGTGAAGAAAAACGTATGTCAATTCACCGTGCAGCACCTTCATTTGATGAACAAGCTCCCGCTGCTGAATTATTAGAAACAGGTATTAAAGTAATTGATTTAATTTGTCCTTTTGCTAAAGGCGGTAAAGTCGGTTTGTTCGGTGGTGCTGGTGTAGGCAAAACCGTCAACATGATGGAATTGATTCGTAATATTGCTGTTGAACACAGTGGTTACTCAGTCTTTGCTGGTGTGGGTGAACGTACCCGTGAAGGTAATGATTTCTACATCGAAATGAAAGAATCCAACGTCTTGGACAAAGTGGCTCTGGTATATGGTCAGATGAATGAGCCACCAGGAAATCGTTTACGTGTTGCTTTAACTGGCTTGACCATGGCGGAATACTTTCGTGATGAAGGTCGTGATGTATTGCTATTTATCGATAATATTTATCGTTATACCTTGGCTGGTACCGAAGTATCGGCACTACTTGGTCGAATGCCATCTGCCGTAGGTTATCAACCAACCTTGGCAGAAGAAATGGGTGTATTGCAAGAACGTATTACTTCTACGAAAACAGGTTCTATTACATCTATCCAAGCGGTATATGTACCTGCAGATGACTTAACTGATCCATCACCAGCAACTACCTTTGCTCACTTGGATGCGACGGTTGTGTTATCACGTCAAATTGCTGAATTAGGTATTTACCCAGCTATTGATCCTTTAGATTCAACTAGTCGTCAGCTTGACCCCTTAGTGGTTGGACAAGAACATTATGATGTTGCGCGTGCAGTACAACGTACATTGCAACGCTACAAAGAATTGAAAGATATTATTGCCATTCTGGGTATGGATGAATTATCTGAAGAAGATAAATTAACAGTAACTCGTGCACGTAAAATTCAACGTTTCTTGTCACAACCATTCTTTGTGGCAGAAATCTTTACCGGTGCACCAGGTAAATATGTATCGTTGAAAGAAACCATTCGTGGCTTTAAAGCCATTATCAACGGTGAAGTGGATCATTTGCCAGAGCAAGCTTTCTATATGGTTGGTACCATTGATGAAGCGATCGCAAAGGCTAAAGTATTGTAAAGGTTTTTAGCTTATGGCATTCACGATTAAAGTTGATATTGTTAGCGCAGAATCAAATATTTATTCTGGTAACGCAAAAATGGTTTTTCTGACTGGCGAAATGGGAGAGCTAGGTATTGCACCTGGTCACTCTCAGTTATTAACGCGCTTAAAACCAGGGCATGTTCGCTTACAATTACAAGATGATACAGAAGAAGTCTTTTATATCTCTGGCGGATTTGCTGAAATTCAACCTGATATCGTGACGGTGCTTGCAGATACAGCAGAGAGAGCCCAAGATATTGATGAAATTGCAGCAATAGAAGCACATGAAGAAGCCGAACGCTTATTACGAGATAATAAAGCTGAGGTTGATTATGCAGAAGTTTTATCACAGCTAGCGCAAGCAGCAGCACAATTACAAGCAATTCAACAATTAAAACGTAAATTAAGATAAACAGTAGAGGCACGGCGTGCCGTGTCTGTTCCGAACATCTGTGAAATGTTGAGAAGGGCGTGGCACGCCGCGCCCCTACACAAAAAGGGATAAGCAATGCTAAATGTGGTTATATTGGCAGCCGGCCAGGGAAAAAGAATGTATTCAGATTTACCAAAGGTATTGCATCCTTTGGCTGGTCGTCCATTACTGGCTCATGTTATTAAAGCCGCGCAAGCATTATCACCCGATGCCATTTATGTTGTATACGGCCATCGCGGCGAAGCAGTTCGCCAGGCATTCACTACTGATACTAATATTAAATGGGTTGAACAAACAGAACAACGTGGTACTGCCCATGCAGTCGAACAAGTACTGCCATTTTTAACTGACGATAGTACTACGTTAGTTTTATATGGTGATGTACCATTAGTTGCTATTTCTACCTTACGAAAGCTATGTGATGCTTTACCAATGGATAGTGTGTCATTATTAGTAGCTGATGTAGCTAATCCGGCTGGATTAGGCCGCATTATTCGTGATAAAAATAATCAAGTGCAAGCCATTGTTGAAGACAAAGATTGCAATGCACAACAACGTCAAATCACTGAAATTTATTCTGGCATCATGGCCATACACACAGGCCAATTACGTAAATGGTTAGCCCTTGTCGATAATAACAATTCACAAAAAGAATTTTATTTAACGTCGATTCCAGCCTTAGCAATTGCTGATGGTTTAGCTGTCTCTTCAGTTGCAGCCGAATCGGAATTAGAAGTACTCGGTGTTAATACTAAAACACAATTAGCCCTATTAGAACGTTGCTTCCAACAGCAGCAGGCAGAAGAATTAATGGCGCAAGGTGTTACTTTGTATGATCCTGCGCGTTTTGATTTGCGCGGTAATGCTGCGGTGGGCCGAGATATCAGCATTGATATTAATGTGATTCTTGAAGGTGATATTACACTGGGTGATCGCGTGAAAATTGGTGCTAACTCCATTTTGCGTAATGTTAGAGTTGCTGATGATGTGGTCATTAAAGAAAACTGCGTTATTGAAGATACCGTTATTGAGCCAGGTTGTACAGTTGGACCATTTGCTCGTATCCGCCCTGGAACCCACCTCGCTGAAGGCGCTTTGGTTGGTAATTTTGTTGAAATAAAAAAATCAACCATTGGTTCCGGCTCTAAAGTAAGCCATTTAAGTTATATCGGCGATGCTGATGTTGGTAAAAAAGTTAATGTTGGGGCCGGTACAATCACTTGTAATTATGATGGCGTCAATAAGCATACTACTAAAATTGGCGATAATGCTTTTATCGGTTCCAATACTTCGTTGGTTGCACCTATTATTATTGGGGAAAATGCCACAATTGGTGCCGGCTCTACGGTGACGAAAGAGGTTCCTGCAAACAATTTAACTGTTGCTCGTACTAAGCAAACGACGATTGCTGGCTGGCAACGCCCACAAAAAAATGGTGGTTAAGCACAAATTACAATTCTATTATGCGGGATAAAAACCTAGCGAATTGTAAACAACCTTTAGATTTCGCAATAATTCCCAATGATAACTGTATGTGAAAACGGTAAATGATAGTATTGCATATCAGTGGCAGCATTATTTATTAACAAACCAAACAACCTCTTTTGCCAATAAAATATCTTATGTATGCGTTTGTGCGTGATATGTAATTTGGCATGTTCAACAAAATAAATAGCACTACTCAAATCTAAATGGAATGGTAATTTAAGTGTTTTTTTCAAGACATGTAATGTTCTTGGAATGTTAATATTTTGACTAAATCCGTAATAAATAGTTAAGCGATAACAACCATTAGCTAAGGGCATTAAAGCAAATTGATTGAGTTTTTGTTCATAGGGTTGATCGGTAATTTCAATATTTAAAATTAATGTTAAACGTGGTTTTTGTTGGCACATCGATAAGAATTTAATAAAGCTGTTACCACTTTTATCATAAGGATCGGCTAAGCAGATCGCGTCAAAATTAGTAATATTTTCACATTGTTTAAATTCATCTAAATCTAAACCAGCATTAAAATAATGCTGACGAAGGTATTCAATACCTTTTAACCACGTGATCATAATAATGGCGCCAGTAAATGCTACAAGTAATGGCAACCATGCGCCGGAATCTAGTTTCCTTAAATTAGCAATTAAAAACATCGCATCTAATAATAAAAATGGGATGAAGATCAAACTACTTTTTAATAATGACCAATGCCAGATACGAATAGCAACAAAGTAAACTAAAAAAGTAACGGTGATCATAACTAAGTTTACGGCTAACCCATATGCACTTGCTAGATGACTCGAGGTTTTAAAAGTTAATACAAGTAAAATTGTGCAAACCGCTAATATTATATTGATAAATGGGACGTAAATTTGACCACGGTATGATGATGAGGTTTGAATTAAACGAAGTTTTGGCAAGAAATCCAAAGAAATTGATTGCATAGCTAATGAAAACGTAGCAGAAATAACTGCCTGTGATGCAATGATAGTTGCAATAGCAGCTAAAAAAAGCATAGGGAAGCTCATCCAATGTGGCAACATATCATAAAATGGATTATCAAAATGCTTTTGATGCGCTAATAAGAAAGCACCCTGACCGAAATAATTCAATATGAGTGAAGGCAGTACGATAAAAAACCATGATTGTCGGATCGGTGTTTTACCAAAATGGCCAATATCAGCATAAAGAGCTTCCCCACCAGTAATTACAAGAAAAACCCCACTTAAAACCAAATAAGATTTAAATTGATGTACGGCAAAAAAGTGTAAAGCATAATAAGGATTAATAGCAGCAATAACAGCTGAATTTTGTAAAATGCAATAAAGTCCGATACCGCCCAGTGTGATGAACCAGATCAACATCATTGGACCAAATAAACTACCAATACTACCTGTGCCTTTACGTTGTGCCCAAAATAATAATAGTAAGACCAAAACCGTGAGTGGTTCAATTAGGTGGGCAAAGTTTGGTGAAATGGTTTTCAATCCTTCCATTGCACTGAGTACTGAAACAGCAGGTGTTAAAATGCCATCACTAAATAACAAGCTGGCACCGAGTACTGAGATCCCAATTAAAAGTGCAGCGTGATGATTATTCTTTTTTCGTCGTAATAACGCATAGAGCGCTAGCACTCCACCTTCACCATTATTATCAGCACGTAAAATCAATAATAGATATTTTAATGAAATGACAAAAATAAATGTCCAGAAAATGAGTGATAATATTCCTAAAATATTTTCTGAGGTAATAGCCAAACCATGTAATGTTTCACGAAATGCGTAAAGTGGGCTTGTGCCAATGTCGCCAAAGACAACACCGAGAGCACTAATTAATAGGGGTGTTTGTAGTTTAGACAATTGCATTTTTTATATTTCACCATTTAAGTTTATCACTGAGTCTTACGTAGGGGCGTATTGCATACGCCTATCCATCAAACATCACAAAATATTCAATATATGTATAATCTTTCCAACATCAATTATCAGCCATATGTTTTAGCTGGATTGGTGATTTGGCAAGATGGGCGTATGCAATACGCCCCTACAAGAAGGTTGTATTACATTTTAATAATAACTTGCCGAGTCTTACTACAATCAACGGCATTTTGTCCCTGGTATTGCGTTAAATAGATGCTGTTACCTTGAATATTGACATTGGCGATACCGCTTAAGCAACGATCACCCACAAAAATGGCGCGTTCTAATTTTAGATATACGATAGTTTGTTCATTGGCTGGTGAATCGACGGTTTGGTTGATAAACGTCACTGGAGCTACTGATACAATAAACAAACTATCGAATGTGCCCGAACCACCACCATTTACAAAAGCTTGCAAAACGGAACTACCAGATGCTAGCTTGCCAAGAACTTTATAGCCAATTGCACCACCAAATTGAGTTTTATAACTGGAAAAGCCTTGTGGGTTAATAGTAAAAATTTTATTTTTATTTATTTTTTCGCATACGTTTAAATTAACCATGGCATCTGAGACTGTTCCATTTGGGTCAATTGGTAAAAAATGAGCAATACAAGCGGGATGAATGGGTTGTTGTTGAACAACCAGTTGTGGTTTACTCGTTGTTTCTGCATCGGCAGCCAATACAAACGTGCTAAAGCAGGATAAAATAAGACCAAACAATCCTTTGTATATGTTAATCATGCCCTTGATCCTTAAGTTAAATAAACAATATGATGATTATGCCATAAACCGCTCAACATTCATGCGTTAAATTCTCCATTAATTTCTTTTTGGGTTAAACATATCAATGAAACTTATGCACATTTTTATTAACGGCAGGATTACCAACAAAAAATGCTTTATTAACAATATGTTAAGAGATTTAAAATTTTAACACATTGATTTTATTTGATATTTATTTTTATGATTTTTGATAAGAGAGTTTTTATAAAAAATGCAGAAAATTTATTAGCAGCTTTCCAAAACCTTTTGCACAAAGTTATCCACAGCAAATTCACCTTCTTAATCACTAAGTGGGGTTGGGCAAAGCGGGCTCTCGGGTTATAATAATGCACCAAAATAGGATGCTATCACATGACGCAGCAGATAATTGCAAAAACAGTAAATTATGTCAAAGAACTTTTACATGCCGATTCATCGGGTCATGATTGGTGGCATATTGAACGAGTGTGGAAAATGTCAGTGCGCTTAAGTGAGGGGCAAGATGTTGACTTATTTGTTGTTGAATTAGCTGCATTATTACATGATATCGATGATTGGAAATTTAACGAAGAAAACAGCAAAACCTTATCGCGAGCTACTAAATGGATGCATGACTTACATTTAGACTCATCAATTATTGAACATGTAACACAAATTATCAAAGGCATGTCATTTAAGGGCGCTCATGTTGAAACAGCTATGATGACATTAGAAGGCAAAATCGTACAAGATGCCGATCGGCTTGATGCCATTGGCGCAATAGGAATTGCTAGGACTTTTGCTTATGGCGGCCATAAAGGACGGGCGATGTATGACCCTGATATGCCGCCCATACAACATGATTCATTTGAATCATATAAAAGTAGCAAAGGCAGTGCTATTAATCATTTTTATGAAAAATTATTTTTATTAAAAGATCGTATGAATACAGATATGGCACGTAAAATTGCCACTCAACGGGATCAATTTATGCAAAATTTTGTCCAACAGTTTATGCTTGAGTGGAATGGTGAAGCTTAGTGGCTGTTGGCAATTCTACTAGGCTTTCTGCCTCAGCCTAGCGAATTCCAACAGCCCCTATTTCTATTGATACAATTAATACTAACCGCTATGATGGCGAATACTGAAAATTTAACGAAAACAGGATTATTATTATGTGTGGTATTGTAGGCGCAATTGCCGAAAGAGATGTGACAGCTATCTTAATTGAAGGACTAAAACGCCTTGAGTATAGGGGTTATGATTCAGCCGGTTTAGCCGTCATTGATCAAGATCATCATTTGCGTCGATTACGAGCACTTGGTAAAGTTGCTAATCTTGAAGCTGCCTTAAAAGAAAAGCCTATTAACGGTACTTGCGGTATTGCTCATACTCGTTGGGCGACACATGGTAAACCCAGTGAAATTAATGCGCATCCACATCAATCAGGCCATGATATTGCACTAGTACATAATGGCATCATTGAAAATCATGATGTATTACGTAAAGAATTAGTTGCAGCCGGATATCAGTTTGAAACTGAAACCGATACAGAGGTTGTTGCGCATCTTGTTCATATGCATATGCAGCAAGGGATGGATCTGTTAGCGGCAGTAAAAGCAGCTGCCCCAAAATTAGACGGCTCTTATGCCATTGTGGTTATGACGGCAAAAGAACCAGAGCATTTAGTTGCTTTGCGGCATGGTAATCCCATTGTCTTAGGCATTGGTTTTGGCGAGCATTATTTAGCTTCAGATAGTTTAGCGCTTTTGCCAGTTACACAACGTTTCGTGTACTTGGATGAGGGTGATGTTGTTGATTTACAACGTAATGATTATCAAATTTATGATAAAAATGGACAGCCAGTAACAAGAGCAATAAAAACACTTGATATGACGGCAGATGGTGTCAGTCGCGGTAAATATCGTCATTTCATGCAAAAAGAAATTTTTGAACAAGTCGATGCTATTTCAGCGACATTGGAAGGGCGATTGGGGCGCACCCAAGTATTACAAGAAATGTTTGGTGCGGATGCTGCTAATATTTTTGATAAAGTGAATAATGTCCAAATTGTAGCCTGTGGTACAAGTTATCATGCGGGTATGGTGGCGCGGTATTGGCTAGAAAATTACGCGGGCCTCTCCTGTCAGGTTGAGGTGGCGAGTGAATATCGTTATCGTAATAAAGTGGTACATCCCAATACGTTATTTGTTGCTATTTCACAATCGGGTGAAACTGCAGACACATTGGCTGCATTACGTCAGGCTAAAACGCTGGGTTATTTAGCAAGCTTGGTGATTTGTAATGTACCAGAAAGCTCATTAGTACGCGAAGCTGATTTGATCTTCATGACTCGAGCAGGTGTGGAAATTGGTGTTGCTTCAACCAAAGCATTTACAACACAATTAGCAGCGCTTTTATTATTAACATTAGTATTAGGACGTCGTCATTGTTTAACGGCAGACGATGAAGCCATGATTTGTGATCAATTAAGACAATTACCTATGTTGGTTGAAGAAGCATTAGCTCTCGATCCCGCCATTGAGAAATTGTCACATCAATTTGCGCACAAACATAATGCATTATTCCTTGGGCGTGGTGAACTATATCCTGTTGCGTTGGAAGGTGCGCTGAAGTTGAAAGAAATTTCTTATATTCATGCGGAAGCCTATCCTGCTGGTGAGTTAAAACATGGACCATTAGCACTGGTTGATAAAGATATGCCGGTTATTGCTGTGGCGCCTAACGATCATTTGATCGATAAGTTAAAATCCAACTTGCATGAGGTAAGGGCTCGTGGTGGTGAGCTAATTGTTTTTGCTGATAGTACGTTAGATCTTAAATCCGAACCAGGGTTGAATGTATTTATGATGCCAGTCGTGCCAGTAATTTTACAATCGATTGTTTATACCATCCCATTACAATTATTGGCTTATCATGTTGCCTTAATTAAAGGTACCGATGTTGATCAACCACGTAATTTGGCAAAATCGGTGACTGTTGAATAGCAGATATTGTAGGGGCGTATTGCATACGCCCATCAACCGTATTAATTTTTGACTTCAAATTGAAATGGTGCGCTGATTTCTTGGTTACCATTTTGTAAGACAACCATAGCAACCCATTTCTGTTTGGCGCTAGATGTTTTTTTAATAAACACATTACCGACATAGGTGCCATCTTGTTGCAATGTTAGCATAATGGGTTTGGATGCTGGTTTGGTTGCTGGATAAGGAAATACTATGACTGCTACGTGTTCTGGAGTCATTCCTTTTAGTGTAACTGTGGCTGTTGAGGTATTATTTGATTGAATAGGAATCGGAGTAATACTTAATGTTAATGTTTGATTATTGGGCAAGTGCTTGCTGCAACTACCAACCTGAAGGTTACATATATTAACTGCTGTTTTTGCTTCATTATTGGCATGCAGGCGCCAGAGTTGATAAATAAAGTTGATCACCAACAACGATACACCAATAATTCCAATAAGCTGCGCGATCCTAAAAAAACGAGGGGTTTGTTTGGTGGTGGCCATTTGAACAACGAACTCCGGATATATTAAGTTAAATAACTATAACGCTAATCAGATATTTTGACAATTTTCGAGATGATCCCCGGATTACGCACATTTTGGATTTATCAATTACGGCGGTGTTTATTGTTATGTGCTTTTGTTGAAGCTTGATGAGGCGCTAATCCGGGCTACGATGCTAATCAGATATTTTGACAATTTTCGAGATGATCCCCGGATTACGCGCATACTGGATTTTTTCAATCATGGTGTATGTTTATCGTTATGTACTTTATTTAAGCGTAGTAATGCGCTAATCCGGGCTACGATGCTAATCAGATATTTTGACAATTTTCAAGAATGATCCGCAGATTAGGCTCATATTGCGGTTTTTTCAATTTTGGCAATTTGGCAATATTATATGTTATGCTTTTCCTAACAAGAATAGGATCGTAAATCATGGCTTCACTGATAAATAAAATTGCATTAATTACGGGCGCTTCCAGTGGCATTGGGGCTGCTTGTGCAGAACAATTAGCTGCTCAAGGGATGAGGTTAATCTTATTGGCGCGCCGGGCTGAAAACCTAAATACCATTGCTACCCAATTACGAAATAAATATAAAATTGCAGTCCATCCAATTGCAATTGATATTACTCATCATCAAGCGGTACAGCAAATGTTATTAAATTTACCCGATGAATGGCGTGAGATTGATATTTTAGTTAATAATGCTGGATTAGCTGCCGGCATTGAAAAATTTCAACAAGCCGATGTACATGATTGGGAAGCCATGATTAATACCAATATCAAGGGATTGCTCTATATGACACGGTATGTATTACCTGAAATGATCTCACGTAATCGAGGGCATATTATTAATATTGGTTCGGTGGCAGGCCATCAAACTTATGTTGGCGGCAGTGTGTATTGTGCAACTAAAGCGGCGGTCAATCGAATTAATCAGGGCCTGCGTTTGGATATCAATGGTACAGCTATTCGAGTAACAAGTATCGATCCCGGCATGGTGGAATCAGAATTCAGTATGGTTCGTTTTAAAGGTGATATAACACGTGCAAAACAGGTTTACCAAGGTATGACGCCATTACGACCAGAGGACATTGCCGATGCGGTCTTGTATTGTATAACGCGACCTGCTCATGTCAATATTTCAGAAATGATTATGTATCCAACTGACCAAGCTGCGGCAACGATGGTACATCGACGCACAGAGAAAGCAGAGTAGAATTGTAAACAGTCCTATAATTACTCAAGCTTATTTGCGGACAAAATTGGTCAATAAAGTTTATTACAGGATGTACATGCAAAACGTTTTGTTAATTATTCTTGCTTTTTTATTAGTATTAATGAATGCATTTTTTGTCGCTGCAGAATTTGGAATGGTAAAATTGCGCCATACCAGAGTAACTGCTATCAAAGAAGAATATGGCATGCGTGGCCAAATATTGGCGCAAGTCCATCAGCAATTAGATGCTTATCTATCAGCTTGTCAATTAGGGATCACTCTGGCGTCACTGGGTTTAGGTTGGATAGGTGAGCCAGCTTTTGCTGCATTATTAGAACCCGTGTTTGTGGCGTTAGGTGTGCATTCGGTTGAATTAATCAAATTTATTTCCTTTGCTATCGCTTTTTCATTAATTTCATTTTTACATATTGTCATTGGCGAGCTGATGCCAAAATCAATCGCAATCAGACAAGCAGAAAAAGTATCTTTGTGGACGGCAATTCCGTTATATGGTTTTTATTGGGCAATGTATCCAATCATTTGGTTATTTAACACGTGCTCAAATTTATTACTAAAATTATGCCGATTAGATGCTGGCCATCATAGTGATAGTTTTTACTCAACGGATGAAATTAAATTTATTCTAGCTGCCAGCCATATTCACGGTGAATTAACTAAAGATGAAACAGAAATTATTGAGCATACACTGGAGTTTGCTGATTTATTAGTAACAGAAGTGATGCGACCGAAACAAGATATGATTGCGATTGATATTAATGAACCATTAGAACAGCAACTTAAAATTATTCTAAGCAAGCGTTTTAGTCGCTATCCAATTTATAATGAAGAGATTGATCATGTAATAGGCATTGTCCATGTCAAAGATTTATTTGCGGTATTAGGAAAAAAAGAAGAAATTACGGAACTTAAATCCTTAATGAGACCAATATTAAAAGTATCAACTAAATTACCCGCAATAGAACTATTGCGTAAATTTCGTGAAGGGATGCCACATTTTGCTTTAGTTTATAGTGATAGAGAACATTTAGTAGGTTTTGTAACATTGGATAATTTATTACATGTTTTGATAGGACGTATCAAAGATGAATTTCATCGTACGGCAGATGACTGGAGTAAAAATGCGGATGGTAGTTTCACTGTTAAAGGTGAATGTTCAATTTTCGCTTTGGAACAAGCATTAGATAAAGATTTTGATGAAGTTGAAGAAGAAGAAGCAGATACGGTCGGTGGATTAATTTTAAATCGTTTAGGATATTTACCTAAAGCAGGCGAAAAAGTGGAATTTACCTACTTTACTGCTACAGTTGAAAAAGTAAAAGGGACGAAGATTCAGCAAATAAAAGTTTGGCCAATTTTGAAAGAATAAAATTGTCAACAGATTCTAATGTAACGCGAGCAAAAGAACATGGATAGTAAACAAAATATTTCGCTTTGGCTAAAACAGAAAAAAGATGCAATGGTCGAGCAATTATTGACATGGTGTAAAATCAATTCGGGTACCTTTAATCAAGCTGGGTTAAATCGCATGACTGATGTGATTCAAGAAGATTTTACCGTATTAGGTGCTAAAACAGAGCGAATTAAATTATCCAATTATGTACAGATCGATAATAATGGTAATCCTGCTGCAACAGAGCTTGGTGCCTTGCTAAGTTTTGTGAAGCGACCGGAGGCACCAATTCAAATTCTATTATGTGGGCATATGGATACAGTATATCCCGCAGATAGTTCTTTTCAGAATGTTAAATTTCTTGATGTCAATAAAATAAATGGCCCGGGTGTCGCTGATATGAAAGGTGGCTTGTTGGTTATGTTATATGCCTTACAAGCGATTGAACAGTTTGCCGATGTAAAAAATATTGGTTGGCGAGTAATGATCAATCCCGATGAAGAAATTGGATCTCCAGCGTCAGCTGAATATATCAAAAAGTGGGCGCCAAATTACCATTATGGCCTGGCATTTGAACCATCATTGACGCCAGATGGTGTATTTGCGGGACAACGAAAAGGCAGTGGAAATTTTACTTTAGTGGTACATGGGAAAGCTGCTCATGTGGGACGTGCTTTTACCAACGGCAAAAATGCGCTTGTTGGTTTAGCACATTTAATCGAAGCAATTAATGCATTAAATAATCAACGTGAAGGTGTCACAATTAATATTGGTTATTGTCACGGGGGTGGCGCATTGAATATGGTGCCTGATTTGGCTATCGGAAAATTAAATATTCGTACGCAACAATTAGAGGATGAGACGTGGTTTAATCACACCATAGAAAAAATTCTGAAAAATTTTCGTGATCAATATGATATGCAAGTTGAATGGCACGGCAGTTATAGTCGCTCACCCAAGATTTTGGATGCCAAACAATTGACATTATATCACTTGTTGCAGAAAACCGCTGAAAATATGGGTATAAAGGCTACATGGCAAGCAACTGGTGGCTGTAGTGATGGCAATAATCTTGCGGCAGCAGGTTTGCCCAATGTGGATACATTAGGTGTGCGTGGCGGAGCCATTCACAGCCAAGAAGAATTTATGTTAGTTGACAGTTTGACTGAACGAGCAGAACTAACTGCACAATTAATACTAAATTGTAAGGATATTTCCCATGCTAATTGTTAGGATGGTAACAACACAAGATATTCCAGCTTTATTGCACTTTATCAAGATTGCACCAAGCAAGTTATATAGCTTACAAGTAAATAAAGAAGGGTTAACAAATAAAGTTGAGCTTTCAGTTGCGAGTTTTAAGGAAAAAATAAAATCACCAAGTGGTGAATACTATTTTTTCATCATGCAAGATACGGTTACTAATGCTATTGTTGGATGTAGCGCTGTTAAAGCCAGTGTAGGGATAAATTCGCCATTTTATTTGTATCATATAAGCAAAGCACAGTACGTTTCGCAAGAATTAAATTATCACCATACAGTTAAATTCTTAGAGTTAAATAATGACTTTGATGGGTCAACAGAAATTTGTTCATTATATTTATTGCCAGAATATCGTCATCATCATAATGGACGTTTACTATCTTATGCTAGGTTATTATTTATAGCTAATTTTCCTGAACGATTTTCATCGAGAATTTTCGCTGATATTCGCGGTGTATGCCATAACAATGGGCAGCCACCATTTTGGCGTCATGTGATAAAGCCATTTATTCCAATGAGTTTTGCCAAAGAGGAAAGATTAATGGGATTGGAGCAACGACAATTTATTGCTGATTTAATGCCTAAATTTCCCATTTATATTGATTTATTGCCTACTGCAGCGCAAAAAGTAATCGGTGTTACGCATCCAGATGCCATCGCTGCCAAAACAATGCTGGAACAAGAAAATTTTCATCATCATGATTATGTTAATGTTTTAGATGCAGGGCCAACAGTTTCAGTGTTTAAATCAGATTTAAGAATGATGAATGAAAGTTCATTATTAACGATTAATAAGATTGAAAAAAATATTGGTGTAAAAAATAAGAATTCGTTATATCTTATTTCAAATAACAAATTAGATTTTCGCGCGGTTTTACAACATATCTATGTAAGCGATGACGTAGTAGCTTTATCAACAGCAACAGCTGATGCATTGCAAGTAGAGGTCGGCGATAAGGTGATGTGTAGAAAGCTGGGGTGAAAATATAGATGGTATATGTCAAATCTGCACCCACCAATTTATGTGATCTAACGTAGGGGCGTATTGCATACGCCCATTTATCAAACATCACAGATCATTCATATTGTATAATATCACCCACATCACCATACATGAGTATCGTAGCCTGGGTTAACACGTTATGATATTGAGATAAGCACAAATTATTATTATGCATAGATATTGAATAGCGTTAGTAAACGTGTGTAACCCGGGAATCTTACTGTCAGGGATCCATGACTTCGCATCTTAATTGGTGGGAGGTATAGCAAGGGGGTAATATGCCAACAAAAATGACAAAAAGATTATATTCAGTTTTAATAGCATGTTTAATATTATTATTTTCAGGAGCAATCATGGCGCAACAACCTGTCGATTTCAAAACACTACAATTACCAACCTCACCAAATTACTATTTGGTTTGTCCTGCCGATTATTGTGCCGCAAGACCAGACGAAATAAGTCCAGTATTTAAAAAATCAGTTGCGCAAGTTGAGGTAATTTGGCAACAAATGATCGCTAAGCAACCGCAAACTTTATTATTGAGTAGTAATCCGGCAATTCATCAGTATTTTTACGTACAACGCAGTTTGATTTTCCGATTCCCTGATTACATCACCGTGCAATTTATTCCTGTCTCGGATACTACATCGACAATTGCAATTTATAGCCATGCAAAATATGGTTATTCCGATTTTGGTGTGAATAAAAATCGAGTTAGAAATTGGTTGAATGAGCTAAAGGAATTAATGATAAAATAAAAAAACTCGGTGCCAGACCTTTTAAAAGGGAAACGTTTTCAAAACCTTATATCTTCTCTTATGAATTTTTCTTATTGACCTTAACGTTACGTGATCCTATAGAATATGGCCGTTAACTGGAGAAGAGAATGGTTTATACAGTGAAAAAATTATCTCAATTATCAGGCGTTAGTATTCGAACCCTGCATTTTTACGATGAAATTGGGTTATTAAAGCCGGCATATTATGGTGATAATCAATATAGATATTATGAAGAAGAGCAATTATTAGCACTTCAACAAATTCTTTTTTTCAGAGAGCTAGGTGTTTCATTAAAGGAAATCCAAGAAGTTCTTACTGCAGAAAGCTTTGACAGAGTGGATGCATTAGCTTCACATAGAAGTATTTTAGTCCAAAATATCGAACGTCAAATGATGTTAGTGAAAACTATCGATAAAACTATTGAATATTTAAGAGGTAATATCATTATGAAAGATATTGAAATGTATGAAGGATTTGATTTGCAAAAACAACAAGAGTATGAGAAATATTTATTTGATAAAGGTTTTATGACGCAAGAGCAAATTAATGAGAGTTGGAAAAAAGTAAAGCATTGGAATCAAAACGATTGGGCGAGCTTTTATCAAGAAGGTGATGCTTTAAATAAGGCTTTAGTAACGGCTATCAAGAATAATTACACCACTGAATCCAAGGAAGTGCAGCAGTTAATACAACAACATTATGAGATGGTTAAACGTTTCTGGACACCAACAAAAGAAAGTTATATCGGCTTAGGTGAGATGTATTTGGCACATGCAGATTTTAGAAAATATTATGATAACTACCATCCTGAATTAGCAGAATATTTAGTTGCGGCAATGAAGATTTTTGCAGAAAAACAATTGTCTGATTACAGATAATCAGCACCACCGTAGCAGTTAATTAGCAACCTCAATTGTTGCGTTTCGAACAATATAGCACTCAACTAACTCTTTCGTCCCGCAATCATTTAGATTATCAACTTTCCATGACCCGCTCTCCTCTGTTTTATTTCTAAACACCACTACACTTCATTTGTAAATTGGCGAATAAATACATTAACTATGTATCACTTATCTCCATAAATAAATATTTATTAAATTATTGTTAACATTTTTAAATGTTCGTGCTAGTATAAAAATAATTGAATAATTAATTTTTCACAATTTTCGACATTATTCAACTGATCTCTGTTATTAATTTTAAACACCTCAGGAATGACCGAAGAACACAAAGCATTTTCTACCAACATGGATGCATTGATATGTTTAATAACCAACTGAACTTGCTGACGCAGAAAACTACATAAAGGATCTACATGATGAAAACTGATGATCTAAAATCCAAATATCAGAAAGACGGTATTCTCTTCCCTTTGGACGGATTAAGTAAAGAGGAAATTAAAGAAGCACAAGAGCAATACCTTGCTCTATGCGAAGCTAGTAAAGTTGTATTAGAGGGAAAACAACGACTTTTTGGTCATTTGCACTATCCTTGGGTTGCGAAACTAGCCAGTCACCCTGCTATCTTAGATAAAGTTGAATGTTTAATTGGTCCCAATATTCTTGTTTGGGTCAGCGAGTTCAATGCCAAAGCGCCAAACACACCACATTATTTTTCATGGCATCAAGATCTTTATTATTGGGGTTATCAGCGTAAAGAAAATATAACAATGACCCCTGTGGTTACTGTATGGTTATCTTTATTTTTTGCTAATGCAGAAAATGGTTGCATGCGAGTCATTCCAGGAAGCCATGATCAGTTAGTAACACACAATGAGAATGTAAATGAGTACAATATGTTAACACGTGGTCAAGAGGTTGATGTGGAAATAGATGAGCAGCAAGCCATATATATAGAATTAGCGCCGGGTGAATTCTCTATTCACCATCCGTTGATTTATCATGCATCTAGTGCTAATAAGTCTTCTCATACAAGAGTTGGTCTGGTATTACGTTATTTATCACCAGAAATTATACCGCCGAAGCGCCCAGCCTATGGCTGGCTCGTGAGAGGGGAAGATCCAAAAGGCAATTGGGATCACATCCATCCGGCCGATATAGCTAATCATCAAGCTGCGAATGAGCTAAAAGAAAAATGCATTGACTCTGTCCAATCATTTACTGGAGCACGCTTTAAGTAAACATGAATTTGATATCCATATTTTAAAAGGGTTGATATATGACTGTAATAAAAAACATTATTTTTGATATCGGCAATGTATTGTTGAAGTGGGATTCTAAAGCGATTATTTCTTTAAATTTTCCAGGTTATTTTTAATGCAAGCATGGATAACTCATGATGAATAATTATGATCAACGTAAGACTTTATTTCTTCTTATCGTACTTATTTCTATAGCGCAGTGTGGGCTATCTTTATATTTACCATCTTTGCCGATTATCACTTCAAGCTTAACGACAACCGCTTCAAAAGTACAACTCACCGTCGTTTACTATGTTGCAGGCATTGCTTTCTCACAACTTATCTATGGGCCATTATCTGACTTCTATGGGAGGAAAGGTACAGTCTTAAGCGGATTATGTATATTTTTAATAGGAACTTTGTTGGCAATAGGTTCTACCACGATTAATTTGCTTTTGATAGCAAGATTACTTCAAGGTATTGGCATTGGTTCAGCAACAACGATTAGTCGAGCCATCTTAAGAGATGTCTTTCGAGGGAGTGACTACGTCAAGGCTGGCTCGCAATTAGCGGGCGCTGTAGCAATAGCGCCTATTCTTGCGCCTATATTGGGCGGATACTTGCAGGCTACATACAGTTGGCGTTCAATTTTTTATACATTATTAATTATATCTTTGATGATGGTAACTTGTTGGCAAGTCTTATTTAAGGAAACGTGCACAACCAATACAAAGAAGACGCTATCTATAAAGGTTATCTTGAAAGATTATGTTTCTGTAATGAAATCCAAAGTTTTTATTAAAAACCTTATTTGTGGCGGGTTAATATACTCAAGTGAGGTTGTTTTCCTTTCCATGACGCCTTTTTTAATTCAATCAAGGTTAAATAAATCATCGACCATATATGGTTTAATATTATTTTTTATTATCTGTGGCTATATGTTAGGGACAAGTTTATCATCAAAATTCTCTTCTAAGTTATCGTGTCAAACATTTATTGTTTTTGGCATGACATGCGCATTGTCCTCTAGCATCATGATGTTAATTTTAGGTTATTCTCATGTTTTTAATATGTTATCTGTGACATTACCATTAATTCTATTTATGTTTGGCGCTGGTTTTGTGTATCCCAATACATCAATAAGTGCGATTGCAAAATTTTCTACGAAAGCAGGAACAGCAAGTGCTTTATTTAGTAGTGGGCAAGGACTACTCGCATCATCCGCAGGTATATTCGTGTCAGCAGTGCATGGCAATACATTAATCAATATGTCAAGCATTATGCTTGCGCTATGTTTAATTGCGTTATTCTGTACTCTTATTTTTCATATCGCGGACAAAAAAAATTTAACGATAGGCGATGGAGTCAATTAATATTTAATAAGAGGTAAATAAATATGGGCTATGAATGCGCTGACATGTTGGTTAAATTATATGAGCTCCCTAGTGCTGACAATATTACTATCACGTTAGCATCAAAAGGTATTCTGATAAGACGAGCACTTATACCAGAAAAACACATTGTTTTAACATGGGTAAAAGAACATTTTAGCGCTGGTTGGGTTGACGAGTGTGATGCTGCATTCTCAGGACATCCGATAACATGTTTTGTCGCTACTTTTAACAATAAACTTATTGGTTTTGGGGTATATGACGCTATATCTCTGGGTGTATTTGGACCATTAGGAATTGATGATAAATTTAGGGGCTGTGGCGTTGGAAAAGCACTAACGATTCAAGTGTTATATGATATGAGAAATCATGGGTATTCCTATGCAATTATAGGTTGGCTAAAGCCACAAGCACAATTATTTTTTAAACGAACGATAAATGCAGAGGTTATAAAAGAAAGTTCGCCGGAGCGCGGTATGTACAAAGATTTATTGGTTGGAAAGTCAAATCCCGAGGAATTGTACCTTACTATGAGCCAAGAACTACATACTGATAATATGCACGCCGCATCTACTATAACAGATGATTAACATAAGTTATATTGGCTGATATGGAGTTAGAAACATGAGTTTAACATTAAATATTATTTCTCCACATCGAGATGATGCAGCGTTATCATTAACAAGTACTCTACATGGTTTTGCAAATTTATCCATAAATATAAAAATTATTAGTTGTTTTACAATAACTAACTGGGCACCCTTTGTAAAGAAGGCTTCAACCGTAGATGAAATCTCATCTCTACGTAGGCAAGAAGATTTAGCCTTTGTTAAATGGCTCGGTAAAACAGCATCTTTATATGATCTTGATATGCTAGATAGTCCTCTTAGAGAAGACTGCATTCCAGCGCCGCAATATGGGTACGATATTTGGGGGATCTTGGTTCATGGTCAACCGAAGCTTAAAGAAATCGAAAAATTAATGAAAATACCAGTTTTAATCAAAAATCATGATCATGATATATGGGTATATGGCTTAGGTAAAGGCGGGGTAGCTGCCTTAACTCCATTAGAGAAATCACGATACGAAGATTTATCGTTTAGTGAATCGCTGAAAAAATTTAATCCTGATAATATATCAGAAGATATTTACCAAGATTTTATAATAAAAGAAGCTCATATTCCACGTTCTGCTAAACCAAGTCATGTGATTTTAACAAATACTGTTGAAAATTATATAACCATATTAAAAAATAAAATAAGTGATTTAAACGATAAAAATGTAGCCTGGGCGATTCCCTTGGCGCTTGGACATCGAGATCATTTTATTGCAAGAACAGCAGCTCTTAATGCAATAAAAGAAGCTCCATTCATGTTTTATGAAGAGATCCCATATGCCCTTTATTTATCGGATGATGAGATTAACAAACATATTTGTGAGTTAGAAAAAATCATCTCAAAGTCGTTGAAAAGCTCTCATATGACCACACCAGGAGAGAAATATTTATGGCATCAAGCAATGAGTTGTTATCCATCACAATTTTTAGATGAACAAATTTTATCAATCATTGACAAACTTTATGCTCGAAATGGCGAGAGAATTTGGTTAACCCCGGCATTTGAAATATGGCAAAGCAATGCTTTAGCTTAACAATTTTAAGGATAATTTAGTATGACAAACGATTTTATATTATGTGTTTCTAAGGGATGGGATTCTTATATTTCTTGTGAATTTCATGAAATTCATACTGAACTTATTAAGCTTGGATGGAAACGGCTGGTTATAGATGAAGTAAATGATATGGATATTCTTTCAGCCATTCATCGTGCTAAAGTTGTCTTGCTCTGGGAAGCTTACGAGTTTATAGAAAGAAATGAGTTGGTTTTAATGAATGAACCTGATAGTTCAACCACCGCTAAGAAGTTTTTTTTCTGTGATGATCCTCACTTCTTTAGCCCTTATCGAAGAGGTCAACGATTGCGTGCATTTAACTGGGCAGAGACAATTTTGGCTACCTATCCAGATAAACTCCATGAATGGTTCCCTGAGGTTCCATCCTCAAAAATCAAATGGATGCCTCATTCAGCCGCAAGCTGCTTTAGTCCAACATTTGAGCCATCTTCTGATCTGATATTGCTGTCTGGCTCCAGAACATGGCCTTATCCATTTAGGCAATTTTGTCATATTAAGTTGCCTGTTGATGTTTGCGATATCGTTGATCATCCAGGGTATCCGGGATACCCTGGTGACGTTAACAACAAATCAAAGCATGATCAGATGCAAATGAAGCATGTGGGACGTGAACAGTACGCTAATTTACTTCGTCGGTATCCTGCCATGCTGGTTTGTGGCTCTATATTTAATTATCTTGTCGCTAAAGTATTTGAGGGCATGTCTGCTGGTTGCTTAGTGATTTGTGATAGAGCCTCCCTTAGTCATAGATTATCGATGTTAGGATTTGTGGAGGGCCAACATTACATCGGTACAGATATTTTTCATGTTGTCGATGATGCCGTTACCGTAAAAAATATGTATCTACACGATCGTCAGCGCTGGCGATTCATTGTCGATAACGCATTTAAAAAAGTTCATGCAGAACATCGAACAGAACATAGAGCTGCTCAAATTAATCATGAATGTACAGCTTCAATAATGAGATCTTTCAATTTGGAATCCACCACATTAAGAGAAATAATATGAGTAATACATTTTATACGGTTTTAGCAATACTAGAAGCTAAATCAGGCAAAGAGCACGAGTTAGCAGATGTACTAACGGCATTAATAGATCCAACATGTAAAGAAGATGGTTGTGTTACGTATGAGCTACATAGAGACCCCAAAAATCCAGGAAAATTCATGTTTTATGAAAATTGGACAAGTGCTGAAGCACATGCGCAACATATTTTAACGCCACATATAAAAGCATGGCAAGCAAAAATGGGGGAGCTATTAACAAAACCATATGAGGTGACGTTTTGGCAATTGATACGAGATAAGTATTAAATCATTTTAGATAAAAATTAATTAGTTGCATTATGTGAAGAAGGTTTGCAAGCCATGTAGTAGCTCAAACTTGAGCTGGCGGTCACCTTTATAAAAATCAGTAACTGTCAGATCATGTTTGAGCTACTACACTACTACAGATAAATGAATATTACACCCATCGCACCTTGAGGTGTGATGGGTGTAGTTAAAGGTTTAATTGATATCTAACACTAGGCCCACTGCCGGTTTGTGTAACTGCCGCTATAGTTAACAGATGTTGTAAATCTCTGGTTGCTGTGGCTTTTGAGGTAGCTGTAATCGCCATATATTTTTTAGCACTCATGCCTCCTTCAAACCCGTTAATTCCTTCCTTTAACATCCGCTCTATTACCTTTAATTCTCGGGCATTTAAATCTTTGTGATACCGATCAAAAAAAGCAGATTTTTTTAAAATAAAATTAATTTGTTTTTCCAATTCCTTTTGAGCAGTCAGGATTAAAGTGACAAAATATTTAATCCACTCCGATATTTCATTCGATTTTGATGCCGCATGCAAAGCTGTATAATAAGCATTTTTATCCAACTCAATTGCCTGGGATAAACTGAAGAGGATGGGATAACCGAAACCTTGTGATAACGCTTTTTCAGATAAAGCCCGTCCTATTCTGCCATTGCCATCTTCAAAGGGGTGAATACTTTCGAAATATAAGTGGGTAATAGCTGCACGCACGGCAGCAAACTTTATTTCTTTTGCTTGCCCTGGGGCTGTTTTATTGAACCAATCAATAAAAGCGATCATTTCTTTAGGAACAGTTTTAGCAGGTGGCGCCTCATAATGAACTATCCAACGTCCTGAGTGACTTGACACAATTTGCATAGGTTCTTTTCCTTGCCGCCAAGCGCCTATTTTAAGATTAAAATTTTGGCTGTGGGAAAATAGCATGAGATGCCATGCACATAATTTTTCTTCTGTTAATTTTTGCTTAAATGTTTTTCTAACATCGAAAAGTAGTTCAATAATATCTTGAGCTCTTTTATCTTGCACAGGCAATCTTGCTTTATGCAGACCTAATTTATTTCTAATAGAAGAACGGATATCAGAAAGATTTAGATATTCGCCTTCAATTTTTGACGTATTGAGAGCTTCTTCTATTAAAATATTAATATATGTTTCAGTTTGAGCATCTTCGGATAAATGCACAAGCTTACCCTGAATCAGCCCAGTTTGTTCTGCTATGGCTAATAAGGTATCCTGACTTTGGGATAAATCATAGTGAAAATGTGGCCAGTCAGCTTTTTGCCAATTATATATGCTCATGAGTCGATTATAAGATAGAATCGGCTCAAATTCAATTGTAAAATGAGCCGATTACCTTTAAAAATCGGCTCATACAGCCTTTTTTATGGCAACCAATTGATTAATAACAACTTAATGGAATACTCTGTACGCTGTCGTACCTCTATTTGCAAGTAATAGGTGCTCGAATCTTCACATATAAAATTGTTGCTGGATATAATCAGCAATTTCTTTCGCACTATCCATGGTTAAGACAGCTGCCAATGCTTCTTTTGCTTGATCAATGCGAATATTGCGAATGTGAGATTTTACTTGCAATAAATTAGCAGAGTGAGTGCTTAAGCAATCAAATCCCATGGCTGCTAATAATGGCACAGCCAATTGATCGCTAGCCATTTCACCACAAATACTAATCCATTTCCCAGCAGCTTTTGTTTCTTGCACGATATAATTTAACGCATGCAAAACAGCGGGATGCAATGATTGATACATATGTGCAACATATGCATTATTACGATCAACCGCAAGTAAGTATTGAATTAAATCATTACTGCCAACGGATAAGAAATCAACTCGTTTCGCTAATTGACGCGTTTGATAAACGGCAGCAGGAACTTCAATCATTGCACCAATAGCAGGAAATTGTATATCAAGACCTTCTTCGCGTAATTCATTAAATGCACGAGTAATTAATATCTTTGCTTCATCAATTTCAGAACACATTGAAACCATTGGGAACATGATATGAAGATTATTTAATCCTTCGCTCGCACGTAACATCGCACGGATTTGTACTAAAAATACCTCCGGATGATCTAAGGTCACACGAATACCGCGCCAACCTAAAGCGGGATTATCTTCTTCAATTCCAAAATAAGTAAGCGCTTTATCGCCACCGATATCTAGTGTGCGCATGATCACGGGACGTGGTGCAAATGCGGTTAATAATTGTCGATAAATAACGCGTTGTTCTTCTTCTGTGGGAAATCGATCGCGACCAAGAAAAGCGACTTCAGAACGAAATAGACCAACACCTTCAGCATTAAGGCGTAATGAAGAACCGCGATTAATAGTTAAACCAATATTGACTCGCAAGCTAATGCGATGACCGTCAAGCGTTTCAGCGGGTAAATCACGAAGATGTAATAAATTAGCTTTTAATTGTTGCTCTTGTGATTGTTGCGTTAAATATTCTTGCCGTAATTCAGTTGATGCTGCAACAAAAACCTGCCCAAGATTACCGTCGACAATTAATTCTTGTTTATCAAGCTCTGCGATAGGTAGACCTTCTACCCCTAAAACGGCGGGTACACTTAAAGCACGTGCAAGAATGGCGACATGTGAATTAATCGAACCGCGTCCAGAAATAATTCCAGCTAAACGACCATCAGGAACTTCAGCTAAGTCAGCAGCACTAATTTCTTCACCTACCAAAATGGTATTGGCTGGATAAATACGCGCTGTTCGTTGTTGCTCTTGCAAACATGCTAATAAACGTTGTCCTAAACTTCGAATATCAGCTCCACGCTCTTGTAAATACGCATCATCCATGACTTCAAAATACTGCTCATGGGTAGTAATGACATCACGTAACGCTGATTGTGCAGAAATACCGGTTTTAATTGCAACACGGATTTCATTCCCAAGGCTGTTATCTTCTAACATGCTAAGGTATGCATCAAACAAAGCTAATTCTTTTGCCGGTAAACTTTGTGCTAAACGTTGTCGTAAATTATAAATTTCTTTGCGGCAGGTAGTGAGAGCTTGTTCGAAAATAGTAAGTTCTTGATCAATATCTTCAATGGATTGATCTGGCACCGCATCTAAATCGGCTTGCGGATAAATGACAGTTGCTTGCCCAATGGCAATACCATTTACACATGGAATGCCCTTAAGGGTAATGTTCTCAACTTTTTTTGTCGTTTGACCACGTAAAAGAGCGGTAAAATGACCACTCGTTTTAGCTTGAGCAATGGTACCAGCTAGTTGCGCACATAAAGTAACCAAAAATGCTTCATCTTCTGCATCAAAGCGACTTTTCTCACGTTGTTGAACGGCAATGACCCCAAGCGTTTGCTTACGATGGATAATGGGTGCACCAAGAAAACCGTGATAAAGCACTTCGCCTTGCAATACTTCTGAGTAAAATTGTGGATGTGATAGCGCATCTTCAATATTAATGGGCTCCGCGCGTTCTGCAATAATGCTGACTAGACCTTTGCCAGAAGGGATGCGGATATAATTAATTGCTCGTTCATCTAAACCGTCAGTTGCAGATAAGACATATTTTTGTTGTTCTTCATCATAGAGGAAGATATTGCAATAGCCAGCATTAATGACTGTTCTCACGGATTTGACGACAGTTTGCAACAGATGAAATAGATCTGGGGCACTATCGACTTCGTGTAGAATTCGCCTTAAGGTTGTTAACATGCAATGCCCCTAATTATAAGATCTATTTACAATTCTACTATGCTGGGCATAAAGCCTAGCGAATTGTAAATAGACCTTAGCTGTTTAATTATTCAGTAGGTTTGGTCGGTGTCCTTTCTTTTCGGTGCTTGAAATTGATTGGTGCAAAATATTGTAACGCTTGTTGGTAAACGCGACGTTTAAAATTTATAACTCCTTGGAGCGGGTACCAATAGCTTACCCAGCGCCAATCATCAAATTCAGGCTTAACAGTATGACTAAGATTAATTCGCTGTTCATCCGTGGTCAGACGCAATAAAAACCATTTTTGTTTTTGACCGATACATAATGGTTGAACGTGATGTCTTATCAGTGGCGCCGGTAATCGATAACGTAACCAGCGTGGTGTAACCGCCAGAATTTTTACATCTTCTGGAGATAAACCAACCTCTTCATGCAATTCTCTATACATCGCCTGTTCGGGCGTTTCATTTTCTAAGATACCGCCTTGAGGAAATTGCCATGCATTTTGACCAATTCGACGACCCCAAAAAACTTTTCCCTGAGCATTTGACAGAATAATTCCCACATTCGATCTAAAGCCATGTTCATCTATCAAAACATTCACCTTATTCATAAGTTATGAAGTCTATTTTTTCATAGATTGTATATAAGCTGCAATGGGGAATGATGAATTTTGTTGAATATACAAAGAAAAAGGCCCCAGCAAATCCTTGCCAGGGCCATCTATAGCATTTATCTGCTCAAATCTTCAATCCGTGAAGATATAGCGAAGGTTAATGATTGAGACATCCTCTCAAGCTTAAAATGGAGTTCATGCCCTAAACTCCAAATTTTGCGCTTAATCCTAAAGCTTAATAATATCCTTAGTTTAAGCACCTAACTCCCTTTAGTGCGGTAGCTCCTTGTAAAACTTCCATGCTACCCAAACATCCTGAATCATCCTATAATTGCGCCATGCCCTAGCGCAACATCCTTGATGTGTTAGTTATTCCTTAACCAACGATGTCTAGTGTATCAAACCTGGCTAATCCAGCAAGTCACGTTGCTATTTTTTTTTCACTGGGGTAAAGTAGGGAATTGTTCAATAAATAACTTTTTTCATTTAATCAATGAGTTGTAATTTTATGAGCAATATAATCAGAAATAGATTGCTTTAAATCAAGATATTTCTTACAAATTTTTAAGATATTTTACTTGGCGATTTTCCATGGAAAATTTATTGGTAAATAATAGTACAGAAAGAAATGATGCGAACGAGTAAAACCGGTTTCAACAATCTTATCCGAATCACACTGATTTTATTATTAGTTATTATTGCTTTGTTGCTTTTAACAAAATACATAATTAATCAGCATCACATCAGTATGAGGCAACAAATTGTTGCTGTTGAAAAAGTAAGTAATACGCAGCAAGAACAAAGCGACGCGAATCAATTTAAAACAAGCATTCTTTATCCTTACTATGTTTATAACGATTTAAGTTCGCGTTTAAACACACTACCTGTGGCAGAGGTTAGTAATTTTATAACTAAATATAGCGATACGCCGCTAGCAGAAAAAATGCGAAAGCAATGGTTGCAAGTTTTAGCAAGTAAACAACAATGGCAAACCTTCTTGCAATTTTATCAAGAAAGTTCTAATTCAAGTTTGCAGTGCCTTGATGCGACTGCATTATTGCGTACCGGTAATGTGAGTGAAGCATATGATATGGCTGAAACTTTATGGATGGTGCCGTATTCTCAATCACCAGATTGTAATGCGCTATTTGCAGTATGGATGAGTGATAATCAATTGACCGTTGATATGATTTGGCAGCGTTTTCATTCCGCCATTGATGTCAATCAAATTGCATTGGCAGGTTATTTAGTAACGTTATTGCCAACGGATCAGCAACCCCTCGCCAAGATCTGGCTCGATGTGCGTGCTAATCCCAAATTAATTTTAAATACTAAATTATTTCCACCAAATGATAATAGTCAGAATGATATTCTTACTTATGGAATTCAGCGGATGGCAGCAACCGATCCTGATCAAGCTGCGAATGCATGGAACGGTTTAAGGGTTGATCATCAATTTACTTCTGAGCAATCACAACAAGCTATTCAAGCAATTGCGATTGGGTTTATTAAAGGTGATCATAAACGTGCGCATTTATGGTTACAACAAATTGATCCAGCTTATCTCAATACTACCGCAAAGAGTTGGCGTTTAAGATTTGCCATAGAAGAACAAAATTGGCCATTATTAATTAACTGGATTAATCAACTTTCACCTGTCGACCGTAATGATCCACAGTGGCAATATTGGTATGCACGAGCTCTTGAACAAACAGGTAATGCGGTAAAGGCGAAAAATATTTACAAAGAATTATCAACGCAAAGCGATTATTATGGATTTTTATCTTGTGTGCGTTTAGGAATTCCTTTTCGAATCAGTAATACAACAAAAAATATATCTCATGCCGATATACAACAATTTTTAGCGAATCCAGGTATACAACGTATGCGTGCACTGTATGCAATTAATAAAACTGATCTAGCTAATGCAGAGTGGTGGTTTGCATTGCAAAATATGGAAGAAGAACAACGCTATGTCGCAATAAAAATGATAGCAAAATGGAAGATGTATTCACTAGCATTGTCGTCGTCTACTATGTTATCTGATCAGCATGATCTGACGTTGCTTTATCCTAAGCCTTATTGGCGACATGTTAAGAAAATGGCAAATGCATTTAATATTGACCCTGCATTTATCTATGCCATTGTGCGACAAGAAAGCTTGTTTAATCCACAAGCAGTATCTTATGTTGGTGCACAAGGTCTGATGCAATTGATGCCTGCAACAGCAAAAATGCTAGTGCAGCAAGATAAGTTACCTAAATCATATGCAGATAATTTAACTGATCCTTTAGTGAATATTCAGTTAGGGGCAATCTATTTAAGTCGATTATTAAATAGCAATAATGTCAATCCTGCTTTAGCAGCGGCTGCATATAATGCGGGTCCAGGACGAATTAAACAATGGTTACCGCAACAAGGTAGTGTTGATATCGATATTTGGGTCGATAGCATTCCTTATCCGGAGACACGCAATTATGTCAAACATGTACTAACCTATATGGTAATTTATCAAAGTTTATTAGGTAATCAACCGTCATTACAAAAAGCTTTACAACCAGTAAGCCGTTCTTGAAGGAGATATAAATGAGTCGTATCCTTGTTAATGGCGCAAATGGCCGCATGGGACATGAAACAATTACTGCAATTGAACAAACACAAGATTTAACCATTGTAGCGAAAACAGGTCATAAGGATGATTTAGCCACAGCAATTAAATCATCGGAAGCACAAATCGTGATTGATTTCACTAGACCTGATTGCGTTTATCAAAATACTAAAACCATTATTGAGCAAGGCGCACATCCTGTCATTGGTACCACAGGGCTTACGCAACAGCAAATAATAGAATTGCAAAATTTGGCAAAAGCCAAACAATTAGGTGGTATCATTGCACCGAATTTCTCCATTGGTGCAATTTTAATGATGAAATTTGCGCAGCAAGCCGCACATTATTTATCCCATGCAGAAATTATCGAAATGCATCATGATAAAAAATTGGATGCGCCGTCTGGTACGGCAATCAAAACAGCCCAAATGATTGCTGCTACACGCAACAGCCAGCCCACCATGCCGACATGCAAAGAAAGTTTGCCTGGTGCACGTGGTGGTAATTATGAAAATATTGCTATTCATTCTATACGGTTGCCCGGATTTTTAGCTCATCAAATGGTCATTTTCGGCGGCGAAGGCGAGACGCTTACGATTAAACATGACTCGATTAGCCGTTCATGCTTTATGCCAGGCGTATTATTGGCATGTCGTAAAGTAACAACGCTTAAAGAATTGGTTTATGGCTTAGAAAATGTAATGGATTGAGTTGACTAAATTTATCTGAAAAATTTCTTTAAAAATAATCTTTAGAATCAATTCAAAATTCACATTCATGCATTTTGAAAAATTAATTTTCAATTTGTTAGGCGCCTAGTGTTTTTATTTTGAAAAAACACTAGGTAAAAAATATCTGTTTATAAAATATCAGAAGAAGCATAATACGTTAAAGGTGAATTGCGTTTAAAAATCAACATAATTGTATCGTTATCATACGAACATCAAATAAAGATTAATAATGAAAGTATTTAAATTATTAACTCGACCAAAAAATTAACTAACCGGCCAAAAAAAACAATCAGTAACAACAACGTAACAATAAAAAACATTTAGTATAAAAATTACAAATTAATAATTCACTATCACCAACAAATACAGTTAGATTAATTGCAAATTTATACAGCTTTGCTTTTTAAATTTACAAAAAATTACATTTTTTACACGAAATAACTCATTGTAAAATTATCACTTTCAAAAATAATCGAAAATTTAGCTGGATTTTAAGCTTTTCTTAACTAAACTCAAATCATAAGCAACGTTTAATAAAACGTTAATCCTCTCCAATAAAACAAAATACCAGGAGAAAATCATGCCCGAAATTCAATCACTCACTTCTGCACAACAGAAAATTTATGAACAAAATGTAAAAGTCTTCAATGATGAAGTACGACTCACTAAGCTAATTTTAGCTGATGATGAATTAATGGAGTTTTCAGCTAATTTCTTAAGTCAGCTAAAATCTGATTCAGAAATTGATAATCAATTAATTATTTTTTTAGATAGATTTGTTATTAAAGCAGAAGAGTTTTGTTCTAAAAATAACGTGGATCTTGATGCTGCTTTTTTTAATATCCTCATGTTTGCATGTGTGTATAAAAATGTAGGTAAATCAAATGATGAAATTGCTAAACTTAGAGAGCAATTACTTATCAGACAACACGTAATTGGTGACAGTTTAGATCCAGATAAAGACTTAAAAAACTTGAGCGAACAAATTACAAAAAAAGTTTTACTAATGAGTAATGGATTTAGTACTATTGCTAGACGTTTGCCAACTAAAACGAAAGATGAAATGGCGCAAGAAGGTTTAGCCATGACCTTTGGCTTTTATAATAATGTATTAGCCGGAATAGGGAGTGTTTTACAAGTCCAAAGCAATCCTGATATTAATGAGCAAGAATATGAAAATGTTGAAAGCTTCATGGATGATTTTGTTGGCTCAATGTTGAAAGGGATTAATAAAGCAATTGAGTTAAATAACCCATATATAACACAAGTTAATGTACTTATGAGTACTATTAATACAGTGATGTGGAAACTTTCATTTTATATGGTTAAATGGCTTATTCCAACAAGAAAGCATAGCAAACAAGATGAAGTAGATACGCTCTTTCAAAGAATAACTGATATTTTTTATGAAGACGATAAGAAATTTGATCCACGTGATAAATGTCAACGTGTAATTGTTCTTATAGAAGAATGTTTAATGAAAATTAAAAATTCCGTTACGAAAAATGGCGATATCAATACTAAAAATAAAACTAAACTATTTGCATTGGTAACTGATGTTTTAAATGACCTACATCTGGTTGAAGATACTATTAGGCATGTTGAGCAACCTCAGCATATAAGCAAAGAAAACAATAAACAAAATGAAGAAAATCATGAAAATCATTTCTTTCAACGATATAGTAATGTTAATACAATTATGAAGCCAAGAGACGTAGCTGAAAAAAGCTTGTTTCAAATTCCAATAGATAAAATTAGGGAAGAAAGAAAAAAAGCAAGTGCTGCTATAAATGGATTTTTTATGAAATTGGCAGATAAGTTAACTTTTGGTTTGGTTGCATTAGCTATGGCTGCATTTAAAGGAGATGCACTTTTAAAAGAATGGAACAAGGAAAATAATGCAGTTTTTAAAAGATTACCAGATCCCATAAAGTTGGCGGGCGGCATAGATAAATATTTAACAAATCTAAAGCCAAAATCACTGATAAGAATTCCTAAGAAAACTGAGGATGGTAAAGTTGTTACAGAAAAATTTCGAGTACTTCATTCCAAGAAACCTCAGGTTGATAAGGAAGAGAATTTTGATGGATTAAATGCATTAAGTTTATTAACAGATAGAAATCATTCTGATAAAGCTCAAGTAAAAAATGTAAGTTATGATCAATATGATGTTTTAAGAGCAGATATAACATATTGTCACTTTTAGTAAATATGCCTTGATGGCATTCAATCTGAATTGCAGGATTCAGTTATTGATTATTGGTAAAAACACTAACTAGCATGAATCAACACAATGAAATATTTAATTTCATTGTGTTTTTTCATTTCTGAAAAACTGACTTTTCATGGATACATTTATTCGAGTTTCGCGTCTTGAGGTACAACCGACATAGTCATGCTATCATAACAATAACCATGCAATTTTTTAGTTAAAGGAATAAGCAATGCAATTCATCAATAATCAATGGCAAGTAGGGCAAGGTATAATTTGGACAACAAAAAATCCTGCAACAGGCGCGACAAATTGGGAAGGTAATACCGCATCAATTCAAGATGTTGAACAAGCCATTACCGCAGCGCGTTCGGCGTTTACTACCTGGTCCATGACGACATTGGATACCCGTATCGACTTACTGCAACGTTTTGCAAAAATAATTGAAGAACAACAAACTAGATTAGCTGAGTGTATAGCAGAAGAAACGGGCAAACCATTGTGGGAAACCAAAACCGAAGTAACGGCAATGATAAATAAAATTGCGATTTCAATTGAAGCTTATCAACAACGAACTGGTTATGTTGAGAAGTCATTGCCAGGTGGTGTTTCTGTGACTAAGCACAAGCCATTAGGTGTGGTAGCGGTGTTAGGGCCGTTTAATTTTCCAGGTCATCTCCCGAATGGCCATATCGTACCAGCATTATTAGCAGGCAATACCATTGTTTTTAAACCAAGTGAATTAACACCGAAGACAGCCATTTTAATGGTTGAACTATGGCAGAAAGCAGAATTGCCAGCAGGGGTTATAAATCTAATTTTAGGTGGGAGTGAAATAGGAAAGGCATTAACATCACATTCTGGTATTAATGGTATTTTATTTACTGGTAGTTATCCAACCGGAAAAAAACTACATGAACAATGTGCAGGGAAGCCAGAAAAACTATTAGCATTAGAAATGGGTGGGAATAATCCATTAATTGCGTGGCAAGTAAAAGATATTGAAGCGGCAGCATATACCATTTTGCAATCAGCATTTATCTCAGCGGGTCAACGTTGCACTTGTGCGCGACGGTTAATTATAAGCAATGATAAAGAAGGCGATCAAATATTAACAGCTCTAAATAACTGGATAAAGCGCATAAAAATTGGCTATTGGCGCGATCAACCTGAACCATTTATGGGGCCAGTTATTTCTGAAGCTGCTGCCAAGCATGTATTAGGGAAGCAACAAGCATTAATCGATCAAGGCGGGGAAGTATTAACAACCATACAACATTTAAAATCTGGAACAGGTTTGTTATCACCAGGATTAATGGATGTTACTGCAATAAAAACACATGAAGATGTTGAAATTTTTGGTCCACTATTACAAGTATTTCGTGTAAGTAATTTTGATAAGGCAATTAAAACGGCCAATAATACACGATACGGCTTAGTTGCAGGATTATTAAGTGATAACCGTGATTTATATAATCAATTTTATCAACATATCTATGCTGGCGTATTAAGTTGGAATCGTCCAACTACCGGTGCTAGTAGCGCAGCGCCATTTGGCGGTATTGGTTGGAGTGGTAATTATCGCCCTGGGGGATTTTATACAGCAGATTATTGTGCGTACCCAGTAGCGAGCAGTGAAACAACCGTGTTATCACTGCCTACAACTATTAGCCAAGGATTGTTGTAAATGATTAGCTCAATAATAAAATTCGACTTGATTGTAATCTTGTCTGAGAGATGGTCGATAAGGTGTTTGACAATTTTTGGCTAAACTTACGCGGGTCGAATGTATTTTCATTCACTCTTATAATATTATCGTCAATTGCTTTTTCAGTTGGTATTATTTTTTTATTGGTATTATTAAAAAAACTGGTTTTTAGATTGTTAGACTTAGCTCGAATTTCAGCTGGTGATAAATTCATAGACTGCAATGAATTACTCTTCGCTTCTTCATCGGTAAAAGGAAATATTTCCTGTTGACTATTAATGATTTCGCTAATTAATGAAGTTGATTTTAAAGAAAAACTACCTGATGAATATAGATGATCTTTATCTTGTGAAGGCTCAACCTCTTCAGGCTGTTTACTATTTATTAAGGTTTGTTGTTCGGTAGTATTACGATTCTTATTCCACTCTTCAAAACAAAATTTAAATACGGAAAGTACTTCTTCAGCGTTTGGTCTTTCATGTGGATTAGATTTTGACATCAATTTGATTAATTCTTCTAAGAAAGACTTAGTCAAATTATTAACATCAGCCATCGTCTTTAAAGTCGGTATAGGTTTTTCTATATTGCCGTGTTTATCAATACTTTTAAAATAATCGAAAATTTCTTTTTTAGTATCTCGATCACCCCATATTAATAATAAAACCAAAGCCAACGCATATATATCACTTTTTTCACTAGTGCCATCGTGATGTAGTGCTTCTGGAGATATATAACCATACGTACCAAGCAAAATATTTTTATCGTCATCCCCTTTTTTTTTAGCCATACTTAAATCAATAATTTTTATTCCAAAGCGACCATCTTCTCTTTGATAGATGACAATATTGTCTGGTTTAATGTCGCGATGTATTAGCTGCCTATTATGGAGTGCGGCAATGGCCGTCATTAACTCATCTGATAAGTCAAATAGATCTTCTATATCCAAAAAGTAAGGATTTGTTGGTTCAATATTGGGGTTCATATTAATTTGTAATAATTTATATAACGTTATCTCACCTAATTTTTCCATTACCACACCAAACTGTTCTGCTTGGCCATTGGTAGGAGCTATATAGACAATTTCATGTTTTACTTTTATATGCTGTGCATGTAATAAGTTGGCTAGTTCATTTTTAGCATGTTTTCTTTTGCTAAATAATTTTATCACCCATAATTTTTCTTTATTTTGCATTTTACAATATAATTTTTTTGAAGTAGTTGGCGATTCCGATTCTGGGATAGTTGGTAATGTAATTTTTTGATCAGCTGCTGAAGTATTCTCAGGTTGAGGTAGTAAAATAGCAATCGAGGTTAATAATTCATAAACACTTGCTTGGCCGCCTGTACCTAATTTTGCTTGTGGGTGATATATGTCAATTCTACGTTGATTACTATACTTACCGGTTTCGCTACATTTTCTAATCACCATATGAAAACAATGTATTACTCCATTATGATCTTTTGTACTAAGAATGTGTGTTTTGCCAATTTCAGAATCATCTTCTAATAATTTTATTAGAATTGGGGACTGTTCAAGAACAGCCTCTTGCACGAGTTGTTGCGCTTCTAATGTATAAAGTGATTTCATGTCAGAAAATCCCTTAGTAAAAGATTTGTTCAATTCTAGCGCTGAATGGATATAATCGCAAAAAATTAAGAGAGGCTCTGTTTTTAAAAGAGTTATTGCTTATTTGGTGGTGAGGTATGTATTGTTTGGTGGTTATAAAAATTAAACAAAACATTAATATGAGAAATAAAAACAATAAAATAAAGAGAAATTGTTTATAATTAAATAATTACTTAACTCCATTAGCAGTATCAATATGACAAATGCAATCGAATCAATTTTACCTTATCTGTGTGCCCCTGGTAGTGGGGTTTATACCGTATTTACTGGTCGTGAACGGCGTCAAGCTTTGCAAAAATTATTGTATGGTGAAATTGATCAAGCAGCAGAAGAAACATGGCGAAATACATTAGCGGAAAAATTAAAACAAAATAATCCAGTGGTATTAGGCATTTGTTCTGATAGTGGTGGTGGTATCAATCGTGGTGCGAATTGGGGTCCATTGTTCGTACGATTGGCATTATATCAACACATAAAAAATTGGCAGCCGACGGAGTTAGGTGATGTGCGCGTTATACCGCAATTATTATTAGATGAATATGTTAGTGAACCTATCATCAAAGATTGTCGCAAAGCTTTGTATGGCGATGAAAATTCATCTCGAGTAGTCAGCCCATTATCTATTGCATATGAATCTGCAAAATGGTTTTATAAAACGTTTCCGAATCGTATATTATTAGGCATTGGTGGTGATCATTCTTGTAGTTACCCACTATTAAAAGCTTATCTCGAACATAAAAATCTACAAAGCAAAAAAGTGGCGGTTATTCATTTCGATGCACATACTGATATGATGGAATCACGTTTAGGTATTCCAGTGTGTTTTGGTTCTTGGACTTACCATATATTGCCATATCTAACTCGCCCCGATCATTTAGTACAGATTGGTATTCGTGCCAGTGGTCGACCCAGACAACATTGGGAATCACATCATGGCATTCGACAATTTTGGGCGCATGAAATTCATGATAATGGTGCTGATGCAGTTATTCATGAAGTTATATCACATTTAAAAACAAGACAAATCGAAGAAATTTATATTACATTCGATATTGATGCCTTGGACGTAAGCGCCGCTGCTGCTACTGGTACACCAGAAACTGATGGATTGAAATTGATGGAAGCGTTAGAAATGATTAAAGCATTAAAAAAATCATTTTTAGTAACTGGTGCAGATTTGATGGAAGTGGCACCATTTATTTCTTATCCTGATAAAGGTAAGCCAAAGGAAGAACCAGAAAATACCTTAAAATCAGCTGCTGAAATTATTGCAGCGATGGTAGGGTAAGGTTATTTTTTCCCGAAATACCACTATTTCAATAATGATTAACAATTATTCAAAATAAATTTGATATTTGTTCTATAATTTAAATAAATGTATGCTAAAATGTGTCTTTTGTGGTTATATTGGGTTGATTTGGCGTGAAACGAATTGAATGGAATGAAGAAAAAAATCGTCAATTGCATCAAGAGCGTGGCATTACTTTTGAGTCAATTGTCATCGCTATAGAAGATGGATATCTATTGGATGTTGTTGATCATCCTAATCAAAAAGATTATAACCATCAGCGTATTTTTGTGGTAGACATAGATGGTTACGTGGTTTTAGTTCCATTTGTAGAAGATAATGAGAAAATTTTTCTCAAAACAGCCTATTTGAGTAGAAAATTTACACGTGACTATTTGACAGAAAGAGGTAATGATTATGCGAAAAAGTAAACAAGCAGCAAATAAGGAAGAGCAAGATATTCTATCTGCGCTTGAAGAAAATTTATTACATAGCATACCTAGTGTGAAACAAGAAATAGAGCGTTACCAGGGTATAGCTCGCGCGCATGGTAACAAAAATCGTCGTGTTAGTTTGCGAATGACTGAATGGGATTTTTTAAGAATTCAAGAACAAGCCCTGCGTGAAGGTTTGCCATACCAAAGTCTATTATCAAGCATTATTCATAAATATTTGACAGGTCAACTAGCTGAACTTCGCAATGTGTCCCGATAATTATTTCACCGGTGCCACATAACCTTCCGGTTTTTCGCTGTCATCACTAAATAAAAATTTCTCCATTTCTTTGGCTAAGAATTGGCGATCTTTCGCTTCGAGCATATTTAAGCGGTATTCGTTAATCAGCGTTGTTTGATGTGCTAACCACATACTCCACGCTTGTTTGGAAATATTATCATAAATACGTTTGCCTAAGTCACCTGGATAAGGTTGACGATCTAAGCCTTCGGCTTGTTGATTGAGTTTTTGGCAAAAAATTTCGCGCATGGTTGATTCCTATTTTAAAACATTCCCAGCTGCAATTTTGCAACTTCCGACATCATATCCGTTGACCAAGGTGGATCCCAAACTAACTCTAATTTAACATCAGTCACACCTTCCACTTCGCGAATGGTATCACTGACACTTAATGGCAATGATTGTGCAACTGGACAGCCAGGCGATGTTAATGTCATTTCAACGGCAACTTCATTCTTATCATTAATATCAATTTTGTAAATTAATCCAAGATCATAAATATTTACCGGAATTTCAGGGTCATATATTGTTTTAATTGCATCGACTATTCTTTCATAAAGCGGATGGGTTGCTTCAGATTTTATTGTTTCAGTCAAGGTCGCTTCGTTCATCAAATTACTCCGTCGAAACCGGTTGTTGATCACGATTTAATGCGGCATGTAATGCATGCCAAGCTAAGGTTGCACATTTAATGCGTGCAGGATAATCTTTCACACCCATTAAAACAGCTAATTTTCCCAATGCTTCAATATCATCACATTGTTCTTTTGTGAGTGCATCATGGAACGACTCAAATAACTCTTCTGCTTGCGCAATCGTTTTACCCGTTAAAATTTCAGTCATTAATGATGCTGATGCGGTTGAAATGGCACAGCCGTGACCTTCAAATTTAATTTGATCAATTACGCCATCACGAACATCTAAATCCAGATCAATTTGATCGCCACATAAAGGATTGAATCCTTCAGCATGGTGGCTGGGATGAGGTAATCGACCAAAATTACGTGGTTGGCGATTATGGTCAACGATGACCTCTTGATAAAGTGTGCGTAAATCAAACATAACTTAACCTTTAAATAAAGCTCGAACTTTATCGAGCGCATCAAAAAATTGATCAATTTCAGCAATTGTATTATAAAATGCAAACGATGCTCGTGTGGTAGCAGGTAAATTAAAAAACTGCATCAATGGCATGGCACAATGGTGGCCAGTACGTACAGCAACACCATATTGATCAAGAATCGTGCCAATATCATGGGGATGAACTCCATCCATCACAAACGATAATATGGGGCCTTTATTCGCAGCAGTGCCTATTATACGGATGTCTGATTCAACGGCAGCACGTTCAGTAGCATAGGATAAAAGGCTATGTTCATATTGAGCAATAGTATCTAAGCCTAAGTCATATAAATAATCAGCCGCAGCATGTAAACCGATGGTATCAGCAATATTGGGTGTACCTGCTTCAAATTTATGTGGCAAATCAGCGTATGAAGTTTTTTCAAAGGTGACGCGCCGAATCATCTCACCACCACCTTGATATGGAGGCATTTTTTCTAATAAAGCTTCTTTACCATACAAGATACCAATACCAGTTGGGCCATACATTTTATGACCAGAAATACAATAAAAATCACAATCAAGTTTTTGTACATCAATTTTAAGGTGCGGTGCAGCTTGTGCACCATCAACAACTACTTTAGCACCAACATGATGAGCTAATTCAATTATTTTAGCTAATGGATTAATGGTGCCAAGGGCATTAGAAATATGCGTTATTCCAACAATCTTAGTACGGCCATTGAGTAATTTTTCATACTCCTCCATTTTAATTTCACCGTGCTGATTGATAGGAATAACTTTGATAATCGCACCAGTTTTTTCAGCAATTAATTGCCAAGGAACAATATTGGCATGATGCTCCATTTGTGACAGTAAAATTTCATCGCCTTTTTGTAATGTATTGCCCCCATAACTGTTAGCGATTAAATTAATTGCTTCAGTCGTGCCACGAGTAAAAATAATTTCTTTTGCAGAATGGGCATTAACAAATTGTTGCATACGAATACGAGCTTGTTCAAAAGCGTGTGTCGCTTTTTCGCTTAGATAGTGAACTGCACGATGCACATTAGCATTGGTTGATAAATAATAATTTGAAATAGCATCGATGACGATGCGTGGTTTTTGTGTGGTGGCAGCATTATCAAGATAAGCCAAATGACGATCATACGCGCGCGTTTGTAAAATGGGAAAATCTTGCCGTATTTTATTTACATCAAATGATGCTGTTGACTTAATTAATTGCACTGCTTCATTCATTTCAACTCATCCTGCAATAATGGCATCTCAGGGAAATAATGGCGAATACGAGTTTGACAAAATGCATGTAATGTTGATTGTTCAACATGTTGCAAAGTGTCGGCGGCAAACCCATAAATTAACATTTGTTTTGCAATGTCAGCATTTATACCGCGGGACTCCAAATAGAATAATGCTTCCTCATCTAATTGCCCAATTGCTGCGCCGTGAGTACATTTTACATCATCGGCATAAATTTCTAATTGTGGTTGGGTATCAATCTCTGCTTTGTCAGATAAAATTAAATTGGCATTATGCTGTTGCGCATCAGTTTTTTGCGCATCTTTACTCACAACTACTTTACCATGAAAAACGCCATGGGAACGATCATCTAAAATGCCTTTGAATAATTGCTCGCTACGACAAAATGGTACAGCATGGTTAAGCGTAATGTAATTATCAATATGTTGTTTGCCACGGCCCAAATATAAGCCGGTTAATTTACACTCTGCATTTTCACCGATAAATTCTTGAAATATCTCATTACGTACCAAATGACCCTTCAAATCAAAACTAAAAAATGCCGTGTTACTATGAGTGGCTTGCATTAACTGGGTGCGATTAATATGATAAGCGTCAGAGCCTTGCTCTTGCCAGCGGTAATAGGTTAAGTTGGCATTTTTTTCTAGTTTTATACTATTAAATGAAGTTGAAAAATAACGATTATCGTCTTTGCCAATATGATGTTCAACTATAGTCGCAGTAGCGCCTTCGGCTAAGTGGACAATATTTTGCATATGCACCATGTTGTTTTGTATTTGCGTATACAAATAAATAAGATGAATAGGGCGAGTAAAATTACAATTTGCCGGAATGAATATCACCATTCCGTCTGTTGCTAATGCGGTATTTAAATCGGTAATGCTATCAATAGAATTTTTGTTAGTGATATAAGGTTCGATTTTGGCTGGATTTTGTTTTAACGTATTAACTAGCGTGGCTAGATAAATCTCATCGCTAGTGAGCTCAGAAATTAACTGGCCGTCGACAAATATTAAACGTAAACTATTTTCGATTGTTTCTGGTAGTAAATCTTGATAATGGTCACTGCTGGTGTTTTTTGAAAGATGAAATTCAGTCTGTGCCAATGGCATTAATTCTGTATATTTCCAGCGTTCATTACGTAAGGTTGGGAAACCAGAAGTTTGCCAGCGCTTAAAAGCTTGGTGACGTAATTCGGTTAACCAATTAGGATTGGCATTTTGTGCGATAGAATTATCAAATTGTGTTTGCCAATGAAGATTCGTATTCATTACTCTGCGGCCTCTTCTGCAATCCAGCTATAACCTAATTTTTCGAGTTCTAATGCCAATTCTGCTGTACCAGAACGAACAATACGTCCTTCCGATAAAACATGCACAAAATCAGGTTTAACATAATCTAATAAGCGTTGATAATGGGTGACCATGATAATGGCGCGTTCGGGTGAACGTAAAGCATTAATGCCTTCGGCTACAACTTTTAATGCATCAATATCAAGCCCGGAATCGGTTTCATCTAAAATGGCTAATTGCGGTTCCAACATGAGCATTTGTAAAATTTCATTACGTTTCTTTTCACCGCCAGAAAAACCACTATTTACATCACGCGATAAATATTTCTCATCCATTTTTAATTCGCGCATTCGATTTTTTACCATAGCTAAAAAATCCATAGCATCAACTTCTGGTAAACCTTGTTGCTTACGTCTAGCATTAACTGCGGCTTTTAACATATACATGTTATTGACACCGGGAATTTCAACGGGATATTGGAAAGCCAAGAAAATACCTGCGCGTGCGCGTTCATCGGGAGCCATATTTAATAAATCTTGAGCCAGGTAAGTCACTTTACCATCAGTAATCTCGTAACCATCACGGCCCGCTAATACATTACTGAGAGTGCTCTTGCCTGAGCCATTAGGCCCCATGATGGCGTGAACTTCGCCAGCATTTACTTGCAAATCAATACCATTTAAAATATTTTTATCTTCAACTTTTACATGTAAGTTTTTTACATTTAACATAAGGTTTACCCCACTGCGCCTTCTAAACTAATACCTAATAATTTCTGTGCTTCAACCGCAAATTCCATCGGTAATTCACGAATTACCTGTTTACAAAAACCATTTACGATCATTGAGACGGCATCTTCGGTGGTTAATCCACGCTGCAATAAATAAAATAATTGATCTTCACTAATCTTGGATGTTGAGGCTTCATGTTCAACTTTAGCGGTTGGATTTTTTACTTCAATATACGGAAAAGTATGCGCACCACATTTATCACTCATTAATAATGAATCACATTGCGTGTAATTGCGTGCATTAACTGCGCTTTTAGCTATTTTTACTAGACCGCGATAAGTATTTTGACCATAACCAGCAGAAATACCTTTCGAAATAATGGTACTACGAGTATTTTTACCCAAATGAATCATCTTGGTGCCGGTATCAGCTTGTTGGCGATTATTGGTTAAGGCGACAGAATAAAATTCACCGATAGAGTTATCACCACGCAAGACCACGCTAGGATATTTCCAAGTAATGGCAGAACCGGTTTCTACTTGCGTCCAAGAGATTTTAGAGTTACTGCCACGACAATCGCCGCGTTTAGTGACAAAATTATAAATACCACCTTTACCGTCTTTATCACCAGGATACCAATTTTGAACGGTGGAATATTTAATAGTTGCTTTTTCCAAGGCAATTAATTCTACTACGGCTGCATGTAACTGATTTTCATCGCGCTTCGGTGCAGTACAACCTTCTAAGTAACTTACATAGCTGCCTTCATCGGCAATAATCAATGTACGTTCAAATTGACCCGTTGATGCGGCATTAATCCGGAAATAGGTAGATAATTCCATAGGGCAACGTACGCCTTTAGGAATATAAACAAAAGAACCATCACTAAATACAGCAGAATTTAAACTAGCATAAAAATTATCGGTATATGGTACAACGCTACCAAGATATTGTTCAATTAACTCTGGGTACTCATGTACTGCTTCAGAAAATGAACAGAAGATAATACCTTTTTCTGCTAATTTACTTTTGAAGGTGGTAGCGACTGATACGCTATCAAATACTGCATCAACGGCAACACCAGCTAACATTTCTTGTTCTTTTAATGGAATGCCTAATTTTGCATAAGTAGCTAATAATTCTGGATCAACTTCATCCAAGCTTTTTGGTGCATCGGCTTTTGATTTTGGTGCTGAATAATAACTAACAGCTTGGTAATCGATAGGGGGATAATAAATGTGTGACCAATGTGGTTCGGTCATGGTTAACCAATGATGAAAAGCTTTTAAGCGCCATTGTAATAAAAATTCAGGTTCATTTTTCTTGGCGGAAATAGCGCGAATGATATCTTCATTCAGACCATTAGGTAATCGATCTGACTCAATATCGGTTACAAATCCGTGTTCATAATCCCGGGCGAGTAAAGCATCAAGTGATGGATTGTTTTGCGACATAATTAAGACCTCAACATATCAGCAAGCGTGATTTTTTTTAGTGATTCTTGTACTACATGACTGATGGAACGCCAGTTAGAGCGAATATGACAAATTGGTTCAATGGAGCAATGACTATGTTGACCACTGCATTCCGTCAAGGCCACATTACCTTCCATTGCCGCCAGGATTTGGGCAACTGAAATTTGGTCGGGCGGAATAACGAGCGTGTAGCCACCATTAATCCCACGGTGGGAGCGTAACAAACCGGATTTTGCTAATATTTTCAATATCTTACTGATAGTTGGCAAGGCAATATGCGTGTGTTCCATAATATCACGCGCATTATGCATCTTATCTGGTTCACGCGCCAAATAACTCATTACCACTGTACTATAGTCTGCTAATTTGCTGATACGCAGCATATTCTCAAATTCCCCTTAAATCAGGACCGCTATAGTACTAATTATAACAGCTGAAAGCAAGGGATGCTGGGAAAATGTGGATAATATTAGATCAAGATTGCTAAACCTTTTTCTGCAACTAGATTTAACAATTTCAATGAAGTGCCACGAGGGTGTTTTTATAGTGATTGAGGTTTGAAATGAATTTCTAAAATACAACCCACAGCATGTGCATATTTGCGTAGCGTATTAAGACTCGGTGAATGGTGGTTTTGCTGACTGGTTGATTCTAAACGTGCGATAGCGGGTGCTTTGGTACCCATGCGTTTTGCAACGTCTTCTTGAGTTAAACCTGCTTGTTTGCGCGCCAATAACATTTCACGAATTAATTGGTAATCTTCTTCCAATGCATCGTAGGCGGACTTAAATGCAGGATCTTTCATCCAATCGTCAACCATTTCAGTATGAGATTTAGTACTTTTGCGCATCACTCTTTACCTCTTTCATCCGACGTTTAGCAATATCTAATTCTTTTGGCGGCGTTTTTTGTGTTTTTTTGATAAAACCATGCAATATAACTATCCGTTTGCCGACTAAAGTACAATAAAATAAACGACCAATGCCTTCTTTGCTTTGTATACGTAACTCAAATAATCCATCACCCATAGCACGTGAGTGTGGTAATCGTAAATCAACACCAAACTCCATCAATAAACTAGTTAATCTTGCATAATCAGCGCGTAAACCGATTGGTAGTGCACATACCCAGTCTTGTACACGGTGATTATAGTATTCAATAGTCCATTTTTTCATATTATAACAAATTTGTTAATTTTTGGAATTAGAAAAATGAAAATGGATTTTATCATATGTTAGCAACGATTAGAATAATAAAATAATGTCCATGTGGTTTTTTTGTTTCTTACATTTTGGAATTGCCAACCGGTAAAAAATTTGACATTCTGTATTTTATAAACGACAACTAAGAAAAAGATATTAAACGGGCAAAAGAGTTTTGGCGAGAATTGAGTAGATCATTATGAAAGGCAAACAACATATTATCCAAAAAACTGGGAGTTTCCATGAGTTATTGATTGAATCTTTGCAAGATCCAGAGCAGGCAGCCGCCTATTTACAAGTGGCTCTAGAAGAATATCAAGAAGATGGTGATACAGAAATATTTTTACTTGCTTTGCGAAATGTGGTTGAGACGCACGGTGGTGTTGGCCATTTAGCCAAAGAAACCAAGCTTAATCGACAAAACTTATATCAAGTATTATCAAAAAAAGGCAACCCGCGCCTAAACACGTTAGGTTTGGTTCTTAAAAGTTTAGGACTACAATTATCGATAGAGCCCTTACATTCCAAATAAAAGGGTTATGTTGATAACATAACCCTTTGTTTCAATTGACTAATATGTATATTCACTCGCGCCAGGTTGGGCATTTGATAGTGATACACCATTTTTCACGCCGTAAATATTACGGAATAATATCCCAGGCAAGATGAAGGACATAGGAAGCGTCCACACTAAGCCAATTAAGAGCGGAATTATGCTAATGATTAAGATAAGAACCATCAACACATAAGAGCCAAGTACTAAACTAATATGATTTTTTACCCCAGCAAAACTTTGTGAAACGGCATCAACCGTTTTTACTTTTTTGGTAATAATTAATAATGTTGCGAACAAACCAGTTAAGCCAATAAGGATATTTACTAATAACGCTATCACATAAAGAACAGTAATAACGAACGAGTGATGGGACATCATATAATTAGCAAAAATACCGAAAACAAAAGCAATTAACATTAACACAATAATAATGCCAATTATGCTCGAGAAAGAATTAAACATGGTTTTAAAAGCGGCCCCTGCTTTGGCAGGTAAGCCTATTGCGCGACGCAAACCCATGACGGACAGCGGTATAACAAACAACCACGTTATATAAGATACAATCAATGATAAATAAGGGCTAATGGGTGGGTATTGATGTGTGACAGGATTGGGATGAAACATTTCTGGTTGGAAAAAATAAAAGAACAGCAATTCAACAGCAACTAAAACAATTATCATTGATAAAATAACTTTGAGTGCTGTCCACTTAAATCCTTTAGTGAGTTCCCACGATTCTTTGATGACACTACCAATTCCATGTTTGGGCTGATTTTCAACAACTGTATCCATTCGATTCTCCATCTGTTGAGTGAGGGTAATGAAAGGCCTAAACCAATCATCCGATATTCGTACCATAAATTCAGATGGGGTACAATCAAAAAAAGATATACCATTCGCCAATGAAGATGCGAAGTAACCTCCCACACATTGTCATTTCCCATGTAGGGTGGGCTAAATATTGTTGTCCTCGAAGAGGTATCGCATAACAATATGTGCCCACCATTAGCGAAGTGTGCTGGCATGATGGTGGGCACACATCGCTTCATTATTGTGCCAATTTTTTCTATTTGTACGTGACGCGATGTTTAGCCCACCCTACGGCGAGTAACTATACGGGAAATTAAGCCTAGTGAATTATCAACAGCCCTTAAATATTATCTATGATATTGATAGTAATAACTGCCTGTTGAAACCATGGCGGCGCTATCTTGATTATAAACAGGGTAAGTGCCTTGGCGATAACAACAACTATGAAATGTTGAATGGCTGTTACTATAAGGCTCAGGGCAATAACAGCTGCCACTAGAAACGTGATAGTTATAAGCATGGCCACATGAACTACCACCCGCTACACAATAAGTTGGTGCAGCCATAATTACTACATCGTTGGAAGTGTTGCAGCCGGTAAGAATTACCGTTGCTAGAATTACCAGAACAAGCCCTTTTATTTCTGTGTAAATTTTGTTCATGATAATTTAAATTTAGCACAGTTTTTCTTTTTATACATTCTAAATCAAATCTTCATAGTAACTTAATGAATTTATTAGAAATAATGGCGTTGCTTAACCATGCAAAAAATAGAGATTAATGTAAAATTTCCTAGGCTTTTTTAGCAAGATAGGGCAGAATAGGGGTTGGTATTGCATTAGTGCCATTTAATTTATCCTCAGGAGTTATTCATGAAATTACGTTTGATGACCACGGTTATTGCCGGTGTATTGGCTACACAGGCTGTGTTTGCTGCATCAACAGCACCAGCTACCTCTACTGCGCCAACTTCCTTACAAGATCAAATTAGTTATACCATTGGTGTTGATATGGGTAAAAATTTAAAAACCCAAAATATTAACATTAATCCCGATATGTTAGCGCAAGGTATTAAAGATGGTATGGCGGGCGGTCAAATGTTAATGACCCAACAACAAATGGATGCTGCGTTAAAGCAATTCCAACAACAAATGGTTTCTAAGCAACAACAACAAATGCAACAAATGAGTGCGCAAAATTCGAAAGATGGTGCTGCATTTTTAGCAAAAAATAAATCTCAAGCTGGCGTAGTAACATTACCAAATGGTTTACAATATAAAGTAATTTTAGCGGGTAATGGTAACTCTCCAACGGCTAATGATACCGTTACAGTTGATTACGAAGGTTCATTTATTAATGGCCAAGTATTTTCTAGTACTTACCAACAAGGTCAACCAGTCACATTCCAAATTTCACAAGTCATTCCTGGCTGGCAACAAGCGCTAAAAATGATGAAGCCAGGTGCAGAATGGATGGTTTACATTCCTTCTAATTTAGCCTACGGCGAACAAGGTGTTGGTGATACCATTGGACCAAATGAAACATTAGTTTTCAAAATTCATTTGTTAACAGTTAATCCAACACAATCTGGTGCAACTAGTACAACTCCAGCAATGCCAACAACCACTCCTACTGTTTCAACCACGACAAGTTCAGCGCCAAAACAGTAAGTAATAAATGTAATCTGTCAGCGCCACGTAGATTTATTAATAATAAGCCTACGTGGCATTATAGATGCTGGTGCATTTTGCCTGCTTTATTTTAATGCTTAGAAAGGTTGCGCTTTATGTCTTATCGGGCATTACTGCAAACATATCTCAACCGTCGTCTTATTGCAGTTATGCTGCTTGGATTTTCTTCGGGTTTACCTATTGCTTTAACCACTACCGCATTACAAGCTTGGTACACGGTTTCTGGTATTAGTGTTGTTACCATCGGTTTTTTAGCCCTGCTAGGGCAGCCTTATGTTTATAAATTCTTTTGGGCTCCTTTTCTTGATCGCTTTGCTATTCCATTTTTAGGTCGACGACGTGGTTGGATTTTTGCTATGCAAATTGCGATCATCATCGTCATTTTATTAATGTCATTACAAAATCCCATTATTCATCCCGTTCTATTGGCCACGACAGGATTATTTTTAGCGCTCTTTTCAGCGACACAAGATATTGCCTTTAATGCCTACCAAACTGAAGTACTTCATGAACAAGAGCGTGGCTTAGGTGCGGCTTACGGTGTTACTGGTTATCGAATTGCCATGTTAGTTTCAGGTGCAGTAAGTTTTATTTTGGCGGATCGCATTGGTTGGCAAGTAACCTATCAAATCATGGCAGTCATTATGGTTATTGGTGCCATAGGGACGCTCATGGGGCCAGAGGTAAAAACACCGCCCCATACTCCGGCGAGTTTATTTTTAGCGGTAGTCGATCCGTTGAAAGAATTTTTCTCTCGTGATTCAGCGAAGGCCATTTTATTGTTAATTGTTTTATATAAATTAGGCGATGCTTTTGCCTTGACGCTAAGCTCTACGTTTTTTATACGCGGTCTTGGTTTTTCACAGACTGATGTTGGTATTGTGACTAAAGGTGTGGGGTTATTTGCTTCTATTCTTGGAGTTTTAATCGGTGGCGGTTTAATGCTACGGATGGGCATGTATTTTTCACTATTTTGGTTTGGCATTCTGCAAGCATTTTCGAATTTATCATTTATGATTTTGGCACTATGTGGAAAAAGTTTAATGTTACTCTCAGCGGCAATTTTTATAGAACAAGCCTGCAGTGGCATGGGAACGGCAGCATTTGTAGCATTTTTAATGTCATTATGTGACAGACGTTATACAGCGACGCAATATGCCTTACTATCAGCGCTAGCGGCAATCGGCAGAGTGTTTGTCGGGCCGTTAGCGGGGGTAATGGTAGAGCATTTAGGTTGGGTCCAATTTTATTGGTGGTCATTTGTCGTGGCATTACCGGGAGTTGGATTATTATGGTTACTACGAGAACAAGTAATGAACCCTGTGCGTGAGGTGGGAAGTGAA
>JAGVJQ010000102.1 GCA_020051015.1 Gammaproteobacteria bacterium
TATGTGTCATTGGTAACATTAGCATTCCCTTCAGCAGCATTGGCCTTAAATAAATACCATTGATATAATATGGGTATGCGTCGATTAAGATATTCCAAACACCATGCATCTAAGTTGTCTATGCCTGAGCCAAGTAAATTATATTGTAATGCATTTTCATCTAAACTAATCCAAGGCAAGTTTTCGCTGATAAAACTCAATAATGGAGATATGGCTAAAAATCTTATATCAACTCTACAATAACCACATAGTTCAGCAGTACTATTAATTTTTCCATGGAATAAAGTTTTTATTTTTTCTAAAAACTTATGATATAAGCACAATGCATATAGCAATTTATTATTTTCCATACTCTTTTTAAGAAAAGTCTTGATTACGGCATATAAAGACAATAATAATTGCTGTGCATTGATAACACCTAAGGTTTTATGCAGTAATACGAATTGAAGCTTTAATTGTGTATCTTGATCTTGCATTTGAGTTTTTAATATAGCAACAAATTTTTCCTCAAGAAAAGAAAATAACGTACCACCACTTTTGGTAAGCATGACGCCAACAAGAGTATATTGTTCTTCGAGTGTTCTTGTTTGAAAGTAACAATCAAACTCTTCACCATTATTGGTTATATAATTAATAGCTTTTTCTTTATCTGTTGGGCTCTTTGTCTTTAAATTTTTTAAAGCTTCTGTAATAGTCATGATTTACGGCGTTATAATTTTATTATTATTCAAAGCGCTATCACTTATCGATGATTGTTCGGCCGAGGATTGCGGATTAGCCGTTATTTTAGTTGCAAAAAACCACCGAAAGCTTGTATTAAGTATTTTTCACACAATGCAGATGGCGTGATCAATTCGGGCGAAACACCATAAGGACTAAAATTAACGACATTAGCAGAAGCAGATTGTAATGAACTTGAATTGTTTGGTGCATTGCCAAGTTGATTAAATATTTCCTCAGTTCCTTTCTCGGCTGCAATTGAATTTGATGAAAAACTATTTGCAGTTGGTACGAATTCAGGAAAAACCGTCGGATTACAGTGTTCTTGCTTAAAAGCATCTTTAAGATAAGGAATCTTCTTTTTATTAGTTAATTCTTTAATCTCTTTAGCAAAAGATACATTGAAAAATAATAATGGATTAGGTGGACTGGCTGATTTTTTTCTCTCGCCAACCTTTTTTATAACTCCAGCATTCAATTCATGGATAAAATAATGTGGCAGTGCTTTTTCTTGCTCACTCAATGTGCCTCTAACATCAAATTTATGTATGAAGTTATCATTTTTTTTTCTTTTCGCCATTTTGCACCACTTGTTAATTAGTCAATACAATTAATACGTGCATTATAGTGACTAAAGATTAAGCGAGCATTAGGGGTTGTTGACAATTCGCTAGCCCAGCAAAAAAATAGGTAAATTAATTACATCAGTTAGCTTGTGAAGTATAAATCTTACGATATAATCAAAAAGTTATGCTTAATTTAAGGAAATAAGCCGTGAAAAACCTTGCTATCGCTTTTGCTATTTTAACAATTGCCGCAGTTATTGCCGCAATATTTATTCCCGTTGACGCGGCCGTGGTCGCCGTTGCCAGCAGTGTCTGGATATTTATTATTGCCTCTATAGTTGTTTTTTGTGTATCAATTTTATTATTATTTGTATTAACTGGTATGGGATTGCTTATTTTTTCGATACTACCATTGATTTGGGCGATTGTTGCTATTGTATTATTTCCCTTCTTATTGCCCATCATCGTACCATTGGTACTAATTTATGCTTTTATCTTGATTTTTCGCAAAAAGCACGCTGCAAAGCCTACACCACCAGCGGTTTAATAGTATTAAATAGACTTCACTTTATGTAGGGTGGGCTAAACATCGCGTCACGGACAAAGAGAATAAATTAGCATGATAATTAAGCGATGTGTGCCCACCATCATGCCATCACTCATCACCAATGGTGGGCAACAATATTTAGCCCACCCTACATTCTGTCATCCCGAGACTTTCACTTAACTTCAAATGATACTATCTACATTAAATAAATCACACATTTACAAAAAACAAACATTGTATATAATATGCTCAGCCTTATTGGATTTAACTCCACTACGCTAATAATAATAAAATTGGAAAATAAATGACCATAGATAATCATTCAGAAGCCTCATCCAGCAATGTAAGTAAAGATTCCGTTTTGGACTTTCAAGAAGTAATAATCCAACGATTGCGTGAAGAAGGTATATCAGAAAAAAAGATTGCCGACATACCACCAAAAGCTTGGGATATACTGATTAAATATAAAGAGAGATTTCTCCCCCATCTTGATGAGGTAATTGTATCTCGTAAGGCAGAGGACGTTCCTCCTCGACCCACTTATAATGCATTTAAATTTACAGCATTTATAGAAACAATTAGTGATAAATTACGTAAAAAAGGAATATCTGATGAATACTTAGCTAACTTAGATTGGGTATTTCTTTATGTTAATGGTCGAAAATTGAAATCACTTATTGAAATAGATAATTTTCCTCTATTACAAGCCATCCAATTTTTACATTTTAGACGCTATATAGAAAATAAATTAGAAAAAGAATGTGTAGAGTTAGAAATAAAAAGTAATATCAACGTATCTGCTGACACATGGGAGTTTCTTTTCCCTTATGCTAGAGAACTACAAAAATGTATTGATGCTGAGATCATTAGTGCCCGACAAGTTGTTAGTTTATTAGCAAGTGATATAAACACGCTTACTCAACCCAAAATAGTCGATTTCTTGTTAGCAATAAAACAATCGCTTATCCCTATTATCGGTGAACCGCCGTTTAAAAAAGCATTTCTATATAATTTAGAGTATAAAGATATTCGTCGATTAATAAACAATAATACCTTATCTTTAGCACAAGCTATTAAATTAACTTATCGAGAAAGAAAAAAACTTATTGCTGATTATCAAGCAAATCGAGCTATTGTGTTGCAAGAAGGAACTATGGCAACAACAAATGCACAAGTACTAATAGACAAAGATATCCTTTCATTAAATGAATATGAACAATTAGATGAAGCACTAAAACTTCGTTTAAGTGATGACACTATTTTTCGTGCTTATGTATGGTTGCTGAATCAAGGTTTTACTATTAATGAATGCTTTGCTTTAGAAAAGCAAGAAAGTTTAGTTGATTTTTTACACCACAATCCTGATCCCAATATTACTTTACGCTATTTATCGCAACGCCTTGCTGATGGTCGCGATAGCTATCACGATAATCATCAATCAACTTTACAAAGCTTATTATCATTTTGGCATGATTTATCAAATGATGAAAAAATATTCTTCAGTGATTTAATTAATCATTGGTATGAATTCATCAATGATCACCCAATTAAAATGGATATTTCAACAGGTGGCTCTGATGAAGCACTTGCAAACGATGGCGAACGCACCTTTCTTTCTTCTGTAATAACATTATGTCGACGTTGGCAGCGATTCCCTGACATTGATTTATTTATTCATGTTTACGAACTATTGTCAGCTGAGCTTAAAGATAAATTTGCACAACTAAATACGAAATATGGCAATAATAAAATTGATATTTTTAGCTTGTGGTGGTTAAGTACAATTACTGATCAAAAACTATATCTGCTATCAACCATGAGCAGCAATGAAATTTTCAAGGCAATGTTCAACTCAAACAACATGTCAAATCAGGATGGCAATGATGCCGATGCTAACAAATACGCTCGATTATTTTTTGATTTATTGTTTGCAAGAGAAATGTTGCTGGAATTGTTTTTTAATATCCAGTTCCTTACAGCAATTTTTGGAATCGAACTCCACTCTAAAGCAAATAATTTACCCATTGAAAAAATACAATTTATATTTGAACTTAAAGATGAACAAATCTTACGATTAAAAAATCGCTACATTCTTAATCTAATTGCTAAAAAAGAAATATCGCCAGAGTATGCAATACACATTAGTGAATATCATTTATTAACATTTGAAAATGATCAATTGATGCAAAGTTTAGAGAGGCTTGGTTTAACTGATGCTGATGTTTTACAATTCCGCGAGAATGAATTACGCAATGTTAGCAATCCAACCATACAATCTTTCATTTTGAAAAAATATATGACTATCGAAGAAGCCAAAAACTTAGAGTATTTTCAATATCATTTACTAAGTCAGTTGCCACAAAATTACGATAACATAGGAAGAATAAAACAAATTATTGCCATTGATTTTAATAAATATTGTTCTCAATGTGCGAAAAGAAATAAACCACCAATATTGTCTCCTGTAGCACAATCACTTTGTGATTATGGCTTATTAACTCTAGACGAATTGCTCTCTATGTCAGTCACACGTCGCAAAGCGTTTGAACAACCTGAGTTATGGGAATGGGATACGGGTTTTATTAAAGATAAAATTGCTTCCCTATTTTATTTGCGCGAATACTCGCAAAAAGAGATTGATGCGTTAACACCAGAGAATGTTCGGGAAAATTGTGCTGATAGTGGAAAATTCAAAGACAAGATTAATGATACAACGGCGTCAGTTCATACTTGGAAAAATAAAGGAATAACGCTTCTCCCTTTAGTATCAATGTTTTTTGGTAAAAACATTTCTTTACCAACCGAACAACCAAACATGACATCAATTACATTTAATTCATTGACATCATCTATACAGTTAATTCCTTTTCTTAGCACCGCGATGTTATCACTGCTTGCTATTTACTTATGCTATAAAATCATTAGCTATGATTATTCCTTATCACCACAAAAAGATAATGATAATAATCAAGAGAAACGTCATACTCTATAATGGTCATGTTAATAATGAGTTTATGTAGGGTGGGCGTAAACATCGCATCACGTACAAAGAGAACAAATTGGCACGATAATTAAGCGATGCGTGCCCACCATCATGTCATCATCAATGGTGGGCACATATTGTTATGCGATACCTCTTCGAGGGCAACAATATTTAGCTCACCCTACATCTTATTTTTACACCCTACATGTTAATAACATTCTTCTCAAAATTTTTAATCTCTGGGATGATAATTACTGACTGCGACCAGGTTTGCGTGGGCCGCTTGGTGTTTTAGCTGACTCTATTTGATCTGCTGTCAATGGTTTAGATTCCTCAGACATTCTCCTAGCAAAAAGTGAACATGCTTTTAAAGCAGTAAAAACACCTCCCACAAGCGCAACAGTGCCAAGCGCTGCAGTCACAATCGCAACCCCTGGATATTCAAATCTTGACGGCGTCGTTGGTATAGGCGATTTAGGGCACGATCTATCCGCCAATGATTGCTGAGCGGCGGTTAAGCTAACAACATCGCCACATGTAGGATCGACAAGGGTACAGATTGCATCAATACCGTTATCTGTCCATAAGTACTTATCATCAAAACCACTTACACTACTAATCGTACCATTCTTAATTAAACAAAACGTGTTATCAGCACCTGGTTTTAATTTAACAGTCGTTCCATTAACAACTAAACCGTTATTATTTTTTTCAGGATTATTCGTCGTTGTTATGGTGCCCTCACCTAATGGTGAATAGCTAATTGTTTCAGTACTAATCTGATATTTAGTACGAGCAACGCCAATGGCAAGTCCAGGTACACTTCCATACTCATCTGTTATGGCTGAAAGAGTAGCACCATCTAGTAGATGAGATTGTGTTTGCCCACCATTAATAAAAGTATCCGTAATGGTCGTATGTGGCATCCCACTTGTAGATACTAATTGACAACCATTAAAATCGACTGTTGCAATTAATAAAGCTTTTACGGCTGCCTCTATACTAAAGTACACATCATGTTGCCAACCAAGGTTTGCGTCTCCAATGTCCATATTGGAAAGTCTCATACTGATATTTCCAAGTGTATAATTAAACGTTACATCAATGCGAGATGAATCAATGACTGCACCATTAATGGTTCCGACATTATCAAAGATATATGCACCATTAATGCTCGCCTCTAAACCGAGAATATACGATCTTACACCAGCAAAAGTGATACGGCTATTAATAAAGGACGAAGAGCTTAACCACGCATTAGTAGCAGTGAAGGATGGTTCATTATAATTATCTTGGTATGTAGATGAGCTAATTTGTGGGGCATACCAATTAGAGTCAAGGTAACAATTAGTTAACATACATTTATTAAAAACTGGGGATATAATTAGATTATTGCCATTGCTAAATGTTTTTCCTAAAAATATGGCCACTCCATTTTGAACTGCCCCATTTTGCGCGGCAATTTCATAAAAATCGGCATACTCTTCTTGGCATCCGGCATTAATATCGTCTTGGAATTGTTGATCATTATCAACTTGTTGATTTACAAATTTTGCATCTTCTGCCGTAAAATTTTGATGCTCCGCACGATATTTTCCAATTAATTCTTCACGAGCTTTAACTGTTACACCTTGCTTTACCGCATCTTTTAAGATTGTAAACAATTCTGACATCAACTTTACTTTCTCACTCATAGCAAGCCGCTCAATAATCGTTTCAATGCTGTCACTAGGAAAATCTGGATGTCTTTCTTTAAAAGAAGTAATAACACTTTCACGTGAGTTAATATCAGTTTTTCTTAATTGATTAAATAGATTAGCTTCCAGTTTTGCAATATGGCCAAAATTATGCAATTTTCTAACTAACACATCAAAAGTAAGATCTTCTTTAGCAAAGTCGGGATTATTTTGTTTAAATTCAGCAATTAAATTTTGATGATCATTTTTATCAGCATCTCTTAATTGCTGATATAACTCCGACATTAATCTTATTTTTTCACTCATGTGTTTTTCCTTCATTTTTACCAATTATAATGGTTGCATTATACACAAAATACCCTTCATTGCTCAATCAGCAAGGCTACCTCATAAAAAATACCTTGATTATACTTAAAGTAAGATACTGCCTGGTTTGAGGGGCGTCTCGGACCATGGATGGTATGGAGAGCGAGGCCATGGATGGCCGTCCCTAAAAACCAGGCAGCATCTGACTTTAAAATTTTTAATGAGAGAACCCTGAAGCAATCAGTCTATCATTAAGCAACTAACAATACAGATGATGATCTTTTCACCATACGTAACGATATAAATGTCCCTAATCCAATCAATATCAACCACAATGAAATAGCACTAAAGGAGCCTGTTCGTTGATACAGAAAACCTTCAACCACTGGTGTTAAACCGCCAATTAATGACATACCTAAGCAATAACTAAAAGAACTGCCACGATAACGATACTCCATACTAAAAGCATTTTTCAAATATGCATTAGATGGGCCAAGTAAAATTTCATTGATGATAATAAATATGATTTGCGCAAATAAAATTGAATATAAAGATCCTTGATCTACCATTCGCAATAATGGATAAGAAAGTAATACTAATAATAAAGCGCCAAATTGCATGGTTTTATTGGGGGATATTTTATCGGCTACTTTCCCAGCTGAAACTAAGCTAATAATCGCAATAACAATTAAAAAAGTTTGTGACAGCATTAGTTGATGGCTATTATAAAAACCTTTAGTCATTAATACTGGATTTAAAAATGTGATTACCGTAGTAAATGGTAGCGTAGCAAAACCACCAACAAATACCCCGGCAATTAATTCTCGTGGATAGGTTTGAAGTAACTTTTTAAAGCTATGCTGTTTATTATTAGATGCTTTAAAGCCTGGTGAATCAAGTAAATTTTTACGGTAAAACACCCCTAAAACACCGATAACACCACCTATAAAAAATGCTATGCGCCAACTCCATGATGGCATAACTTGCAGTGTAGTTATTACACCAACTAGTGACGCCAATAAAGCACCAAATAATGTGGTGGCCGTTAAAAAACTACCAAGGAGCGCTTCATTTTTATTTTGTGCATGTTCAACCACATAAATGCCTGCGCCATTATATTCGCCACCAAAACAAAACAGTTGAATTGCTTTTGCTAAAGTAAGGGCTACCGCCGCCCAAGTGCCAATGGTCAACGCGGAAGGAACTAGACCAACTAAAAAGGTAGCAATAGCAATACCGTACATTGAACCTAATAATGCTTTAGGTCGTCCAAGCAAATCGCCAAAATAACCAAAAAATAATCCGCCAAACGGCCGCGCTAACATAGCAATTAATAATATTAAGTACCCTTTTTCTAAGGATTGAAAAGTGGTGTTCGCTGGAAAAAATAATGGTGAAATAAGTGGAAGAAAAATGGCGAATAAAGCGTAATCATAATATTCGATCATCGTACCGATAGCGGCACCAAAAAATAATTTCTTTGAAAGCATGATGTTTATTCCTTAATGTAGGTAATATTCTTCCACTACAACATGTCTTTAATTAGCAATAATTTTATTATAATCCATTGGTCTAGATGGGCGTATGCAATACGCCCCTACACATGATCTAAAGAAACAAACTATTTCTTACTTAATTTTCAAGCACATTTATTTCTTGCTTTACAAACTTAAATGATTGCCCTCTTAAAACAATCAACGCTAATAGTGCAATTCCCATTAAATAATAAGCAGCTGAATTCGGCGCACCGGTTAATTTTGCCAGCCAAGTACAAACTAATGGGGCAGTTCCACCAAAAAATGATGCACCAATATTCAGTGCTGTTGCCACACCCGTGTAACGAATATTAGCTGGAAATAATTCCACTGCAAAAATTGCTAATGTTCCGACTAACATACCAATTAATAGCGACAATAGCGCTTGACAAACAACTTGCTGCCAAGCACTACCATTTATTACAAACCAGAAAAAAGGTATTGCGAAAATCAACATTAACAAACAGACGCTTCGCATCATATATTTTCGATTAATATGATCTGATAAATAACCAGCAATGAGAATAAACGCAGCATAAATCAAGGTGCTTAATGCATTTAAATAAAACGAGTTGGCAATGCTAATTCTATGCGTATTAACTGTATAAGTACTAAGATAAACAAAGCTCATATAAAATGCCACATTCGACAAAATATACATGACTGTCAAAGTTATAAAATTTTTCCAATGATATTTGATAAGTTCAACAAAAGGAAGACGAACTACCATGCCCTGCTTTTTAACTTGTTCAAAAACAGAAGATTCAAATAAATATTTGCGTAACGCATAACCAATTAAACCGAGTGGTAAGCCAATGATAAATGGAATTCGCCAACCCCAGTTTAATAAATCTGTTGACGAAAGACATTTAGAAGTAATAGTGCAAACGAGTGTCCCTAAGAATATGCCAAATACGGATGAAAATGCCCCCAAACTGGTAATTAATCCTTTATGTTTGGGATTAGCCAATTCATATAATAAAACCAAACCACCGGGATATTCTCCACTGGCTGCAAAGCCTTGTAATAACCGCAATAACATTAACAAGACGACTGTTAATATTCCAATATCAACGGGAATAAAGCCAATAGCCGTTGTTGAAAATGCCATTAAAATTACCGTGATGAGCAAGCTAGATTTTCGTCCAATCTTATCGCCGAGATGACCAAAAAATATAGCTCCGATTGGCCGCATAATAAAACCCGAGGCGAATATCGAAAAAGTCCAGATCATCGCTGCCAACTGACTTTTATGTGGGAAAAATAAGCTAGAAATGATTGCTGCGAGACTAGCAAATAAGGAAAAATCATACCATTCCAAAATCGTGCCAATCACACAAAAAAGAATTTGTTTTTTCATCTGGTCTTATCAATCAATGATTTAATTTCTGCAGCGGCAATTGCGCTGGCATTTTGTTTTAATTGTTTATGCAATTCACAAAATTGTTGATAAATAGGTTCAAAAGCAGCAGGTTGTGTTAATTGAAATAATACATGCCGAGTTAAATTGTCAGGATGAACATCTTCTTGTAAAAACTCTGGGACTAAACGCTCATCAGAAAGTAAATTAGGTAATGCCATATATTTAAATTTAACCAATCGTTTCGCAATAGCAAATGTTAATGCTGGCACTTTATACGTTACCACCATATTTCGTTTATATAACATTGCTTCTAAAGTAGCAGTGCCTGAAACCATTAATACAGAATCTGATGCTGCTAATGCTAAACCAGAATTTTGTATGATTATTGTCATTGGTAATTCAGGTGCAATTTCTTGCCATAAAGCTTCAAACTGTTTTGCACGTGCTTGATTTGCCATAGGTACAACAAATTGCAAATTGGGTAATTCAGCTGCGCATGCTTTGGCGGTACGTAAAAATATGGGTGCATGTCGCTCAATTTCACCTTTGCGGCTACCGGGTAATATCGCAAGCACCGGAACATTATGTGCCAAACCTAACTGCGCACGCGCCGGTTGTCGCTCAATTTGGAAAGGAATACTATCAGCTAATGTATGCCCAACACAACGAGCTGGCACATTATGCTTATGATAAAACGCCGCCTCAAATGGAAATAACGTCAGCATTAAATCAATTGATTTAGCAATGCCTTTTACTCGATTTTGTCGCCATGCCCAAACTGATGGGCTAACATAATGAACTATTTTAATGCCCGTATCTCGAATTTTTTTGGCAATTCGTAAATTAGTATCTGGTGCATCGATACCGATATAAACAGTGGGAGGATTTTTCTTAAGATGTCGAATTAGTTTTTTGTGTACATTTAAAATGGCGGGTAGATGTTGAATAACTTCAATCAAGCCCATGACCGATAATGTTTCCATTGGAAATAGGCTATGGCACCCCGCTGCTTGCATATGCGGCCCCGCAATTCCCTCAAAAATAGCATTCGGATAAATTTGCTGCAATTCATTGATTAAATCCGCACCCAAGAGATCACCCGATGCTTCACCTGCAACAATACAAAAACGTATCGGGGATGAATCAGGCATGGTCATTCCTTTTTAATCAGCATCTTCCATTGCTTCAATTACGCTGCGACGTGTTTCTCGTGCAATACCGCGCTCTGACGCTTTGATTCCTTCAATCATTAATTGCACTTCTTCACATTCTTCACGTAATACATGTAATTGCTCAAGCACTTCATCTAACACTAGATTTTTGCGGAAAATAATTTTATAAGCTTTACGTAAATTCATGAGGGCGACAGGTGAAATCCCTCGTCGCTGTAAACCAACAACATTCAAACCATAAGGTTCGGCAGGATCACCAGAAACTAATAAATAAGGCAATACATCTTTAACGACCATTGAGCCGCCAGTAACAAAGCTATGGGTACCTAAACGAGTAAATTGTCTTACTGCAGAGAAGCCAGCCATTGTCACGTAATTTTCAACCACGACATGCCCTGAAAGAGATGCATTATTGGCGAATATATTATGATGGCCAACAATGCAATCATGTGCAATATGCACATAAGCCATAAAAAAGTTGTGATCACCAATTTTAGTTATACCACCACCTGCTCCAGTACCACGATTTATAGTAACGAATTCACGGAAAGTATTATTGTCACCAACCTCAAGCATGGTGCGTTCACCATGAAATTTTAAATCTTGTGGCTCTTCACCAATTGAAGCAAATTGATAAACTCTGGTATTTTTACCGAGTTTGGTCGGGCCATTTATGATCACATGTGGACCAATATTACTCCCCGCACCAATTTCTACTTCTGCTCCAATAATAGACCATGGACCAATAGTAACGTCGGCAGCGATACGCGCTGTTTCATGAATAATTGCTGTAGGATGAATCACGACTTTGAACCTTTTTTTACACTCATTAAATCCGCAGAACAAGCAATTTCACCATCAACAGTAGCCGTTGCTTGAACTTTAATAACACCTTGACGAACTTTCACTACTTTAATTTCAATATGTAGCTGATCACCAGGCTCAACCATTCGTTTAAATCGCGCATTATCAATCGCTGCAAATAAATAAATTTCATCACCTGTGGGTTCGCCACCAAACGATAAAAAGGCTAATACTCCAGCTGCTTGAGCCATGGCTTCTAAAATTAAAACACCGGGCATAACTGGACGTTGTGGAAAATGTCCCGTAAAAAAAGCTTCATTAGCTGACACATTTTTTATCGCGATAATTGATTCATGTTCTTTATAATCTAACACTCTATCAATTAATAAAAACGGATAGCGATGTGGTAAATGTTGCATAATTTCCTGTATGTTTAACGATCTCATTAGACGCTTTCCTCTTCCTGTTCCTGTTCGCCAAATTTACGTTCGAGCTGCATTAAGCGGCGTGCGATGCTATCCAATTGCTGAAACCTAACCATATTTCGTTTCCATGCGGAGAAAGGCGCCGCTGGAACGCCAGATGAATAAATACCAGGTTCATTAATAGATTGTGCCACACTTGCCATCGCCGTAATGGTAACTTGATCGGTGATGGTGATATGACCTGCAAAACCAACTAAGCCCCCAACTCGGCAATATTTGCCAACTTTGGTACTTCCTGCAACACCGGTGCCTGCCGCTATTACGGTATGATCACCAATTTCAACATTGTGACCAATTTGAATTTGATTATCGAGTTTAACGCCGTTTCCAATTATCGTGTCACCTAAGGCACCACGATCAATGGTCGTGTTTGCGCCAATTTCAACATCGTCACCAATTCTAACAATACCTATTTGTGGAATCTTATGATATTGACCTTGATGGAATGCAAAACCAAAACCATCAGAACCAATTACCGCGCCACTATGAATAATCGTTCGTGCGCCAATACGAGTTCCATGATAAATCGTTACATTAGGCCACAACCAACAGTTCGCACCAATTTCAACATCATGATTGATGATACATCCAGGTTGAATGACGGTATTTTTGCCAATCTTAACATAATCACCGATAACAACATTAGGGCCGATTGCAACCGAATTATCAATTTCGCAATGCTCACCGATGATCGCGGTTGGATGAATGCCAGGCTTAGCAACGGGTTTATTATCAAATAATGTCGCTGTCATCGCATAAGCTAGATAAGGATTTTTAACGATGAGGGCTGCACAAGGACATTTTTCTGCCATTTCTTCAGATAAAATCACTGCAGAGGCGTTCGTCTCAGCTAAAAATTTACGGTATTTAGGATTATCCAAAAAGCTAATCTGCCCTGCCGATGCGACTTGCAATGGGACAATAGCAGTCACTTCAATATTTGGATCGCCTTGTACCTTGGCCGAAAGAAACTCAGCTAATTGTGCTAATGTGAATTTTTTATTATTCATAATTAAATAAACTCGTCGTGAAAAAGATTCAATCGTTTATAAATTGGCGCCAAGTATATCATGTTATGGGGAAAGACGGCAATTTTGTGATGGAATATAGGAACGTAGCCTTTATTAAATAGGCAACAGAGGTTAAAAAAGCACAAGAGAAAATTGTAGGCGGGGGCTAAAAAAGAGCAAGTAATTGCCTATTTAATGAAGGATCGAGCTATAAGAGAGTGTTGACTCCATACGCCTGCTAACCCCCAAGAACCCCTCTCCCCAGCCCTCTCCCGCACAGCTTCAATATTAATAAAGCGGCAAAATCCAGCGTATAGCTGCGGGGCGAGGGAGCTTTTCGTGCAAACTTGAGGCATCTTTTAATAAATGTGATTGTGCGTTTAATAAAGGCTACGACCTAAAAAAAAGGGCTCCAAAGAGCCCTTTTTTGATATTGATTTTAAGGATAAATCCCTTAACTCAATGATCTAATTAACTATTTTTCATTTCTTGGATAACTTGATTAGTGATATCCACACGTGGACTGCTGAATGCAACAGAATTCTTTTGCACGATTAAGTCATAATGACCTTGAGCAGCAATCTTTTGTACGATTTGATCAATTTGACCTAACACTTTTTGCATTGCTTGAGATTGAGCAGCACGTAAATCTTGCATGTAATCTTCTTGCATTTGCTGTAAGTCACGGCCTTCAGCATTAATCTTGGTTTGTAATGCTTGAGCATCTGCTGCACTCATTACGCTACCATCACGTTTCAATTTATCTTGATCACCTTGTAATTGCTGTTGCGCAGCCATAATTTTCTTTTGGCGAGGTTGAAATTGTGATTTCAATTGTTCGCCAGCAGCTTTAGCTTGTGAGCTTTGTTGCAACACAGCAGCTAGATCAATGACACCAATAGTTAGGTTAGGTTCTGCTGCTGCTGTAGGTGTAACAGCGGCTGCAGGTGCAGCATTTGCTAATGCAACACTACCCATCAGCATGGTTGAAGTTAACATAATTGCCAATTTTTTCATCACAGCCATGTTTTGCTCCAGAGTTAATAACATGTTAGAAAGAAGTACCCACTGTAAATTGCAGAGGTTGTTTTTCATCATCAGGTTGTGCATTAAGCGGCACTGCAAAACTTAGTACTAAAGGACCAATTGGTGAGCGCCATTCTCCTTGCACACCGGCCGAGAATCGCATTGGACCAGACCCAGTAGTAGTCACAACCCCTGTAGTATTATACACGTTACCAAAATCAATGAAAGTAGTAAATCTAAAAGTATCTGGACTAATGCCCGTTGGGATAACTAAAGCAATGGTACCATCTGCTAACGCATTACCACCGTAGGTGTCGGTATTCGAGTCTTTAGGTCCAATTGAGTAACCTTCGTAGCCACGGACATTACCCGTTACACCAATACCACCAGCATAGTAGTTGTTATAAAATGGCAAGCCATTTGTACCTAATATACCATCCCCATAACCTAACTCACCACGTAATGAGGCAATAAAGCCACCACCCATTGGTATATATAAATGAGATATATAGTTGGCTTTATAATAATTTTCTTGCTGTCCACCACCCGGTAAGCCTAATTGTACGTTGATACTTTGGCCAAATCCTTTAGTTGGGAAAATACCACGGTCAAAGTTAACATGACTCCAACCGCCATTTAATAATACGTTATTAAATGTTTCAGCATCATGATCAAAACCGGATGTATCATATAAACCAGTACTTGGATTATATACAAGTCCTGGTGGAGGCAGTGTATTAGTACCTTGGAAAAAGTTAATTAATTCATATGATGGATCGCTACCTAACTCAACACGTGAAATTTGATAACCAAAACCATAATTCAAGTTATTATGCTCAGATAATGGCATTGAGTAATTTACTGTCGCGCCATATTGATCCATCGCATAAGTTGAAATATCTACCCCACCGTCACTGGTATTGGTTGTGGCGGCATATACGTTGAAACCACGTCCTATTCCACTATCGGTATAATATGGATTGAAATAATTAACACTATAATAGCGTTGGAAATCAGATGTATTAAAACTGACGCCAAGGTTTTTACCCGTACCCAAAAAGTTTGGTTGATTATAACCAGCATTTAATAACAAACCATCGGTATCAGAATATCCAATACCTGCTGTTAGTGTTGCCGAAGGTGCTTCAGTAACATTGACATTTAAATCCACCTGATTATCAGTACCAGGAACAGGTGTCGTATTAACATTCACATTCTTGAAATAACCAAGCATATTTAAGCGACGTTCTGATTCTTGAATATTGCTGGTAGAAACAAGTGCGCCCTCTTGTTGGCGCATTTCACGACGAATAACTTGATCTTGTGTTTTAGTATTGCCGCTAAAATTGATCTGACGAACATACACTTTTGGACCAGGATCAATCATAAATACCATCATTACTTGATCTTTAGTTTGATCAATTTGTGGTACTGGCTGAATTTTAGCAAAGGCATAACCATTATCACCATAAAACGTACTCAGTGCAGTTGCATTAGCAGTTACCGTTTGGCGTGAGAATGTTTGTCCTGCTTTTAATGTAATAAGTTTATCAAGGGTTGCTTCTGGATAAAGCAATGTTCCTTCTAATTTATAACCACTAATCGTATATTTAGGACCTTCAGTCACATGAATAATGATATAAACAAATTTCTTATCTGGCGTCATCGTGACTTCAGTAGAATCAACATTAAATTGGATATAACCATGATCCATATAAAATGATTTTAATGATTCAAGATCGCCATCTAATTTTTCTTTTGAATATTGATTTTCTTTGGTGAAGCTAGCAAATAAACCGCCGGTTTTTAATTTAAATTGTTTTAATAATTCTTTTTCTTTAAAGGAATTATTACCAATAATTTCAATTTTTTTAATGACGGCAGCTTTACCCTCATCGATATTAATTTGCATATTAACACGATTGCTAGACGCTGGTGTCGCGACAATATTTACTTTAGCGTTGTAATTACCTTGCTGATAATACTCGCGCTGTAAAGATAATTTGATATTATCAACAACAGATTGATCGTAAACTTGACCTTCAGCCACACCTAAATTTGCTAAGGCTTTCAGCAAATCTTTAGTAGAAATTAATTTATTACCTGACACTTTAATCGCACCAATCGTTGGTCGTTCTTGCACATTAACGATTAAAGTACTTCCTTGTCTGGATAATGAAATAGAACTAAAAAATCCCGTTTGGTATAAAGCGCTGATGATTTTAGATGTATTATCAGTATTAAGTGTATCACCCACCTGCACAGGCAAGTAATTTAAAACGGTACCTTGCGAAACTCGCTGTAAACCGTTAATTTGAATTTTTTGGACTACGAATGTATCAGCCCAGGCCTTACCAGCAATAGAACTAACTAATAATGCTGTTAGTGCAACTCGTTTGAAAGTTTGCGCCATGTTCCCCATTCCATTTTTTAGACTTTAATGATGAATGCGCATGATATCGTTGTAGAGAGCTAAAGTCATCACCCCAAGCAGAAAAAATATGCTGATCTGGATTCCACGCACCTGTACTTTTTCTGGCAAGGGTCGTCTTAATAGCCCCTCAAGCAAGCATATGACTAGCTGGCCGCCATCTAATAGCGGAATGGGAACCAAATTAATAACACCTAAACTAATGCTAATAAGCGCCAAAAATGATAAAAAAGAAACTACTCCTAGACTGGCTGAAATACCCGCCCCTTGCGCAATGCCAATAGGACCACTGATACCTTGCAAAGAAATATGTCCCGTAATCAGCTTGCCAATTAATTTAACGCTGGTCGTTGTTATATCAATAACCTTGTGCCATGCCGGGACCAGCGCTTGCCATGGATTATAACGAACCATAGTCATCAACTCAGGCGGCCAAGCAATAAGGCTCGACATGACACCAAGTTGACCAACCAGTTGGCCATCTTGTTCTTGACTACCAATTTGAAAGGTCAAGTCAATGGACTTAGCATGGCGGAGAACAGTAAAGGTTGCTGTCTGATTTGGATGTTGTTGAACAAAATCATATATTGCTTGCCAATCATGAGTTGGCTTGCCATTAATAGCTATCACTTCATCATTTGCCTGCATCCCACCTTTAGCAGCTGGACCCTCTGCTAGCACATTAGTAATCACGGGAGGTAATTCCGGCATATATGGCGTAATACCAATGGAATTTAAAATATCAGGCTCTAATCCTTTAATATTCCAGTCTTGTAAATGCATTAAGTGTGTTTGTAATTGTCCGTTTTCAGTTTTAACAACGATGGATACGGGTTGTTGCTGCCCGACATAACCTACCAAAGCAGTTTGAATATCAAGCCAAGAGTAAATTTTTTGTTGATCAATTTGGGTAATAATTTGTCCACTAGCCAGACCCGCCCTTGCTGCAATTGAGTTTGGCGTAATATCCCCAATTTTGGGCACGATTTGAGTAAAGCCAATCATGAAAATTAGCCAATAAGCAATAAAAGCCAGAATTAAATTAAAAAAGGGACCCGCTAAAATAACTAAGCAGCGCTTCCAGATTGGTTGCCGATTAAAGGCATGGGGCTGTAATGCTAATGGAATCGGCCCATCACGCTCATCCAGCATTTTGACGTAACCACCGATTGGAATAAGCGCAAGTTGATATTGGGTCCCTTTTTTACTTTGTCGTTTCCATAAAGCAGGTCCAAATCCTAGCGAAAACTCCACTACCTTGACACCACAAAGTCTGGCCACAATGAAATGTCCATATTCGTGTATACCAACCAGGATGCTAATCGCAACCAGAAAGGCGATGATAGAGATGAGGATGTTATAGAGCATTTTTCATCGCATATTGCCGAGCAGTAATACGACACCCAAAGCAAAAACGGGCGCCGCGGCCAATAAACTATCAACTCGATCTAAAATGCCTCCATGCCCTGGTAATAAAGTTCCGCTATCTTTTACATTCATCCAGCGTTTAATCGCACTTTCTACTAAATCGCCAATAACAGCCAACATAAAAATTAGCAAAATTAAGACAAAAAAGAATGGCTCACGGAAAATAGAAAACTGCCAAAAACAAACATAAATTCCCGTGACAATAATAACCTCAGCTAATCCGCCATATAAGCCTTGTATGGTTTTTTTAGGGCTAATTAACGGTGCTAATGGTTGTTTACCAAAATATTTACCCGTGAAATAAGCCCCAATATCTGCAGCCCAGACAATCAATAATAATAATAAAATCCAACCCCAACCATTTGGCAAATGATGGAGCATGTATAACCCTATTGCTGCTGGACAAATCATTAAATAACCAACCAGCGGCGCTAACCATTTCCAGTTATGCCATTGTTGCTGACCAGTGGGAAATTTTATAATAAAAATACTGGCGGCTAACCACCAAGCAGTAGCGATAAATAAAAAAACTAAGGGTATAAATAAGGCAATAATATAAAGAACAGCCAAACCCGCAACATAGATTATTTGAGCACGTTGAGAGGGAAGTTTAATAAGCTGGGCATATTCCCACCCTGCTAATAACGCTACCAAGCCAATTACAATATAAAACATCCAATTAGGTAAAAATAATGCTGCGATCGCTAATGGAGCGAGACATAAAGCAGTGGTAATTCGTTTTTTAAGCACGATTTTTTGCCTCCACTTGTTCGCCAGTTAAACCGAAACGTCGTTGTCTGCTAGCAAAATATGACATGGCTTTTTCAAATTCCTTTTCATCAAAATCGGGCCAATAAACGTCTGGGAAATAGAGCTCGGTATAAGCTAATTGCCACAGAAAAAAATTACTGATGCGTTGCTCACCGCTGGTGCGAATGAATAAATCAGGATAGGGTAAATCAGATAGTGTTAAGCGCTCTTCGAACATAGCGGCAGTCATATCATCCAGGTTTATTTTACCGGCAATAGCATCACTTGCAAGCTGTTTTGCGGCATTTAAAATATCCCATTGTCCGCCATAGTTAGCTGCAACTACCAGCGTTAAACCCGTATTACTCGCCGTTAATGCTTCCGCTTCAGCAATACTATCTTGTAATTTTTTTGAGAATGCCGAAAGATGGCCAATAATTTTTAATCTAACATTATTTTTATGTAGATTTTTGGCATCGAATTGCAACGCTTGCAAAAAAAGGCTAAGAATATTTTCTACTTCTTCGGGAGGTCTTTTCCAATTTTCGCTGCTAAAAGTAAAAAGCGATAATACTTCAATACCGTGCTTAGCAGCTGCTTCAACAATTCGTCTGGTGGCATCAATTCCCGCTTTATGGCCTGCAATACGTGGCAAAAACCGTTGTTTAGCCCAACGGCCATTGCCATCCATAATAATAGCCACATGACGAGGAATAGTTTGATTTTGCGTCATTTTTTTATCCAGGTAGACACCGTGTCGATTTATAAATAACTCCCTCTCCCCCAACCCCTCCCCCGCACTTCGTGGGGGGAGGGGAGCACATTGTGCAATTTGGCTATTTATCGATTACGTAGCAAATGATATTTTTCAAGAAAGTCCCTAGATTTCCATTAAATCTTTTTCTTTATGTGACAAAATAGTATCAACTTCACTGCTAAATTTATCAGTTAACTTTTGAATACTGTCTTGACTACGACGCTCTTCATCTTCACTAATTAATTTATCTTTTAACATATCTTTTAATTGTGTATTCGCATCGCGACGTACATTACGAATGCTAACTTTAGCATTTTCGCCTTCGCTTTTTACTACTTTAATTAATTCTTTACGACGTTCTTCAGTCAATGGTGGTAGTGGAATACGAATTGTTTGGCCACCCACGCTTGATGGATTTAAACCTAAATTAGCTGCGCTAATTGCTTTTTCAATAGCAGTCATGAGATTTTTTTCCCATGGCGTTACGGTAAGGGTTCGCGCATCCGCTACCGCTACGCTGGCAACTTGTGACAAGGGAACATCATTGCCATAATAACTCACTCGAACAGGATCTAATAAACCTGGACTAGCACGACCTGTGCGCAACTTACCTAAATCATTATGTAAAGCTTCAATGGCTTTTTTCATGCGCGTTTCAGCTTGATGTTGAACTTCTTTTGTTGTTGTCATTATTTGTCTCCGGTGACCAAAGTGCCCTCGTTTGCGCCAAATATAATATCTCTAACTGCATGCGGTTTATTTAAATTAAAAACTCGCAACGGCATATTATGATCACGGCACATACAAATAGCAGTTGAATCCATAACATTAAGATTTTGTTCAAGAACTTGATTATACGATATTTGATTATAACGTACAGCTGTTGGATCTTTAACTGGATCTGCAGAATAAATACCATCCACTTTGGTTGCTTTTAACAATATATCAGCATCAATTTCAATGGCTCGCAAACTCGCTGCTGAATCAGTTGTAAAAAAAGGATTACCAGTACCTGCCGCAAAAATCATTACGCGGCCATTCTCAAGATGATATATCGCTTTACGTCTGTCATAAGGATCAACAACACCTGTCATCGGGATAGCAGACATGATACGAGTTGGAAGAGCGGCGGTTTCAAGCATATCACGCATTGCCAGTGCATTCATGACTGTCGCCAACATGCCCATATAATCGCCGGTAACACGCCCTAACCCTGCTTCTGATAAAGCGGCACCACGGAAAAGATTACCACCGCCAATCACTAAAGCAACCTGAATACCAACCGCACGCAAATCGGCAATTTCACTAACAATGCGTTCTAAAACTTGTGGTGCAATACCAAAATGGCTTTCACCCATGAGCGCTTCACCACTCATTTTAAGTAAAATACGATGATAAATAGGTTGCTTTTGTTGCATTATTTAATTGCCTCGCGCTTGAGCCATTACTTCCGCAACGAAGTTATCTGCTTTCTTTTCGATACCTTCGCCAACTTCAAAACGAATGAATTGAACAACGTTAGCATTCGCTTTCTTTAATACAGCAGCCACTTTCATATCGGGATCTTTAACGAATGGCTGACCAACCAAGCTTACTTCGTCAAGGAACTTAGTAATACGGCCAGTAACCATTTTTTCAATAATGTCTTGTGGTTTACCGCTTTCAGCTGCTTGTGCTATGTAAATTTCACGTTCTTTTGCAATTAACTCAGCTGGAACCTGCTCTTGTGAAACTACTTCTGGTCGGCTAGCAGCAACTTGCATTGCCATATCTCGACCTAATTCCATACTGCCACCATGCAATTCAACTAATACGCCAATACGGCTACCATGCATATAAGTTGCAACAATGTTGTTAGATTCAATTAAGGTTACTCGACGTACAGTGATATTTTCACCAATCTTCGCAACCAATGCTTGGCGCACTTGTTCAATTGTTTCTGCTTGGCCAGCAACATAAGGAATAGCCAATAAAGCAGTAGCATCGCCAGTTTTGGTTTCTAATGCACGTTTTGCAATTTGTTTAGCAAATTGTTGGAAATCATCAGCACGAGCAACGAAATCAGTTTCACAGTTAACTTCAATCAATACGGCAGTTTTACCATCTGCAGCAGATTCAATTGAAATGATACCTTCAGCAGTGGTTTTGCCTTCTCTTTTAGCGGCTTTAGTTGCACCTGCTTTACGCATTTCTTCAATTGCTTTATCAATATCGCCATTGGTCATTTGTAAGAATTTCTTGCAGTCCATCATTGCGGCATTGGTGCGCGCACGTAATTCACTAACCATGGATGCGGTGATTGTTACGGTAGTATCTGACATGGAATCATCCTCGGAAAAATTAGGGTCGATTGACAACTCTACATATGCTGGGCACAAAACCGCAATTTTCTGCCGCAGCCTAACGACTTGTCAAAAGCCGCTCGGGTTATTAGCAAGCCCCTCGACTTTTCAGCCGAGGGGAAATGACAATTATTCTTTACCTTCAGCAGTATTTTCTGCTGCTGTAGCTGGAACAGATGCTGCTGCAGCTTCTTTCGCTTCTAGAATGGTATCAGCAATTGAACGGCAATATAGACGAATTGCGCGCATCGCATCATCGTTACCAGGAATCATGTAATCAACGCCATCTGGGCTATTGTTGGTATCAACAATACCGATAACAGGAATACCTAAACGATTGGCTTCTTTAATCGCAATATCTTCGTTACCAACGTCAATAACAAATATTGCATCTGGTAACCCGCCCATGTATTTAATCCCGCCTAAGCTTAATTCTAACTTATCTTTCTCACGGGTTAACATTAACGCTTCTTTTTTCTTCAAGAAATTGAAGGTACCATCTTGCGCTAATTTTTCTAATTCAAATAAGCGTTTAATGGATTGACGAATGGTTCGATAGTTGGTCAACATACCACCTAACCAACGATGATTAACATAGGGCATACCACAGCGGGTTGCTTCTTCTTTCACAATTTCTTGTGCTGAATACTTGGTACCAACAAATAAAATTTTGCCTTTATCTGCCGCGATACGGCCAATAAAGTTCAACGCATCACTAAATAATGGTTGGGTAATTTCTAAATTGATAATGTGGATGTTATTGTTAACGCCATAAATATAAGGCGCCATTTGTGGGTTCCAATAACGGGTTTGGTGTCCAAAATGGATACCAGCTTGTAACATATCTCGCATACTAACTTGCATGTTTTACTCCAAAGGGTTGTGCTTCCACGTGCCCCACCGTTCCACCTCGTTGTGCGAGAACATTATTTGCTCTCTGTATAAACAACTAAGGCACCCAGAAAGGTGTGTCGACAAGTGTGTGTCATTTGTGCTTTAATAAGCGCCGTATTTATACCATAAAACTAACCGATCTACAATAATATGACTGTATACATTAAAACACCTGATGAAATAGCTAAAATGCGCGTTGCCGGTAAGCTGGCAGCAGAAGTACTGGAAATGATTACACCTTACGTTAAGCCAGGGATAACCACTGACGAGCTTAACAATATCTGCCATGATTACATCGTTAATGTGCAAAAGGCTATTCCTGCGCCATTAAACTATCGTGGTTTTCCAAAATCCATTTGTACCTCGATTAACCATCAAGTTTGTCATGGCATCCCAAGCCCTAAACAGCTAAAAGATGGTGATATTGTGAATCTGGATATCACTGTAATTAAAGATCTCTACCATGGCGATACCAGTAAAATGTTTGTGGTTGGTAATAAACCCAATATTATTGGTCAACGTGTTACACAAGTTGCCTATGAATGCATGATGATGGGTATTGAACTGGTCAAACCCGGCATTCACTTAGGCGATATCGGCGCCGTGATTCAAAAACATGCTGAAAAAAATCGCTTTTCTGTTGTTCGTGATTATTGTGGTCATGGTATTGGCCGTCAATTTCATGAAGATCCTCAAGTATTACATTATGGAACGCCAGGTACTGGCATGGCACTACAGGCAGGCATGACCTTTACCATTGAGCCGATGGTTAATGTTGGAAAGCATCATACGCGTTTATTGCCTGATGATTGGACTGTGGTAACGAAAGACCATAGTTTATCGGCGCAATGGGAACATACCATTTTGGTAACTGATACTGGATATGAGATTTTGACATTGCGTGAAGAAGAAAAGAACGGTTGGTTGTATTAAGCTTATCTCATCACGTAGCCCGTATTAAAGCGGAAAAGGTGCACTGATATTCGATATGCATCATTATTAGAAAGTGTTAATAGCTAGAATATTCATTTGGAGCAGCGTAATACGGGGTTGGTAGCAAATCACAAGATCCCGTATTACGCTCTTGCGATGATTAGTCTTATTATTACCACTTTTTAGATATTAATTAATTCCAAATTTCTAATCATTTTTTCCGCTTTAATACGGGCTACATAAAATGAACAACTTTGGGGTATATCGTTTAGGGATAAAGGGGCTTTTATAATTGAAATTTATGCAAAAAAAAGCAAAAATACTAATTATCTATACCGGTGGTACCATCGGTATGATAAAAACATCAACTGGATACCAGCCAGCCCCTGGCCTACTTGAACGTCATATGGCGCAAATGCCCGAATTCAAGCACCCTGCTATGCCGGCTTATGATTTGCATGAATACTCAGAATTATTAGATTCTGCGGATATGTCACCCAATGACTGGAATACTATCGCCAACGACATTTCTCGCCATTATCAGCAGTATGATGCTTTTTTAATTTTGCACGGCACCGATACTATGGCTTATAGCGCATCGGCGTTATCCTTTATTTTATCTGGTTTAAATAAACCGATTATCTTAACAGGTTCACAAGTTCCCTTGGTTGAAGCACATACCGATGCTCGCGAAAATTTAATTAATGCTATGTTAATTGCCGGCACTTATCAAATTCCAGAAGTCTGCATTTTTTTCAATAATATTTTATTACGCGGCAATCGTGCCCGTAAAACTAATGCTTACGGTTTTGATGCATTCACCTCACCCAATTTTCCTGCATTAGGCGAAGTAGGAATTAATATCACGCTAAAAAAAGAATTATTTTTACCCCATAAAAAAAATGCATCTATTAAAATGCACCCTATTCATCCACAAAAAATTGCAAAATTTTCCTTTTTCCCGGGTGCTGATTTAAGTATTTTAGAAGCGTTATTAGCACAACCTTTACAAGCATTAATTTTCGAAACCTATGGCGTCGGTAATGCGCCTGTAAAGCAAGCTGGTTTGCTTGAGTTATTGAAAATTGCTGAAGATAAAAAAATCCTTATTGTCAATACATCACAATGTTTAAAAGGCACCATTGATATGGAAAGTTATGCCACTGGTCAAGCATTAGCTGCACATGGTGTATTGAGCTGTTATGATATGACGCCTGAAGCCATTATTACTAAGCTTTATTATTTATTGAGTCAGTCTGCTCTTGATCTTAACGCAAAGAAAAATTTATTTAAGACAGCGTTGTGTGGTGAAGTAACGGTTTTATAATTACTATCCTTACAACATAAAAATGTAGCCCGTATTAAAGCGGAAGAAATAATTGGACGTTTGATATTAAGAAATATCAGAAAAATGATAATAGCAAGAACGTTCACCATAAGAGCGTAATACGGGATCATGCCATAGGCAACCACTGATCCCGTATTACGCGCGATAGCATCTTTTTATATCTTACACATAATAAAGTTAATGCCTCTTTTGTATGTTCCAGTCGCGCTAATACGGGCTACACGAATAGCTATTGTCGTGTATCCTCCTTGATATTTAAACTATAATTAATAAATGAAACAACAGTTGCATATCAAAACAAATATATCATTAAGCTTGTCGCCAAAAATGCTGCAAGCTCTTGATATGTTGCAATTAAATAATATTGAATTACAACAATTACTCGAACCCATTTTAACGAAAAATCCATTTTTAATTAAAGAGGATATTGCCGAAGAAAGTACCGTCCCAGTTGAAAATGATGCTACAGAAATGAGTTGGGATGATTACACTTTTTCAGCATTTCATTCTAATGATGATAAAGTCATGGAGTATGAAGATCATTATCTTGATGATCCTAAACATGCCTTACTATGGCAGTTAAATTCGCATATATTTTCTGATAATGACACCATCATTGCAATGGCTATTATTGACAGCTTAGATGAGCATGGCTATTTGACTGCGAGTAATCAAGAATTATACGATGTCTTAATGGAATATATCCCTAATGTTGCTAAACACCAAATTGAACATGTACGACATAAAATTATGGATATCGAACCTTATGGTATTGCAAGTAGGACTTTACCCGAGTTTTTAGTTTATCAATTAGTAAAAACCACTAATCGCTCACCGTTGCAAGATCTCGCCATTGAGTTAATTGATAAACAAATTAACGCTATTGCGCATTTTGATTTAAAACAGTTAATCAAAGAAACCCATCGATCAAAAGAAGAATTACTTGCTGCATTGACACAAATTCGTCAATTACGTGCTCGCCCATGGTCATATGAATTTGATAGTCACCCCATACCACAACCCGATTTATTATTAATAAAACAAGCAGGAAAATTACTGGTTAAAATGAATTCGCAAACATTGCCTAAAGTATATTTTGATGCCAATTATTATAATGAAATTGCGAACAATATTGCCGATAAACAATTTTTTATTTCTGCCTATAAAGAAGCACAAGAAGTTATTAGCAATCTAACTAAACGAAGTCAAACATTACTTAACATTGCGCAAACCATTGTCGAATATCAAGTTGACTATTTAAATGAGGTTGGCGCATTAAATCCACTTGATTTACAAACCTTAAGTAACATTACTGGATTACACATATCGACTATTTCACGTGCAATTAAAAATAAATTACTAGCTACCTCGCATGGTGTCATTGAATTAAAGCAATTACTGTCGCATTCAGTATCAAAAGAATCAGATGAATCATCACATTTTATACAAGAAAAAATTCAAGCTATTATTGCTCAAGAAAATACGAGTAATCCATTATCTGATCAAGATATTGTCACGTTATTACATGATCGACATCATTTAAAAATTGCGCGACGCACGGTTGCCAAGTATCGAACACAATTAGGTATTTTACCCGCATCGTTGCGCAGACATACGCCGCTGTAAGAGATTGGCCACACATCCAGGCAATAAAATATATTTTTTTGCAAAAACACCTTTAGCACACAACAAGTTAGTGCTAAGCTGTAATTAAGGGAATAAGAAAAACCCTCGTTAAGTAGGGGTTACTGGCAATTGCCAATAGCCCCGATGGTTTCATTTATAATAATATTATAGTAAGGAGTTAATTATGAGTTTAGATATGCCAATTAACTTTACAGGCCATCATGTCGAAGTAACTGATCCTTTACGCGAATTTACTATTAAAAAATTCAATCGTTTGCAAAGACACTTTGATCATATCATTAGTATCAATGTTACTTTTGAAGTTGAAAAATTAAGCCAAATCGCGAAAGCAACAATAAATGCAGCTGGTAAAGCATTTCATGCTGATTCTAGCTCTGCTAATATGTATGAATCGATTGATGCCTTAGTTGATAAATTAGATCGACAAATCAAAGAACATCGCAAAAAACAAACTGAACATTAAAAATTTAAAATTTTTTAATTTATATAAAAAGGCGTAGTTAATACGCCTTTTTTGTGCGTAATTGAATATCAATTTTAGGCGCAAATTGCATAGATTACATTAAAAATCAGTCCTGACAGCCCCCTCTCCCCCAACCCCTCCCCCACTTCGTGGGGGAGGGGAGCATAATCGAACTTAAACATGTCCATATACTTCAGCCATGCCGATCCAACGTTGAATTAACGATTGAATTAATGCTGGATGTTGCTGTTGCATCATTGCCGCCGCTTGTTGCACATGTGGTAGCAATTTATTATCGCGCTGTAAATCTGCAATCCGCATTTGCATCACCCCCGTTTGCCGTGTCCCTAAAATTTCACCCGGGCCACGTAATGTTAAATCCCGTTCTGCAATCACAAAACCATCATTGGTTTCACGCATGACGGCAAGTCGTTCTTTTGCTAGTTCAGATAAAGGGGCTTGATACAGCAACACACAAAAACTATCTAAATGCCCACGGCCAACGCGGCCACGCAATTGATGTAATTGTGATAATCCTAAACGTTCTGGATTTTCAATAATCATTAAACTGGCGTTTGGTACATCAACCCCCACTTCAATCACAGTTGTTGCGACTAAGACATCAATCTCACCTGCTTTAAACGCTAGCATGATATTTTCTTTTTCTGATGGCGTTAAACGACCATGAATCAAACTCACTCTAATATCATTGCCTAATTGCTCTTGTAGTGTCGTTGTTGTCGTTTCGGCTGCTTGATAATCCAATTGTTCTGATTCGTCAATCAAGGTACAAACCCAATAAACTTGGCAGCGACGCTCACAAGCATGTTTCACTTTTTCAATGACTTCTTCGCGTCGTTGATTTGGAACAACCACTGTATTAACGGGTTTACGGCCCGGAGGTAGTTCATCAATGATAGACACATCCAAGTCAGCATAAGCAGTCATGGTTAATGTTCGTGGAATAGGTGTAGCGGTCATGATCAACTGATGCGGAAAATTATTTTCCTCAGTGCCTTTATTGCGTAAAGCTAAACGTTGCTCGACACCAAAACGATGTTGTTCATCCACCACAATCAACCCTAATTTAGCAAAATTGACTTGCTTTTGAAATAACGCATGCGTACCAACAATGATTTGATGCTTCCCGCTTTCAATGGCTGCTAATGCATTTGTTTTAGCTTTACCCGTTAATTTGCCAGTTAACCAACCCACCTCGATACCAAATGGCGTTAACCAACGATGTAAAGTTTGATAATGTTGCTCAGCTAAAATTTCAGTGGGCGCCATCATCGTTGCTTGCCAACCATTTTCAACGGCTAGTAACATGGCTAGTGCTGCCACAACCGTTTTACCGGATCCGACATCACCTTGCACTAATCGTAACATCGGTCGCGCTATGCTCATATCGGTAGCGATTTCATCAAATACGCGATTTTGTGCATTGGTCAGTTTAAAGGGCAACGCCGTTAAAAAAGCAGGAATAACTGTATTTCTTGCTGCCAAAACGGGCGCATGATTTTTTTGAATCTGCTCTCGAAATAATCTTAAACTTAATTGATGAGCTAATAATTCTTCAAACGCCAAACGTTGTTGCGATGGATGGGTTCCTTCCATTAATTGTGCCAAATTTGCTTCTGGCGGTGGGCGATGCACATATTGCAATGCATCAATCAATGAAGGCAGTGCAAACCGCTCGCGTACTGAGACCGGAATTAATTCTAAACCTTCATTGATATCTGGCAAGATATTTAATACTTGTTCTGAAATACGGCGCCACGTCGTTTGACTAACACCTTCGGTTGAGGGATAAATTGGCGTAAAAGTGGCATTCATGGCTGGAATATATTGACTATCAACAATACGGTATTCTGGATGAATTAACTCTAAACCATAACGCCCATGTCGAACTTCGCCATAACATAAAATTCGCGCGCCCATTTTCAATTGTTGCTTTTGCTTCGCATTAAAATAAAACATTCGAATATAGCAATTGCCGGTACCATCGGTAATTTGAGTGATTAATTGTAATCTTGGTTTATATAATTGTTGTTGGCTGGTGATAGTACCCTGCAATACTGCTTCATCACCAACACGTAAATCTCGAATGGGAGTTAGATGCGTCCGATCTTGATAACGTAATGGCAAGTGAAATAAAATATCTTGCAGCGTATTAATACCTAATTTTGCTAGCGCATGTGAAATTCGCTTACCAATGCCGGTGGCTTGTTCGCACGAAGTTGTCAGTAATGAAAAAGATGTTTGCATAAAAATAATTTAGTTATTTGATTGATAAACAGTTTGCGCGTTAATACCAGGACAATTGATTATCGCTGTGCCATTTTGGGATTGGATAGTTTTCCATTCATCTGCTCGTGGCGCATATTGTCCCGCAAAAGCTGCCAATTGATTAACCTGACCTTGATTGGCAACTACGTTAGTAGCAACGGGCCCCCAATTGGCTGGCGAAATGCGCCATATCATACATACATCTTGTTGACTGCCAGTAAGACAAATATTGTCAAACGGATCATTAATATTCGTTTCCCAACCTACACCTGGAAAATAGCTGGCCGCCTCTTTCTCAAATGTTACTGCTGTTGGTTGTAATGCAGCCATATATTTTTGAAATAATGGCGAAGCAACTATTTGCGCCCCACTTTTACCTTTTAGGCTCCCTAAAAAGGATGATGACATAGGAAGACCGATAGAGACGATGGGAACACCGGTTACTATACTCACATTAATGGTGTAATTGACAATACCCGATTGCGCAGGAGCAAGCAAAAATGGATTAACAATAGTAAAAGAATCATTACAATACTGAGCATCTTTTGCTGAGAAACCTGTATAACTCGGAAGTGAGGAAGGACATAGTAATTGTATATGTTGTTGTTGCATATCAGCACAATGCTCTAAATAAAGCTGAGAACCATATTCGGCTATTAACTGTACCGCTGTTTTCGCTTCTTGGATATTACGTGCTTGCTGATAACGCTGGAATTGATTAGTCGCAACAACAAGAATCAAAGCAATCACCACAATCACCAATAAGGTTTCGATGAGGGTGAGTGCTTTGATCTTGTTCATAGTATTACTGAGTTATCGCATAAAATACTTCTACATTGGTATTCTTAGAAGTACATGGATTTCCGCTAGTAGAGGGGGTCGGAGTTATTGACTCGCCAGCCGCACTAGAAATCGTTGCAGCAAGTTTATTGACGACTTGCTCACAAGATTGAACATCAGGTACCACCATTGAAACAGTGGCCTGCCCAGAAGCACCGGATATACTAATAGCCGTATTCCACGGACTTGAAACTTTCGAGGTTGCTGACGATGAATAAGTGCCACCATCAAGATAAGACGCTGGTAAATAACCTTTGCCAACTAATTCCGCTACAGACGAGGCATATACACCCGTGCTACCTTGCGAATTATGATAATTCTGTGCCGCGCCCTTCATTGCTGCAAACATATCAACGGCTTGACTTACTTTCTGGCTATTACTGGCAGATTGATAATAGCGAGTTGCCATAATCAATAAAATAGCGATAATGGCTAACGAAAGCATTAACTCTAATAAACCAATACCTTTGGCTTTACATAATTTAATTGACTTCATTAACTTGCTCCTATGATTAATTTATATAAGTAACACTAACTGAGCCAGAATCACATTTACTTACATATTCGCCTACAGAGGTATTAATTGTACCTTGCAACCGATTGGCTAATTGAGTACAAATAGTATCTGGTACGCCAGTTAATACAACAGAATATGAGGAAGAAACTGAAGTAGTGGTTCCGCTACAACTTGCAGGAGTAGCACCCTGTGATGTTATGGCCGCACCAATACATATCTCACCCGACCATGGGTTAGCACTAGAAGGATTACTATACGATTGCGGTAAATAACCATCTTGGACTAAAGTAGCGACGTCTGGAAAAGTCGTCGAATTTGTATTAGCGCTTAGGTAATTCTTCACTCCAGACTTGACCGCATTAACCATATCCACCGCTGAACTCATGGCCTGACTGTTACTGGCTGATTGATAATAGCGTGTTGCCATAATCAGCAAAATAGCAATAATGGCGAGTGATAACATTAATTCCAGCAAACCAATCCCTTTTTGCTTACAAAATCGCAAAGTCTTCATCACATTTTTTCTCCATTAGTTAATAATTAAAATATAGCAAATTATTGCACATACGTAACCGTTATCGTTGATACTGCGCCACAACCATTAGCGGCTTTTTTCTCGCCTTGTGTTGAACCGGTGCTAGTTGCCACTATCGTCTCACCTAAGGTCGTATTCAAGGTAGATTTAATTTGGCCATATGCCATATTGCATACTGCACCAGGAATACCCGTTTGTTGCACTGTAAACATAGAACCTTTTGGCATAACTGTTATAGTACCGCCCCACGGATTATTATTGATGGTTACTTTATTAGCATTGCCAGACGTTTGTGAGATGCCACCAAAAAGGCCTGGTAAATAACCATTTTGTACCAGCATTTGTAATACATTTGAGGAAGGAAGGCTTGAATTAGGATTATCGGCTAAATAATTTTCAACGGCTGATTTTATGGTGCTATAACTATCAACTAATGAAGTTGCTTCTTGTTCAGTATTGGCGCTGGTATAGTATTTAACAGAAATGACTATCATCACAGCAATAACAGATATTGCTAACATAAGCTCTAGCAAGCCAATGCCGTAATTTTTCTTCCTGATTTTTAACAATATCTTTTTCATCCGCTTAACTCAACGATGACCCAACCGAGTATAACCCCATAACCATATAACCTGCAAACATACCAGCAAGTGCTAAAAATACACCACCCAAAATTCTGCCTAATTTACGAACGGTTTGCACGCCCCGCTCACCAGCTGCTTTTCCTAATCTGATTAATGCATGTTCAAAACCTTTTGCATCGGCAATGGCTTTTAAACGCACGATATCTTCATCACTAATTAAACCTGTGTCAAGCACCTCGGCAATATTACCGCGACCACGACCTAGTTTAATTTCCATCATCATTAAATGCCAACTTAAATAAGGTGAAGCTTGTTGCTCTAAAATTTTTAATGCTTGTTTAAATACCACACCATTGGCAATTAATAACCCTAATGTTTCCATAAAACGCGCAGCGGCTAATTGTCTGTAAATGGTAAAACCAAAAATCTTATCGAGTGTTGTTCTAATATCACCCACTACGTTTTTTACGGTGATAGCAATACCAACAGTCAACGCAACCAAACCCCCGACAATAAAATACCACCAATCTTGTAAAAAATTGGCTAGCATTACTAGGTTTTGGCCATTGCTGGGCCAATCTGATATCGGCTTAATAGATTCAAATTGAGGGAAAACGCTGTGATTCATGTAAACCAATACGCCACAACCTGCAACTAATACTACTAAGGGATAAGTTAGTGAGCTGGCTAATGAAGAAAATGTTTCAGACTTTTTACCCATCGACTCTGCAGCCATGCGAATATTTTGCCCCAAGGTACCACCTTGTTCACCTGCCTTAACTAATTCAATCACTGCCGGCGCAAACCAACCTTCCATCCCGTCGGCGATAGCACGCCCTTGTGATACTTTTAAACTGATATGATCAGCTACATTACGTTTAGGACCTTTTTCTACTCGACCAATAACTTCAACCGCTTTATTTGCAGGCACCCCATCGTCAACCAAGGTGGCTAAATCTTCTAAAAAGGCTTGTTGTTCCGCGGTAGAAAACGTTAATTTTTCAATAAAACGCCCAATATCAAACGATGTTTTTGCTTTAGTCGTTTTTTGTGTTCGTATCGGTGGTCGATTTGCTGGCCTGGTTGCCATAATTACCTCGATATAGGGTATATTTTTAGTCTATCTCAAATAAATCATATCAGTCTAGTAAAATGTTAATTTTTATAGGTTTATTTAAAATGACTTGACAAATAAGAGTATCGCATCTTGTGGTAAAAAATGTAGAAATGTAGCCCGTATTAAAGCGGGAAAAATGCGTAATAGTGATTATTCAAGTAACTAACAAGATGCCAACATCGAGAACATTCACGAAAATAGCGTAATACGGGATCGGTGGTTGTTCATAGTACGATCCCGTATTACGCTCTTATAGTGAATAATTTTGTTATCGTCATTTTTTAAACGTAATGAAAATTCAAAATTCAACCATTTTTTCCGCTTTAATACGGGCTACATAGATATATTCGGGTTATATTTCTAGTGGTTATTATTCATATATTGCGTCATTTCTTCACGAATTCGATTATAGTCAAACCCTTCTTCGCTCGAATAAACACTAATTTCCCCAACAATACCTTCTGCATCGCCAGGATCAACGAAGCCTTCTTTGACAAGTTCAATCGTGCGATCTTTGTAGTTTTTCCAACCTTTTTGTTTTAAATAGGATTCCCAGCCAATCATGTCACAAGCACGGATAAATCGACGGCCAGGTTCATCAACCCAAATCACTTCCGCTACCACTGAACGACCACTGACACCGGTTTTTTGGCATTCAGAACACCCCGGGCCACGAGCACGAATATGTTCGTATTTATCACCAAAGTAATCACGCCATCTATCGAGATATACCTTGGCATGTGTTGATTGCGAAATAGGTACATTACATTTTTTGCATAATTTCGGAACTAATCGTTGGAAAATCAAGCAAACTAACACATTACTATCGCTCAGTAATGTTTGCGAAATCCCCATATCGACTAACCGAGTAATAATACCGGGTGCAGAATTGGTATGGATAGTTGAGAAAACCAAGTGTCCGGTAATAGCGGCGCGAACCATAACATTTGCCGTATCTTCATCCCGCATTTCACCGAGGACAATATAATCTGGATCCATACGTAATGCAGCACGCCCAAATGAAGCAAAACTGCGATCATCTTTATCAGTATTAACCGGTACTTGCGTGACAGTGGGCACGACTTTTTCAACTGGATCTTCAATCGTATAAACTTTGCGTGTATCGCGAATTAATTGCATACAACTTGCCAGTGTTGTGGTTTTACCAGAACCTGTCGGGCCTGATAATAAAACCGCGCCATGCGGCATTTGTACCGCGCGACTTATAATATAGACTTGCTCGGGGGTATAACCTAATTGCTCAAGGGTAACCGGTTTTGCAGCATCGCCAACCCCTAAAATCCGCATTACTACGTCAAAACCACCATGTGCGGGCATACTAGCTAAACGCAATCGTACTTCTTGTCCTGCAACTCGAAGTGGCATAGAGGCATCTTGTGGCACTAATGGATTAAAGTGTGCGGTAGCATGGTCAGTTTCTTTATTAAAGGCAACAGAGGCAATTTCACGTCCTAAGCGTGGGAACCATTCAGCATGTAAATATAATTCACCATATTTGCGAAAACGAATACGCGCCACTTCCGGGCGTACTTCAATATGAATATCACTAATATCGGCCGTTACCGCTTCTTGTACTAGTAAACGTAAACGTTGTTGTTGTGCGCTAATGCTTGATTCGGCTTCGGTAGTTGCACGTTGCTCTTCTTCATCTTCTTCACCGGCAACATTGGCTAATAGTAGCGTAATAAGTTGTTGTGTGGCTGTCACAACTCGGCCTGGACGAATACCACGATTAATGAGCATCGTCTTACAATTTTGGACATCGCGTGAAATAGGATCAACGGTAAGAATCGTGCCACTTTTTAACACGACAATAGTATTACGTTGCTGGCACCAGTCAGCCATTTCTAATAAGGGCTTGTCTTTGGGATCGAGATCCGCCTGGCTCGTAAGCACCTGCCCTTTTAATGCATTACTTAAACGATCACCAGTATTAATGTCATTCATTCGTTTAAACATACTATGAGTTAATTCTTCAGCTATAAGTATAATGCAGTTAATGATTAATTGTGGTCAAAATAGGAACTATTGACAATTCTACTATACTGCGCATAAAGTCGCGATTTTCGGCGCTCCGCTGCTCACAGACGGCCGTGTATGCTGCGCTGCGGTGCTCAAAAATCCCGCCTTTCTACCGCAGACTAGCGAATTGTCAACAGTCCTTGTTCCAATTCTCGATTTTTTTCTATAATTTTCATCAGGTAACGTTACACCCTCGTCCTTAAATTTTCAAGATAATTCTCTAAATCAAATTGTCCGCCTTGTTGCATAGACTGCCATAGCGAAGTAGCCAGGCATTCCATCATTTCATGTTCTGCTGCCAAATTATCGCCAAATTTTTGACAATATTGTTGAAAAATTTGATTAATTCCCATTGGTCGGTCAGTCGCAATTTGATCACGGAGCGTCAAATGCAAGCCTAAATGGAGGTAGGGATTGGTTTCGCCAAACTCGGGTAGATAATCTTTATCTAGATATTTATCAGGTTGGTTAAAGATAGGCTGGTATTCCGGGTGATCAAGAATGACTTGCACAAGTTGTTGCTCAAGACTTGTTAACATTTGCTGAGTTTGGAATTTTTGCCAGGTTTGAAAAAAATGGTGCCGCATTTGTTGGCGATCCATAGTGTACATGTTAATTCTCCGTGGGAAGTTTTTTATAATAATCACATAAATCACTAATAATGCATTCAGCGCAATGCGGTTTACGCGCTGTACACGTATATCGTCCGTGCAAAATTAACCAATGATGAGCATGTTGCATAAACTCTTTAGGCACATTTTTTAATAACCCCAGCTCTACTTCCAAAACATTCTTGCCTGGTGCAAGTCCAGTTCGATTTGAAACACGAAAGATATGCGTATCAACCGCCATTGTGTGCTGGCCAAATGCAGTATTTAAAATCACATTAGCTGTTTTACGTCCCACTCCAGGTAAAGACTCCAGCGCTTGACGATTATCCGGAACTTGGCTATCAAATTGCTCCACCAACATACGACAGGTTTTCATCAGATTTTCAGCTTTGCTATTATATAATCCGATCGATTTGATATATGACTTCAGACCATCGATACCTAAATCTAAAATTGCTTGCGGTGTATTGGCAACTGGAAATAACTTAGCCGTCGCTTTATTAACGCTGACATCAGTTGCTTGCGCGGATAATAATACAGAAACTAACAGTTCAAATGGTGATGAATAAATTAATTCTGTCGTTGGATGTGGATTTTGTGCTTGTAAACGAGTAAACATTTCTCGTCGTTGCTTTGGCGTCATGTTATTGTCCTTTTTTTGCTTTAGCACGCGCTATGGCCTCAGCAACAAAAGCCTTTCGTGCAGCGAGAATTTCATCTTGATTATTCGTAATCATTGATGCTTTTACCGCTTGTTCATGTTGTTTTTCTGCCATTGACGCATCTGATTTTAATCGTACATTATGTTTGTAATAACGTTGTCGTGCCAGTTCTGCTTTTTGATAAAACTCATCGTCGTTTACCGGTTCAGAAATAGCAACAAGCTCAATACAGTCCATTGGGCATGGTGGGATGCATAATTCACAACCAGTACAAGCATCTGTGATCACGGTATGCATCAATTTTGCTGCACCAACAATCGCATCCACTGGACAGGCAGTAATACATTTAAGACAGCCGATACACGCCTCTTCTTGAATAACTGCAACTTGTGCTGGTTTTGCCGGAGCTTTTAATGGAATAGGTTCTTGTTTTAATAACGCCGCTAATTTTGCTAGTACACGTTCGCCGCCCGGAGGACAAAGATTAATGGCTTCATTTTTTTCGGCTATGGCGGTTGCATATGGCATACAACCACCATGGCCACACAAACCACATTGGGTTTGTGGTAATAAGGCATCGATTTTTTCGGCTAGGTTTTTTTCGGTCATTTTACCAACATATTGCAATTATATAGATTTTTCAGACAGCCCCCTCTCCCCCAACCCCTCCCCCGCTTCGCGGGGGAGGGGAGCGAAAAGAGGTAACCTTTCATGCCTCTTAACTTGGGAGCAAAACATGCCCCTTAACTTGGGAGTGAAAAGAGAATCATTTTACCAACATACCGGGTTTTGCGCCGTCATCAGGATGCAAAATCCATAAATCACTACCACCAGGGCCCGCTGCTAACACCATACCTTCTGACATCCCAAAACGCATTTGACGTGGTGCCAAGTTAACAACGGCAACAGTTAATTTTCCGATTAAGTCGGCAGGATTCGGATAGGCTGCTTTAATACCAGCAAATACTTGTCTCATTTCACCATTGCCAATATCTAATTGCAATTTTAATAATTTATCTGCTTCAGGGACAGCTTCTGCTTGCGCAATTCTAACAATCCGTAAATCAATTTTGGCAAAGTCATCGTAACTAATTTCAGCTTTAATTTCTGTCAATGTAGATTTCTCACTTTTTATAACTAATGCTTTTTCTTCTTTTTTTGCTACAGGCTCGGTTGGCTTCGTGACCATGGCTTCAACTTGCTTTAATTCCAAACGTTGTAACATGGGAATAAACGCAGCAATTTTATGCTCTAATAAGGTTGTGCGTCGGTCGTGCCATGTCATTGGCGGAATCATTAAAAATTGCTCTGTCTTTTTCGCAAGCTCCGGCAAAATGGGTTTTAAATAAGTCACTAAAACGCGAAACAGTTGCAATCCTAAACTACAAATTGCATGTACTTCTGCACTTTTATCTGCTTGTTTTATCAAAGTCCAAGGTTGCTTATCCGCAATATACTGATTCGCTTGATCAGCAAGCGCCATAATTTCACGAACTGCACGCGCAAAATCACGCTGCTCATAGCATTCTGCAATGGTATCGCCGGCTTGAATAAATGATTCATATAATGCTGGCTCAATTAATTCATTTGCCATTTTTCCATCAAAATTTTTCGTGATAAATCCAGCACAACGGCTAGCAATATTAACGACTTTACCAACTAAATCAGAATTAACGCGTTGTACAAAATCAGCTAAATTTAAATCAATATCTTCGACATTTGAGTTTAATTTTGCTGCAAAATAGTAACGCAAATATTCAGGGTCAATATGTTGTAAATAGGTACTAGCATTAATAAATGTACCGCGCGATTTCGACATTTTCTGCCCGTTAACCGTTAAAAAACCATGAACAAAAATGGCTGTCGGTTTACGATAACCAGCACCAGTTAACATCGCAGGCCAGAATAATGCATGAAAATACGTAATATCTTTACCAATAAAATGGTATAACTCTGCTTTGCTATCTGCACCAAAAAATTGATTTAACTCGAGATAAGGTTTGCGTTTACATAGATTTTCAAAACTAGCAAGGTAGCCGATGGGGGCATCTAACCAAACATAAAAATATTTGCCTGCGGCACCAGGAATCTCAAAGCCAAAATAAGGGGCATCTCGCGAAATATCCCAATCACGCAATCCAGCATCAAACCATTCTTGTAATTTATTAGCGACTTCAGGTTGTAAATGCCCACTTTGACCCCATTTGCGGAGCATTTCTTCATAATGTTGTAATTGGAAAAAATAATGCTCGGATTCTTTTTGAATTGGGGTTGCGCCAGATAATACTGAAACGGCATTAATTAATTCATGAGGCGAATAAGTCGCACCACATACTTCACAATTATCGCCATACTGATCTTTGGCGTGACAGCGAGGACATTCGCCTTTGACGTAGCGATCGGGCAAGAAAATATTTTGTACTGGATCAAATGCCTGTGAAATAGTTCGTGTAGCAATGTCACCGTGTTGCTTTAATTTTTCATACACAGCCGCCACTAATTGTTTGTTTTCTTCTGAGTGTGTCGTGTAATAGTTGTCATATTCAATTAAAAATGCTGAAAAATCGCGGAGTTGTTCCGCATGCACTGATTCAATTAATTCTTCAGGCGAAATGCCACGCTCTCGTGCTTTAATCATGATAGCAGTACCGTGAGCATCACTGCCAGAAATAAAATAACAGTCATGGCCACGCATGCGTTGAAATCTAACCCAAATGTCAGCTTGAATTGCTTCAACCAAATGTCCTAAATGTGGCGCCCCATTAGCGTAAGTTAAAGCTGTGGTAACCAGTATTTGTCGTTTTTGCATGATAAGTTTAATCTTTTATAAATTTATTTAAGATGCATAATAATAACATATAAATGCAACTCACTGGAATATACCGTATACACCTACAAACATCACCAACTATCCGGTATAATGCCAACAAGCAATAAATTAGTGATTTTAATCATTTTATGAACACATTAACCAAAGACACAATTCTTAAACAAATACAACAATATATTGAACCTTATACCGGTCTAGATTTGGTCGCCTCAAAATCGATAGCTCATATCGATATTCAAGAACAGCAAGTTCATATCCATGTTAAGTTAGGATTTCCTGCAGCCAGCTACCAAGAGAAACTTGACGCTGCTTTACGGGAAACATTAGCCCCGCTTGCTATCAAATCATTAACCATCAAAATTGATTGGGAAATTCAACCACATATTGTACAAGGTGGTTTAAAACCGTTACCCGGCACAAAGAATATTATCGCTGTAGCGTCAGGCAAAGGTGGTGTCGGTAAATCTACCACAGCGGTTAATTTGGCATTAGCTTTGCAAGCGGAAGGTGCGCGAGTAGGCATCCTTGATGCAGATATCTATGGTCCGAATCAACCACAAATGTTAGGTATTTGCCAAAAACCTGTTAGCAAAGATGGCAAACATATGGAGCCCATTATCAGCCATGGCCTGCAATCCATGTCCATTGGATACTTGGTTGAGCAACATACCCCTATGGTATGGCGTGGTCCGATGGTGAGCGGTGCCTTGCAACAACTGTTGCATGATACTGCTTGGCATGATTTAGATTATCTCGTTGTCGATTTACCGCCAGGCACGGGCGATGTGCAATTAACACTTGCGCAAAAAATTCCAGTAAGCGGTGCTGTTATTGTAACAACACCACAAGACATTGCATTATTAGATGTGCATAAAGCCATCGGGATGTTTCGTAAAGTTAATGTTCCCGTATTAGGCGTCATTGAAAATATGAGTTTACATATTTGTAGTCAATGCGGCCACAAAGAAGCTATTTTTGGTAGTGGTGGTGGTGAAATGATTGCTGAACAATATGAAGTACCTTTGTTAGGACAATTACCATTAGATATTCGCATTCGCCAACAGGCTGATGCTGGTAAACCAACAGTTATAGCAGAACCTGATTCTGTTTTATCTGAAATTTATCGAAATATTGCTTGTTACGCAGCCGCTCGTTTATCTTTACGTGCAAAAAATGCTGCATCCAAATTCCCTAAAATTGTTGTGAGTGAATAAACTATGTCAATTAAATCAGATCAATGGATTCGTTATATGGCGCGCGAACATGGCATGATTGAGCCTTTTGCAGCCCAACAAGTACGCGCGGCTAATGGCGATAAAATTATTTCCTACGGCACATCAAGCTATGGTTATGATGTACGTTGTGCCAATGAATTTAAAATATTTACCAACATCAATTCGGCCATTGTCGATCCCAAAAACTTCGATGCGAATAGTTTTGTCGATATAAAATCAGATGTCTGTATTATTCCGCCAAATTCATTTGCACTTGCGCGCACCATTGAATACTTCCGTATTCCGCGCAGTGTATTAACAATTTGCCTAGGAAAATCAACTTATGCTCGTTGTGGCATTATTGTTAATGTGACACCATTAGAGCCTGAGTGGGAAGGTCATGTGACATTAGAATTTTCCAACACCACACCACTACCCGCAAAAATTTATGCTAATGAAGGTGTGGCACAAATGTTGTTTCTCGAGTCAGATGAAGAATGTGAAACATCATATAAAGATCGTGGTGGTAAATATCAAGGACAAGTTGGTGTAACACTTCCGATTACTTAGAAGTTGTAATTAGGAACTGTTTACAATTCTACTATGCTGGGCACAAAGCCTCGATTTTCTGTGTTCCGCTGCTCAAATACTACTATGTATGCTGCGCTGCGGTACTCGAAAATCA